>NZ_WIVZ01000167.1:0-260 GCF_009600325.1 Pseudomonas sp. FSL R10-2189
GTGTAGCCAATGGCCAGTCATTGGATAGTGCCATGAACCAAGTCCCGGTAAGGGGGGCTTTCATAAGGACTCGGTACGACCGTTTTTATCAATTAGCCCTACATATTGCGCGCTGTCGGTGACGTCCTGCTGCTTATGTCTCCCTTAGTAGTAAGAACTAATGGAGGTGAATACATGAACAAGGTACGTCTCAAAACCGCAGCACAATGGTTGGTAGAGCTGCTAGCACGTGAAGCCCTGAGGGCAGCGCTGCATTGGGT
>NZ_WIVZ01000168.1:0-259 GCF_009600325.1 Pseudomonas sp. FSL R10-2189
CGGGTTGGTGTTGCCACAGCGGGTCGCGGTCGATGTGGTAGCCGTTTTCATGGCTTGGCTCGCGCACTAGCGACAGGTTGCGGTTTTCGACGGTTTGGGCGACGGGGATGAAGCTGCCCGGTTCGTAGAAGTAGTGGATCAGGCGTCGTTTGGCGGCGTTGTCGCTGTAGCGCGTTTCATAGGCGAGGGTGTCGCCGTCCCAGCCGTAGATGTTTTGGCCGCAGTCGTATTGGGCGTTGAGCGTGCGCTGTTGCTGCTC
>NZ_WIVZ01000169.1:0-257 GCF_009600325.1 Pseudomonas sp. FSL R10-2189
TATCAAGGTACCCAAAATATATATTGTAAACTGTAGATAAAATATCAAAGCACCCAAAATATATATTATATACTGTACATAAAATATGAAGGCACATCCAGTATATATTATATTCTGTACATAAAATATCAAAGTACACCAAGTATATACTATACACTCTGCATAAAATATTAAATTACCCAAAATATGTATTGTATTGTGTACATAAAATATGAAAGTAACCAATCGTTTATAATAAACTGTACATAAAATATCAA
>NZ_WIVZ01000170.1:0-251 GCF_009600325.1 Pseudomonas sp. FSL R10-2189
CGGTAGTTCAGTCGGTTAGAATACCGGCCTGTCACGCCGGGGGTCGCGGGTTCGAGTCCCGTCCGCTGCGCCATATTTGTACAAGTCAGGTTAGCCTGGCTTGCGATTGAAAAGCACCGAAGCTTCTCGATCAACGGTTTTAAAAGTTTCAAACGGACGCAAGTCCGAGCGATACGCAGCGGTAGTTCAGTCGGTTAGAATACCGGCCTGTCACGCCGGGGGTCGCGGGTTCGAGTCCCGTCCGCTGCGCC
>NZ_WIVZ01000171.1:0-244 GCF_009600325.1 Pseudomonas sp. FSL R10-2189
GTCGACGCATGGCGTCGTAGATGCGCATGCCGCCTATGTCAGGGTTGATGCCGAACCCTTGACCGACCGTATCACCACTCCATACAAAACGAATGTCCCGCGGCTGCCCTGGCACACTGCGCAGGTGCCCGAACCACGGTTCGCCCGCTGTTCCGGTGCGGGCGTCCTCGAACCAGGCGCGATAAAAGATGGATTGATCGGCGGGCAGCCCTCTGAGTTCCACCCGGGCGGTGTAGTCAGTGCC
>NZ_WIVZ01000172.1:0-242 GCF_009600325.1 Pseudomonas sp. FSL R10-2189
TCATCAATGCCACCTCCGCCAGTCTGGCCGGTGAAGTGCCACCCATTGCCAGCAGCTTGATCGAGCCGGGTAAAACCCTGTGTTACGACATGATGTATGGCAGCGCACCAACGCCGTTTTGTGTCTGGGCGAGCGAGCAGGGGGCGGGCAAGGTCATGGATGGTTTGGGGATGTTGGCTGAGCAGGCCGCAGAAGCGTTCTACCTGTGGCGCGGTGTGCGCCCTGATACGGCGCCTGCGCTG
>NZ_WIVZ01000173.1:0-239 GCF_009600325.1 Pseudomonas sp. FSL R10-2189
GATTGCAGGGCGTAGTACTGACCCAGAGTCATCGTCACTTTGAGCTGGGTCAGATGCACGCCGTTATAGAGCAGTTGCACGGCACAGTTAAGACGCGACACAACATGCGCCACAGCCGGGCTGAGTGCCGGTTGCAAGCGGGCCGCTGCGCTGTTGAGAGCTCCCAGAAGTTGCGCCATGGCCAGTTGCAGATGAGGGCGAACAGAGTGTTTGAACTCGTCGCTGCCGATGAGTGCGAC
>NZ_WIVZ01000017.1:0-114689 GCF_009600325.1 Pseudomonas sp. FSL R10-2189
CGGGCGCGGGCGCGGGCGCGGGCATTGGAGCGGGTGCCGGACTCTCGGGCGGGTCGGCCTTGTCAGCTTCTTGAGTGCCGAACAAGCGCTGCAACAGGCCCGGCTTGGCCGGTTCAGCAGTGTGCTGCTGTGGCGCCAGCGCGCGGCCCTGCAAGGTGCTCAGTTCACTCAGCAGTAACGGGATTTCACGCGCCTGGGTGACCCGGTTGTCGAGTTGCTTGGCGAAGGCTTTTAGGGGTTTGCTGACGTCACGGGGCAAGGGCAGGGCTTGCAACTGGGTGACCAGAGCGTTGAGCGCGACGCTCATTTGGTCGATGCGGGTTTCACGGCGCTGCTCGGAGTCGAGCACGGCTTTTTCAAGGCGCGGGAGCAGTGCCGCCAACGGGGCGTCCATGTCATCGGTGCGCACGGCTTCGCGCATTTCTTTCATGCACTGGTCAACGGTGCGGTCGGTGCCTTCGGCCGCCAGCGTGCTGCGCACCAGGCCGCGGCGCAACAGGTCAAGGCGCGCGTTCCAGCGCCGTTCGAGTTTGTCTTGTTGCTCGACGCTCTTCAGGTATTTTTCTTTCCAGCGTGAGGCGTCATCGGCGCTCATGCCAGTGGCTCATGAGGCGGGCTCAGCACTGGCAACAAGTCGCCGCCCACAGAGCCGGGCAGACGGATATCAACCGCCACCGGCAAGTGGTCGGAAATAGGCTGGTCGAGCACCTGCACGCGCTCGAGGGTGAGGCTTGGGCTGAGCAAAATATGATCGAGGCAACGTTGCGGCCGCCAACTGGGGAAGGTGGCCTGCATTTGCGGCGCCAGCAAGCCGAGATCGCGCAGCGGCGAGGTGTCCAGCAAGTCACTGGCGTGTGTGTTCATGTCGCCCATCAGCACTTGGTGCTGGTAGCCGCTAATCAGTTCGCGAACGTACGCCAGCTGCCGGGTGCGGGTTTTGGTGCCCAGCGCCAGGTGCATCACGACGACGATCAGCGCATCGGGGCCATCCCCAAAGCGCACTAAAATGGCGCCACGCCCTGCGGGGCCTGGCAAAGGGTGATCTTCAATGGCAGAGGGGCGCAAACGGCTGAGCACGCCATTGCTGTGCTGCGCCAGGCGACCCAGGTTGCGATTGAGTTGTTGATACCAGTAGGGGAATTCGCCCTGTTGGGCCAGGTACTTGACCTGATTGATGTAGCCAGAGCGATGGCTGCCACCATCGGCTTCTTGCAGCGCGACCAGATCGAAGTCGCTCAACAGGTCGCCTATTTTCTCCAGGTTACCTGCCCGCCCTTTGTGTGGCAGCAGGTGCTGCCAGCTGCGGGTCAGGTAATGGCGGTAACTGTGGGTGCTGTTACCGACCTGGATATTGAAGCTGAGCAAACGCAAGCGTCGATCATCTGCCAGGCCACTGCCCGGCACATGATCTTCGTTGACCTGCGGTTCGTGCAGGCCAACGATTCGTTCGCTCTTCCAGCGCCGCACGGGAGAGGGCGCCGCTTAGTTTTTGGCCGCTTGTGGCGCCGCTTTCTCAGCTGCGCGCTCTTTGGCGATCAGTTGGTCTGCCACGTTCAGCGCTTGTTCCGGTCCGCCTGCGGTGCCGAGGTCGAAGCGGTACTTACCGTTGACGATCAGGGTAGGGACGCCAGAAACCTCGTACTTCTTGGCCAGTTCTTTAGCCTGGGCAATTTTGCCTTTGATGGCGAAAGAGTCGAAGGTTTGCAGGAATTTGTCTTTATCGACGCCTTGAGTGGCCACGAAATCAGCCATGTCGTTTTTGTCGGTCAGACGTTTGCCTTCCTTCTGGATGGCATTGAAGATCGCCGCGTGCACTTTGTTCTCTACGCCCATGGCGTCCAGGGTCAGGAACAGTTGGCCGTGTGCGTCCCATGGGCCGCCAAACATGGCCGGGATACGAACGAAATGTACGTCAGCCGGCAGCTTTGCCGCCCAAGGATTGATGGTCGGCTCAAATGCATAGCAGTGCGGGCAGCCATACCAGAACAGTTCAACCACTTCGATTTTGCCAGGCTCAGCAACCGGAACGGGATTCGCCAACTCAACGTAGGTCTTGCCGGCTTCAAGCGGGACATCGGCAGCTTGAGCAGTCATGCCAAACAGGGAGGCGCTGACGAGAACGGCGCTGAGAATCAGATTACGCATGCTTTACTCCTGGACAAATAAGGTCGCCTGACGTGGCCTGTTTTAAGACAGGTCTGTTCTGGCTTGAGTTCGGTAGTGTAGCGGCAGATAGCAGGAAAAAGGGCAGCCTGGGCTGCCCTGACACGCTTACATTCAAAGATTAAACGACCGTTAACGTCAATAAATGCATTGCGGGTTGGCTGCATCCTGCCTACACAAATCAGTGCAGACCTTGAATGTAGCTGGCCAACGCCTTGATGTCCTTGTTGCTCAGCTTGGCTGCAATAGCGCGCATGATCATCGAATCACCGTCGTTGGTACGATCGCCTTCGCGGAAGTCAGTGAGCTGTTTCTCGATGTAACTGGCGTGTTGGCCGCCCACATGGGGGAAGCCGGCAGGTGCGTTGCCCTGGCCGTCCGGTGCATGGCAGCCGGTGCAGGCGGGCAGGCCTTTTTGCAGGTCACCGCCACGGAACAGCTCCTCTCCGCGTGCAACCAGGGCCGGGTCAGCAGCGCCGACAGAACTTTTTTGGCTGGCGTAGTAGGCGGCGATGTCCGCGAGGTCCTGATCGTTCAGGTTATTCAACTGGCCGGTCATTTCAAGGACCTGGCGTTTGCCGTCCTTGATTTCATGCAGTTGCTTGAGCAGGTAGCGATCGCCTTGCCCGGCCAGTTTGGGGAAGTTGGGGGCCATGCTATTGCCGTCGGGGCCGTGACACGCGCCACAGACAGCGGTTTTTGCCTGACCAGCGGCGGCATCACCCACAAGGGCGGTGCTTGCGGCCTGGGCGATACCACTAACGCCCATGGTCAACAGCAGACTCACGAAAAATTTGTTCATCAGCTAATCCAACTACGGCTAAGGGTTAAGAGTTATGGCCGGGCTTACTCATTCATCCACTGGATGATTGGCTGGTAATCCTCGACACTGCAGTCCGTGCACACACCACGCGGCGGCATCGCCTTTTCACCCTGGGGCACGTGTTGCACCAACGTCTGCTTAACTTACCCTCGGCCTTTACACCCGGTTTCGGTGTTATGAATCGCTGACCTTCATGGCAGGCAATACAAACGCGGTTGTACACGGCTTCCGGATCCTGTGTAGCCTGAACGCTGTCAGGCGGCATCAAAACACCGGCAGCAGCCAATTCGTTTAAACGATTTTTTCAGGGTTGGGAGCGTGATGCGTTCTAATGCGCACCCTGGCTCTTGTTCTTCGTCCTACGCCGGGACAAAGCACACACAAAATCTGCGGCATTATATACTGGCGCCACTGAAACGGAAACGACACGCACGCCGCGTCCATTCCTGACGCCGCTCACATCGGAAATCCCATGCAACTCAAGAACCCCATTCTCGGTCTGTGCCAACAGGCTACCTTCATGCTCAGCGCTGCCAAGGTTGATCAATGCCCCGATGACGAAGGCTTTGAAGTCGCCTTTGCAGGGCGTTCCAACGCCGGCAAGTCCAGTGCGCTCAACACGTTGACCCACGCCAGCCTGGCGCGTACCTCGAAAACCCCGGGCCGTACGCAGCTGCTGAACTTCTTCAAGCTGGACGAAGACCGTCGCCTGGTCGACTTGCCGGGTTACGGCTACGCGAAAGTGCCCATCCCGTTGAAAATGCACTGGCAGCGTCACCTTGAGGCGTATTTCGGCAGCCGCGAGAGCCTCAAAGGCGTGGTCTTGATGATGGATGTTCGTCATCCAATGACCGATTTCGACCTGTTGATGCTCGACTGGACTGTCTCCAGCGGCATGCCGATGCATATTTTGCTGACCAAAGCCGACAAACTGACGTACGGCGCTGCTAAAAACACGCTGCTCAAAATTCAGTCAGACATCCGCAAGAAGTGGGGCGACAGCGTGACCATCCAGCTGTTCTCCTCGCCAAAGCGCATGGGCCTGGAAGAGGCGTACACCGTGCTGGCTAATTGGCTGGAACTGCCGAACAAAGGCGAAGAAGAAAGCGCCGAGTAAAAATGGCAGGCAAAAAAAACCCCGGACTTCGTATGGGGGAGGGAAGTTCGGGGTTCAAGTACTGGACCGCTAGGGGCGGGGTCCAGAATCTGCCAACACTTAACACAACATTAGGAGCATTGAAGGGCTTCACCAGCCATTCAAATAATCTGAGTTGTGTTAAGCAGGTTTAGTTCCTGTGGCTTAAAAACTAATTTTGATGCCAGGGCAAAACGCGAACGTTGTAGCCGCTTTTAGTGCGCCTCGTCCCAGTTATCGCCAACCCCCACTTCGACCACCAGCGGAACCGCCAGCGTGGCCGCTTCGCTCATGTGCAGGCGGATTTCATCGCGCACTTGGTCCACCAGGTCTTCACGCACTTCAAGCACCAGTTCGTCGTGTACCTGCAAGATCACGCGGGCATCGAGGCCGGAGGCTGTCAGCCAGTTATCCACAGCCACCATAGCTTTCTTGATGATGTCTGCCGCGGTGCCCTGCATCGGGGCGTTGATCGCGGTGCGCTCAGCGCCTTTGCGCAGCGCCGGGTTTTTCGCGTTGATCTCGGGCAGGTACAGGCGACGACCAAAAATCGTCTCGACATAGCCTTGCTCGGCCGCCTGGGTGCGCGTGCGCTCCATGTACTCCAGCACGCCCGGATAGCGCGCAAAGTAGCGGTCGATGTAGGCCTGCGACTGTTTGCGGTCAACGCCGATCTGCTTGGCCAGACCAAAGGCGCTCATACCGTAGATCAAACCGAAGTTGATCGCCTTGGCGCTGCGGCGCTGGTCGGTGGTGACATCGCTCAGATCGACGCCAAATACCTCGGCCGCCGTGGCACTGTGCACGTCCAGGTTGTTGCGGAAGGCGTGCAGCAGCCCCTCGTCCTTTGCCAGGTGGGCCATGATCCGCAGTTCGATCTGTGAATAGTCCGCTGCCAGCAGTTTGTAGCCTTTGGGTGCGACGAACGCCTGACGGATCCGGCGGCCTTCGGCCGTACGAATCGGGATGTTCTGCAGGTTCGGGTCGCTGGACGACAAACGCCCGGTGGCCGTTACCGCCTGGTGATACGAGGTGTGAATGCGCCCGGTACGCGGATTGATCTGCTCGGGCAGACGGTCGGTGTACGTGCTTTTCAGCTTGCTCATCGAGCGGTACTGCATCAGCACCTTGGGCAGCGGGAAGTCTTGCTCGGCAAGCTCTGCCAGCACCGCTTCGGCCGTCGATGGCTGGCCTTTGGCGGTTTTGCTGAGGATCGGCAGGCCGAGTTTTTCGTACAGGATCACGCCCAGTTGCTTGGGCGAACCGAGGTTGAATTCTTCACCGGCAATCTCGAACGCCTCACGTTCAAGCGCCACCATCTTGTCGCCCAGCTCAACGCTCTGCACGCCCAACAGCTTGGCGTCCACCAGCGCGCCTTGGCGCTCAATGCGGGCCAGAACCGGCACCAGCGGCATTTCAATGTCGGTCAGCACGCTGTTCAGGCTCGGGATCGCTTGCAGTTTTTCGTGCAGCACGTGGTGCAGGCGCAGGGTCACGTCAGCATCTTCTGCGGCATACGGCCCGGTCAGTTCCAGCGAGATCTGGTCAAATGTCAGCTGTTTGACGCCTTTGCCGGCAATGTCCTGAAAACTGGTCGTGGTGTGGCCCAGGTATTTCAGCGCCAGGCTGTCCATGTCATGGCGGGTGGCCGTGGAGTCGAGCACGTAGGACTCCAGCATGGTATCGAAGGCCACGCCTTGCACCGCGATGCCGTTGGCTTGATCACCGCCAATGGCGCAGTTGGCCAGGATGTTGATATCGAATTTGGCGTGCTGGCCGACCTTGGCCTTGTTCGGGTCTTCGAGCAGCGGCTTGAGCGCGCGCAGCACGGTATCGCGGTCCAGTTGATCCGGCACGCCCATGTAGGAGTGGGTCAATGGGATGTAGGCCGCTTCGCCCGGCTTGACCGCAAACGACACGCCCACCAGTTGCGCTTGCTGCGCGTCCAGCCCGGTGGTTTCGGTGTCAAAGGCAATCAACTGGGCGTCGTTGAGCTTTTTCAGCCACACGTCGAAACGGGCCTGATCGAGGATGGTTTCGTATTGCAGCTCTTCGGTCGGCGCCGCAGGGGCTTCGTGGGTGATCACTTGGCCCGCGCGCTTGGCATCGCGTTCGACTTCGGCGATCCAGCTTTTGAATTCCAGCTCGGTGTACAGCTCGATCAGCTTGTCGCAATCGGGCGCTTTGAGGTGCAGGTCGTCAAGGCCGATGTCCAGCGGCACGTCGATCTTGATCGTGGCCAGTTGGTACGACAAGAACGCCATTTCGCGGTGTTCTTCGAGTTTCGCGGGCAGGTTTTTCGCGCCGCGAATCGGCAGCGTCGGCACGATATCGAGCTGTTCGTACAGTTCGACCAGGCCGCCGTTTACGCCCACCAGCAGGCCCGACGCGGTTTTCGGGCCGATGCCCGGAACGCCAGGGATGTTGTCGGACGAATCGCCCATCAACGCCAGGTAGTCGATGATCTGCTCGGGCGAGACGCCGAACTTCTCTTTGACGCCCTCAACGTCCAGCGTGCTGCCGGTCATGGTGTTGACCAGGGTGATGTGGCCATCCACCAGTTGCGCCATGTCCTTATCGCCGGTGGAGATGACCACTGGTCGGTCTGCGGCGGCGCTGCTGCGGGCCAGGGTGCCGATCACGTCGTCCGCTTCAACGCCTTCGACGCACAGCAACGGGAAGCCCAGAGCGATCACGCTGGCGTGCAAGGGCTCGATCTGGACCCGCATGTCATCGGGCATGCTCGGGCGATTGGCCTTGTATTCGGCGTACATGTCATCGCGAAATGTCCCGCCCTTGGCATCGAAAACCACGGCAAACGGGCTGTCCGGGTACTGCTTGCGCAGACTCTTCAACATGTTTAGCACGCCCTTTACGGCGCCGGTCGGCAAGCCTTTGGACGTAGTCAGCGGCGGAAGCGCGTGGAAGGCGCGGTACAAATATGAAGAACCGTCCACCAGGACGAGGGGTGCTTGGCTCATGAGCAGGATCAACCTTTTCGGCGAGTCCGGCGCTAGAATGTCCGGACCAATGACGACAAAGGGACAAGGTTATCATGCGCACACTTAATCGCCTGTTGTTGACCGGCTTGTTTGCATTCTCACCGCTGGTAACCTTTGCGGCTGATAGTGCACCCACCGGTGACCCAGAAGTAACCATTCGCACGGAAGGCGATAAAACCATTCAGGAATACCGTCAAAACGGGTTCCTTTATGCCATCAAGGTGACCCCAAAAGGAGCGCCGCCGTACTTTTTGGTACGCGCTGATGGTACTGATGCCAACTTCATCCGTTCCGACCAGCCGGATATGCTGATTCCTTCGTGGAAAATCTTCGAATGGAAATAGCGTCTTAACTTTAATTGGCGCCGCCCACGCGGCGCCCGCACTGGCAATTTAAACCATGTCTGTATTCACCCCACTGACTCGCCCGGAGCTGGAGATTTTTCTTGCGCCTTATGAACTCGGCCGTTTGCTCGATTTCCAGGGGATTGCCGCGGGTAGCGAAAACACCAACTATTTCATCAGCCTGGAGCAGGGCGAATTTGTCCTGACCCTGGTTGAGCGTGGCCCGATCAAAGAGATGCCGTTCTTTATCGAGCTGCTGGACGTGCTCCACGACGCTGATCTGCCGGTGCCTTTTGCCCTGCGCACCAAAGACGGCGAGGCCTTGCGCGAGCTCAAAGGCAAGCCGGCACTGCTGCAACCGCGCCTGGCCGGCAAGCACATCCGCGAGGCTAACGCGCAACATTGCGCCCAAGTGGGCGAGCTGTTGGGTCATTTGCATGTGGCCACGCGTAACAACGTGCTGGAACGCAAAACCGACCGTGGCCTGGACTGGATGCTGGCGGAAGGGCCCGCATTGATGGCTGATTTGTCGCCAAGTGCGGCCGATTTGCTGCAAAAGGCGCTGGCTGAGATTACCGAACGCAAGGCGCAGATTTTGGCCTTGCCAAGGGCAAACCTGCATGGCGACCTGTTTCGCGATAACGCGATGTTCGAAGGGACGCACCTGACCGGCCTGATCGACTTTTACAACGCCTGCTCGGGGCCGATGCTCTACGACGTGGCGATTGCCCTGAACGACTGGTGTGCTGACGAAGACGGCCAACTCGACGCTCCGCGTGCCCGTGCACTGCTGGGTGCGTATGCCGCGCTGCGTCCGTTCACGGCCAGCGAAGCCGAATTGTGGCCGACGATGTTGCGTGTGGCCTGCGTGCGTTTTTGGTTGTCACGTTTGATTGCGGCCCACTCGTTTGCGGGGCAGGACGTGTTGATCCACGACCCGCAAGAGTTCGAGCGCCGTTTGGCCTTGCGCCAAACCGTGACCGTGCCGCTACCGTTCGCGTTGTAACCCGCTAACCCCCTGTAGGAGCGAGCTTGCCTCGCGATCTTTTGATCTTTAAAAGATCGCGAGGCAATCGAGCGTCGACCGGCTGCTCCTACAGGTCGGGGTTGGGTTACAGGCTGTTCAGGCAGCCTGCCAGGTCGTTGCCAAGTTTTTCCAGCAGTTGCTCATAACCTTGCGCGGTGGCCGGGGTAAAGCCGCCCAGCGGGTCCAGTTCGGCCAGTTTGACCGGCAAGCCAGCGGTCAGGGTGTCGGCCAGGCGCGGGCGCAGCGGCGGGTCACTGAAGACGCAGGTCTTGCCCACTTCTTGCAAACGCTGGCGCATGGCAGCGACGTGCTGGGCACCCGGCTGTACTTCAGACGCCACGCTGAACACACCGGTGTGCTTCAGGCCGTAAGCGCTTTCGAAGTAGTCGTAGCCTTCATGGAAAACAAAGAACGGTTTGTCCGCAATCGCGGCCATGCTCGTCTTCAAGCGTGCATCCAGCGCATCCAGACGCTCATTGAAGGCCTTGAGGTTGCTTTGGTATTGCGGCGCATGGGCCGGGTCTTTTTCGCTCAGGTCGGCGGTCATTTTGGCTGCAATCACCCGGGCGTTGTCCGGCGCCAGCCACAAGTGCGCGTCGAGGGTGCCAGGGCGGTGGTCGTGATCATGCTCCGCCGCATCACCTTCGTTATGGGAATGGCTGTCCTGGGAGAAATGGCGCAGCTTCAAACCCGGCAAATTTTGCACGGCCACTGAGGGCAGGGTGCGGGTTTGGATCACGCGGGGCATAAAGCCTTCCATGTCCGGGCCGATCCAGTACAGCAAGTCAGCCGACTGAACACGCCGTACGTCGGAGGGGCGCAATGCATAGTTATGCGGCGACGCATTGGGTGGCAACAGCACCTCGGGCTTGCCCACGCCGTCCTGCACTGCTGCGGCAATCAGCTGCAACGGCTTGATGCTGGTCAGTACATTGACCTCGGCCTGAGCCGGGTTAATCACCAACAAACTGGCAGACAAAGCAATAAAAATCGCAAAAATACGGGACACGATGGGCACTCATGGCGGCTGAAACGGGTAACATAATAACGTCTCTCTCGGAAATCGTCGCCGCCCATGTCTATTGCACCGCTTGCCAGCCGTCCCCACGACCACTCTCATTGCGTCCACAGCGCGCTCTCTGAAGCGGACGTTCTGTGCGCGCAAAAGGGCCTGCGCCTGACGGCGTTGCGTCGCCGGGTGCTGGAGCTGGTGTGGCAGAGCCACAAGCCGCTGGGCGCGTACGACATCCTGGCCGTGCTCAGCGAGCAAGACGGCCGCCGCGCTGCGCCGCCCACCGTGTATCGCGCGCTGGACTTCCTCCTGGAAAATGGCCTGGTGCACCGTATTTCGTCGCTCAACGCCTTTATCGGCTGCAGCCACCCCGAGCACGCGCACCAAGGCCAGTTCCTGATCTGCCGCACGTGCCACGCGGCCATCGAGCTTGAACAAAAAACCATCAGTGACGCGATTATCAGCAGCGCACGCGATGTCGGCTTTACTGTCGAAGGGCAAACCGTAGAAGTGCTCGGTTTGTGTTCGGGTTGCCGGGAGGCTTGATGAGCGCTGCGCTGATACGTCTTGAAGGGGTCTGCGTGACCTTTGCCGGGCAAAACGTGCTCGACATGATTGAGTTGAGCGTTGAGCCGGGCCAGATTGTGACCCTGATCGGCCCCAACGGCGCCGGTAAAACCACGCTGGTCAAAGCGGTGCTGGGCTTGCTCAAGCCCACCAGCGGCAGCGTCTGGCGCAAACCCAAATTGCGCATCGGCTACATGCCGCAAAAACTGCACGTTGACCCCACGTTGCCGCTCTCGGTGCTGCGCTTTTTGCGCCTGGTGCCGGGTGTGGACCGCGCCCAGGCCCTTGCCGCCCTCAAAGAAGTCGGCGCCGAAAAGGTCATCGACAGCCCGGTGCAAAGCGTCTCGGGGGGCGAAATGCAGCGTGTGCTGCTGGCCCGTGCGCTGCTGCGCAAACCCGAGTTGCTGGTGCTCGACGAGCCGGTGCAGGGCGTCGACGTCGCCGGGCAGGCCGAGCTTTACAGCTTGATCACCCGCCTGCGCGACCGTCATGGCTGCGGCGTGCTGATGGTGTCCCACGATTTGCATCTGGTCATGAGCACCACCGATCAGGTGGTGTGCCTCAACCGCCACGTGTGCTGCTCGGGCCACCCGGAGCAGGTGAGTGGCGACCCGGCCTTCGTTGAACTGTTCGGCAAAAACGCACAAAGCCTGGCGATTTATCACCACCATCACGACCACGCCCATGATCTGCATGGCTCGGTGGTCACTGAAGGCGCCGCCCCGGCGCATGCCCACGTTCATGGAGAAGGCTGCAAGCATGGCTGATTTTCTGCTTTACGCCCTGCTGGCAGGTTTGTCTTTGGCGGTGGTGGCGGGCCCTTTGGGCTCGTTTGTGGTGTGGCGCCGCATGGCCTATTTCGGCGATACCTTGTCCCACGCCGCCTTGTTGGGCGTGGCATTGGGCTTTTTGCTGGATGTTAGCCCGGCGATTGCCGTGACTGTTGGTTGCCTGTTGCTGGCGGTGTTGCTGGTGACGTTGCAGCAGCGTCAGCCACTGGCTTCCGACACGCTGCTCGGAATTCTCGCCCCCAGCACCTTGTCCCTTGGGCTGGTGGTACTAAGCTTCATGCATGAAGTGCGGATCGACCTGATGGCTTACCTGTTTGGTGACCTGCTGGCGATCAGTCCGACTGACTTGATGTGGATCATGGGCGGCAGCGGGGTGGTGCTGGCGTTGCTGGTGGCGCTGTGGCGGCCTTTACTGGCCATTACCGTGCACGAAGAGCTGGCGACGGTTGAGGGTTTACCCGTTGCAACGCTGCGCATGGCCCTGATGTTGTTGATTGCGGTGGTGATCGCGGTAGCGATGAAGATTGTCGGTGTGCTACTGATTACGTCGTTGTTGATTATCCCTGCTGCTGCCGCCCAACGGCATGCCCGCTCTCCGGAGCAAATGGCGTTTGGCGCGACGTTGCTGGGAATGCTGGCAGTGTGTGGTGGCCTGGCCCTGTCGTGGTTCAAAGACACGCCTGCCGGGCCTTCCATTGTGGTCTGTGCTGCCGCGCTGTTTTTGCTGAGTTTTGTTCTGCCCCGTCGAGGGGTGTAGACTTGCTCGTTTTTTGCGCACTTAGAGAGCCGCAGGAATGAAGCTGTTTAACTCACGTTATGTGCTCCTGGCCGCATTTTCCTTGCTGCTGGGCGCCTGCCAAAGCACGCCACCGGCCGTCAATCAGGTCGAGCAAGCGCGTGCCGGAGCCATCGCACAGCTGGAGCAAAACCTGGCCAGCAGCGAACTCGCGACCGCCGAAGACCAGTTGGCCGCCTTGCAGGCCCAAACCCCGGATGACCCGCAGTTGGTGCAGTACCAGCGCCAATTGGCTGAGGCTTACCTGCAACGCAGCCAGATCGTGCTGCAAAAAGGTGATGTCAACTCCGCTGCGACGGCCTTGAGCCGTGCACGGGCATTAATGCCTAAAGCCCCGGCCCTTACAGGTGGCGTCAACAGCGCCATCACCCAGGCGCGCAAGGCCGAGCTGGACAAAGCCGAAGCCGCGCTCAAGGCGGCGGAAGCGCGGCCAGCGGCCAAGGTCATTGACCCGGCGGCGCCGTTCACCACCGTTACCTTGAACATCACCGATATGGGCAAACTTCGTCATCAACTGGATTTGATCGCGCAAGACATTGTCAATTATCAGTGCGCCGTCAGCCTGCAGGTGCCACGCACCGCTGATTACCCGTGGCTGGCCACGCTGATCAGCAAGCGCGTGAAAAAGCTCGACCCCGGCTTTGACCTGAGCCTTGAGCGTCAGATCATCCGCCATGTGCCTGCGCAAGTAGTGCTAACGCCCAGCAAGCCCGAATAAAGAGCGTGGCTGTAGCCCAGGCGCTAATAGCGTTTGGGCAACAGCCAGGCGTCCACCCCTTAAGCCGGAATAGCCTTGGCTTTGGGCTCCCGTGCCCATACGCGATGCTGCGCAATGGCTGCAAAAAATGCCTTCAGATCCTGAGCGTCCTTGATCGCCAACAACCCATCATCCACCTGCAAATGCAGCACATCCAGCAGCTGTCTGGCGTCGCCGTGCACGGCGATGGGCTTGAGGTGCTTGTAGGCTTCCAGCAGGTAATGCAGCGCCACCCCGTCGCCACTCAGTGCCTTGACCGACTCTGCGCCTCCCGGCACAAACACGGCGTCAAAGGCCACTGACGGCAAACCTTCCATCGAGCCGTCCACGTTCAGCAGCGTGCCCTCTGCCGTTTTGACCGGAGCAGACGTAGGCCCGAGCAATTTGGCGTGGGCGCCTTGCGCGGTCAGTGCCTTTTTCAGCGCTTCAATGGCTTTGCCCTCGACACCGTTGGCGGCCAGCACGGCCACTTTGCGGGTTTTGATATTGCCCGGCAGCAAATTGGCCTGACTCAGCGCGGGCGAAGCGCTGACGCTGGTTTTGCGCGCAAGCACAGTGCCGGCCTTGGGGGCGGGCAACCCCAGGTTTTCAGCGACGCGCCGGGCCAGCTCAAGGTCGATGTTGGCCAGGATCTCATCCACCTGGCGTGCGCGGATGTGTTCGCGCTCAACCTTGCCCAATTCAAAGCTGTAGGCCGCGATGATGTGCTCTTGTTCATGCTTGCTCATGCTGTTGAAAAACAGCCGAGCCTGGGAAAAGTGATCGCTGAACGAGTCGCTGCGCTGACGTATTTTGTTGGCGTCGATGCGTTCCGGGTACGATTCAAAGCCACCGTCTTGCGCAGCGGGCGGGGTTTCTTTCGGCCAGCCGCCATCAATGGAGTTGGGCTCGTAAGACGCACGGCCTTTATTGATCGTGCTGCGGTGCTGAGCGTCGCGCTGGTTGTTGGAAAAAGGGCAGACAGGGCGGTTGATCGGAATCTCGTGGAAGTTCGGCCCGCCCAAGCGGCTGATTTGTGTGTCGGTGTACGAAAACAGGCGGCCTTGCAGCAGCGGGTCGTTAGAGAAGTCGATGCCCGGCACGATATGCCCAGGGCAGAACGCCACCTGCTCGGTCTCCGCAAAGAAGTTATCGGGGTTGCGGTTAAGCACCATCTTGCCCAGCGGTGTAATCGGCACCTGCTCTTCGGGGATCAGCTTGGTCGGGTCAAGAATGTCGAAGTCGAATGTATGTTCGTCTTCTTCAGCAATGATCTGTACGCCGAATTCCCATTCCGGATAATCGCCGGTTTCAATCGACTCCCACAGATCGCGCCGATGGTAATCGGTGTCTTTACCGGCGAGTTTTTGCGCTTCATCCCACACCAGAGAGCAAGTCCCTACGCTAGGGCGCCAGTGGAATTTAACAAAATGTGATTTCCCTTCGGCGTTGATGAAGCGGAAGGTGTGTACGCCAAAGCCTTGCATGCTGCGCAGGCTTTTCGGGATCGCCCGGTCGGACATCGCCCAGATGACCATGTGCGCAGACTCCGGCACCAGCGAGACAAAATCCCAAAAGGTGTCATGCGCCGAACCGCCGGTGGGCATTTCATTGTGGGGTTCGGGTTTGACCGCGTGCACGAAGTCAGGAAACTTGATCGCGTCCTGAATAAAGAACACCGGCATGTTGTTGCCGACCAGGTCGAAGTTGCCTTCATCGGTAAAGAACTTGACTGCAAACCCACGCACGTCACGCACGGTATCGCCCGAGCCGCGGGGGCCCTGGACGGTAGAAAAACGCACGAATACCGGCGTTTTTTTATCCGGATCTTGCAGAAAACCGGCTTTGGTCAGGGCGCTGTGGGCTTTATAGGTCTGGAAATAGCCGTGAGCACCGGTGCCACGCGCGTGGACGATGCGCTCCGGGATTCGCTCGTGGTCAAAATGCGTGATTTTTTCACGCATGATGAAATCTTCCAGCAGTGACGGGCCCCGCGCGCCAGCTTTGAGGGTGTTTTGGTTGTCCGCAATCTTCACGCCTTGATTGGTTCTGAGCGCCTGTTGGGTCGCATCGTCGCGGAAGGCTTCGAGGTTTTCCAATTTGACGTTCGTGTTGCCACGATCCAAGGTGTCGGTGCCGGCCATCTGGCTCTTGGGTGAAGACGGTTTTTTGCTACTCATCAGACTAAGCTCCTTGTTGATGAAAGCCCCACGGGTTGGGCTTCTTGGACATATATCCCGTTGCGGGATGTGAGGTGCTGTTAGTACTGACTGGCGCCTGTTGTGGTCGTTCCTTATTTCTGACCATCAGTCGTCTTATCGCCAAATCAAAGGTCTTCGCTCAAATAAATGCTAAGAACCTCTATAAGGACAGGCTAAAATGCGCGCCCGGCTAACCGCTGATCTTCTATTTACGCGCCCCACAAGGTTCGCTACGTGATTGAGTTTCATAACGTTCATAAAACTTACCGGGTCGCCGGTAAGGACATTCCCGCCCTGCACTCCACGAGTTTGCGTGTTGAGAGCGGTCAGGTATTTGGCCTGATTGGCCATTCCGGCGCGGGTAAAAGTACATTGCTGCGCCTGATCAACCGCCTCGAAACACCGAGCGGCGGGCAGATCATCGTCGACAACGAAGACGTGACCGCCATGGATGCCAATGGCCTGCGGCGTTTCCGTCAGCAAGTCGGGATGATCTTCCAGCACTTCAACCTGCTGGCGTCCAAGACCGTTGCTGACAACGTGGCGATGCCGCTGACGCTGGCGGGCGAATTGTCCCGCAGTGAAATCGACCAACGGGTGGCCGAGTTGCTGGCGCGGGTGGGTCTGTCAGACCACGCCAAGAAATACCCGGCGCAGCTGTCAGGCGGTCAAAAACAACGTGTGGGCATCGCCCGCGCCTTGTCCACCAAGCCAAAAGTCTTGCTGTGTGACGAAGCCACCAGCGCGCTCGACCCGCAAACCACGGCGTCGGTGCTGCAATTGCTGGCCGAAATTAACCGCGAGCTGAAGCTGACCATCGTGCTGATCACCCACGAGATGGATGTGATCCGCCGTGTGTGTGACGAAGTGGCGGTGATGGACGCTGGCGTGATCGTCGAGCAAGGCCCGGTGGCCGAGGTGTTCTTGCACCCCAAGCACCCGACCACCAAGCGATTTGTGCAGGAAGACGAGCAGATCGACGAAGGCGAGCAGCGCGATGATTTCGCCCATGTGCCGGGGCGCATTGTGCGCCTGACGTTCCAGGGCCAGGCCACCTACGCGCCGCTGCTGGGCACCATCGCCCGCGAAACGGGTGTGGACTACAGCATCCTGGCGGGCCGGATCGACCGCATCAAAGACACCCCCTACGGGCAACTGACCCTCGCCATCACCGGTGGCGACATGGACGCGGCTTTCGCCCGCTTTACTGCGGCTGACGTTCATATGGAGGTGCTGCGCTAATGGACTCTCTCCTGAGCTTTTTCACCAATATCGACTGGTTCGAAATCTGGCTGGCCACGGGCGATACCCTGATGATGCTCGGCGGTTCGCTGCTGTTCACCATCGTGCTGGGCCTGCCGCTGGGCGTGCTGCTGTTTCTGTGCAGCCCGCGCCAATTGTTTGAACAGAAAGCCGTGTACGCCATGCTGTCGCTGCTGGTGAACATTCTGCGTTCGTTGCCGTTCATCATCCTGCTGATCGTGATGATCCCGTTCACCGTATTGATTACCGGCACCTCGCTGGGCGTCGCGGGTGCGATTCCGCCTTTGGTGGTCGGTGCAACCCCGTTCTTCGCCCGTCTGGTGGAAACGGCCTTGCGTGAAGTTGACCGTGGCATCATCGAAGCCACCCAGTCGATGGGCGCCAGCACCCGTCAGATCATTACCAGCGCCTTGCTGCCAGAAGCCCGTCCGGGCATTTTTGCAGCGATTACCGTGACCGCGATTACGCTGGTGTCCTACACCGCCATGGCGGGTGTAGTGGGTGCGGGCGGTCTCGGAGATTTGGCGATTCGTTTCGGCTACCAACGTTTCCAGACAGACGTGATGATTGTCACGGTGGTGCTGTTGTTGATTCTGGTGCAGATCCTGCAAACCGTCGGCGATCGGCTGGTGGTGCACTTCTCGCGCAAGTAAGGCCTCGCATTAAACACATAAAAGCCAGCACTGTGCTGGCAGATACCTGGAGTCAGGTGTTCACAAGGAGCTGTTGAATGAAGAAGTTATTTGCTGCTGTGGCCGCTGTAGCGGCATTTTCTGCCCACGCAGGTGATCTGTCGGTGGCGGCGAGCCCGGTCCCTCACGCTGAGATCCTGGAATTCGTAAAGCCGGCTTTGGCTAAAGAGGGCGTGAACCTCAAGGTCAAGGTGTTCACTGACTACGTTCAACCCAACGTACAGGTGGCGGAAAAGCGTCTGGACGCCAACTTCTTCCAGCACCAGCCTTACCTGGATGAGTTCAACAAATCCAAAGGCACTAACCTCGTCAGCGTAGCGGCCGTGCACCTTGAGCCGCTGGGCGCTTACTCCAGCAAATACAAAAAGCTTGATGAGCTTAAAGACGGCGCCACCGTGGTGATCCCGAACGATGCCACCAACGGCGGCCGTGCGCTGTTGCTGCTGGACAAGGCGGGGTTGATCAAGCTCAAGGATTCGAAAAACATCCTGTCGACGGTCAAGGACATTACCGAGAACCCTAAAAACCTGAAGTTCCGTGAGCTGGAAGCAGCGACGATTCCACGTGTGCTGACCCAGGTTGATCTGGCGCTGATCAACACCAACTACGCGTTGGAAGCCAAGCTGAACCCGGAAAAAGACGCACTGGTCATTGAAGGCAGCGACTCGCCTTACGTGAACATCCTGGTTGCACGCCCGGACGACAAAGACTCTGAAGACATGAAAAAGCTGGTCGCTGCCCTGCACACGCCAGAAGTGAAAGCCTTCATTCTTGAGAAGTACAAAGGCGCCATTCTGCCGGCGTTCTAATATCGATGATCCGGGCAAACCCGATCCCCTTGTGGGAGCGGGCTTGCTCGCGATTCATACCATTGAATGCTGATGACACACCTTGGTGATCCCATCGCGAGCAAGCCCGCTCCCACCGATGTGTGTACTAATCCCTTACTTCCTCTCTGCCAGCCCCGGCAACTGGGCGACCATCTTTTGGGTGTTGAATGGCGCGCGGATAAAACCTCGCTGAGTGCCGTCCGGCCCGATCAGCGCCAGGTTACCGCTGTGATCCACGGTGTAGTTCGGCTTGCTGGTATCGGGCGGGATGAACGGGATGCTCACGGCGTTCGCCAATGTTTGCAGTTGCTCGGTTGAGCCCGGCGTCAGGCCGACAAATTGCGGGTCGAAGTAGCTCAGGTATTTTTTGAGCTGCTGTGGGGTATCCCGGTTCGGGTCGACACTCACCAGCACCACTTGCAGCTTGTCCTGTACCGCTTTTGGCAGTTCGCTTTTGATCTGGCGCAACTGGGAAAGCGTGGTCGGGCAGATGTCCGGGCAGTAGGTGTAGCCAAAAAACAGCAGGCTCCACTTGTCCTTCAGCTCATTGATGAGCACCGGCTGACCGTCCTGGTTTGTCAGGGTGATGGCCGGCAGGTGGCGACTTTGTGGCAGCAGGATAATCCCGGCCTCGGTCAGCGCCGTGTTGTTGCCCTGACTGCTGCGCGACATCAGGCTGTTGAAGATCAGCCCCATGATCAACGCCAGCAGCGCGACCAGGATAAAGACGTTTCTTTGGGTTTTAGTCATAGGTTCATCACAACGTAGTGGTCGATAAACAACGCGAGAAGACAGCGTACGTGAAGGCCGGAGTCGCAGCCTGTGGCGCATTGCCACGGTACAACACTGATCGGTTAAGATGCGCGCCCAAAATGAAAACCTGACCCCCGCGACAAATGGCACTCACTGCCCGATTAAAAAATGACCGACAATACGCCCCCTGAAAAAAAGGCCCTCTTTTGCAGTGAGCGTCTTTTAAAGCACTTCCCTGATTCAGCGCCCCCCTTGGAGTTCCCATGAACACCGCCGATATTCGCGCGCAGATCTCGCGTGCCCAAGAACTTGATGCCAAAAGTGGCCTGCTCACCCGGCATTTGGCGACCCGCCTTCCCCACCTGCATTCGGCCATTCAGCTACCTGAATCCGATCGGAACGCGGTAATGACCCGTTTTGTCAGCGCCTATATCCACCAGGTGCCGGACTTGCTCGATGCAGCCCATGCGGTCGCTCGCGAGGCGGGTATCGAATCACAAATCGAGCCTGTGCTGAAAATTGCCGAGCAGTTTTTTGTTCAGCCCCCGTCACTGCTGGACGGTCATGAAGGGCTAGAGGGTTTGCTCGACGAAGCGTACCTGGCGCACCGGTTGGTTGAAGAGGTCAACGATCTCTACATCAAGCACTTTCAGCAGCCGTTGATCCCGCTGGACATGACCGTGGCCAACGTGATTGCTCACCAATTGGTCGGCGAAGCGTTTGCCAACCAGCTCGATGAGGCCGTGCACCACGCGGTGGATGAACTGCTCAATGAAGAAAGCTTTGCGCTGGAGTCGGTTGAAGCCTATCGCGACAAGCTCACCAGCCCGGACACGGGGGCTGCGTGGAAGCGTTGGCCGTGCCTGTCCAAGCAGTTGGGCGTCGAACTGGCGTTGTAATTGCGAGCTGGCCTCGTGATCTTTTAACGGGCAAAAGATCGCGAGGCTCATGCCTGCAGTCTGGCGGTTAAAACCGGGCTTTAGGCGTTGCGCTCGGGATCGGGTTGGTCCCGTCCAGCGGGCGGAAGGTGCCGGTGTCGGCGTCGTAAGCCTTGATCGCGCTGGTCTCGATGTCATAGACCCAGCCATGAATGAACAAATGCCCGCTGGCCATGCGCGACGCCACGGACGGGTGGGTGCGCAAGTGTTGCAGTTGGGCGATCACGTTTTCTTCCGTCAGCACGTGCATGCTTTCGGCTTCGTTGGCGCAGTTGCAGTTGTCCTGCACCATGGTTTTCGCCACTTCAACGTGATGCAGCCAGGCTTTTACTGTCGGCATCTTTTTCAGCGAGGCCGGGTTGAGTACAGCACGCATCGCGCCGCAATCCGAATGCCCGCAAATGATGATGTGCTGCACGCCCAGTGCCAGCACCGCGTACTCAATGGCGGTGGAAACGCCACCGTTCATCTGGCCGTAAGGCGGTACGACGTTGCCCACGTTACGCGTCACGAACAGATCGCCCGGCGCGCTTTGGGTGATCAATTCCGGGACGATGCGCGAGTCGGCGCAGGCAATAAACATCGCGCGCGGGCTTTGTGCCGTGGCGAGTTTTTTGAAGAAGGCTTCCTGTTCAGGAAAGATCTCGTGATGGAAGTGTAAAAAACCATCCACGATGTGGTGCAAGGCCGCATCGGCACTTTCGGCGGGTGAAGTGTTAGCGGTAGAGGCAGCGGGTTGTGGTTTCTGCTTGTCGCTCATATAAATCCCCTGGGCAAAGTGGCACGGAATGTTACCTGAACTCATTTCCAATGTGGGAGCGGGCTTCAGTCAGGCTTTAAAGTTGCCAACGCGTGCGCAGCTTCGGCCAGTTCCAGCTCATTGAACACCTGAACCCCGGCAGCGCTGAGCAGGGCAGCGGTCACGCCCTGGCCTGCCACTTTGGTGCCGCTGAAGCTGCCGTCGTAGGTCAGTCGATTGCCACACGACGGGCTGTTGGCCTTGAGGATAGCAATGCGAATGCCATGCTGTTTGACCAACTCCAGCGCCTGTTGGGCGCCGGACACAAAGGCTGCCGTCACGTCCTCGCCGTCGGTGGTGATGACCGGCGCGCAGCCGCTGAGGACTTCAACCCCTTGCCCGCCCGGAATTTCGGCCGCTGCACGCGGGGTGGGCAAGCCACCGGCGACTTCCGGGCACAGCGCTATCACGCGGCCTTCGTCCTGCCATTTCGCCAACAGGTCATAGGGGCCGCTGGCGCCGCCGTCATAGCGCACGCGATGGCCCAGCAGGCAGCGACTGACCAGCACCTTGGCGCTCATAGCAGCACCTCGGTGGCGCGGCGTCGGAACCAGCCGGTCAATGACAGCCGGTCACGGGTGGCGGGCAGCACTTCATGGGGGATCTCGCCCGACAGAAACACCACCAGGCAGCCCCCGGTCGGCAACACGTCGTAATCGCCCCTGTCCTCAAGGTACATGCGCAAGTGCCCGCCGTGCTCAGGCAGCCAGGCCTGATTGAGGTAGAGCACCGCCGACACCATGCGCCGATCGTCGTCGCGAAAGCGGTCCAGGTGCTTGAGGTAAAACGCACCGGGCGGGTAGAGCGCGAAGTGACTTTCAAAGTCCTCCAGGCCCAAAAAAAGCCTGCGATTCATGGCGATTCGCAGGCTTTCCATTAACCCTAAATAGTTGTCGCAGGCTAGAGCCTCTCCCGGCTCCAGCCATTGAATATGGTCGCCGCGGATACCCTCGCGAACCTCTTGCGCCGGGCCCCGGCCAACCGCCGCCGGGGTCAATTCGCCTTCGGCTGCACGTTTATGGCACTCAGCCGCCAGTTCGAGGGTCAAAGCCTCGGGCATAAAAATATTTTGCTGTGACCATCCCTGCGCGTACAGGTCGTCGACGATGCGTAGCAACAGCGGGTGATCAGAGGGTATTTGCATGGCGCGCATAATATCGATACGCCCGAAAATCTGACAGCTCCGTCTAGCTGGCCACGCAGAAATATTTCATCTGGTCATTTAAAGCCGCTGGGGCGAGACGAATTCTCGACAAGTCCTACGCTGGCCCCGGACAATAGCGCCTAGCTGACAGGAGTCCTTCATGCGCCGCTTGTTTTTACTGTTAATGATGTGTTGTTCGTTACCCGCATGGGCAGACCACCTCGATGATCTATTCACCGTTGCCGGTTGGCCTGAGCAACGCGCGCATTTCACAGACGCCCTTAATGCCGCTCAAGAGCGCTACCGCAACAACTTGCCGCCAGCGGTTTACCAGGCGCTGGTCAACAACAGCAGCCAGCGTTTTGCCGCGCAGGCGATGGACCAGCGTGCCAAAGGGCAGATGCGTAAGAAGCTGCCGAATCCTGATCCAGCCCTGACTTTTTTCCAGTCAGAGCTGGGCCGTAAAATTGTTGCCGCTGAACTGCTGGCCACCCGCCGTGATCAGTTGGCCAAGCACGCGCAAGGCTTGCCGCGCGTTGAGGCCAGCGCCACGCGTCAGTTGCTGATTAACCATTTGTCCAACGCCTTACCGGCGAGCGAGGCGGGGGCTGAGGTCACGCTGGCCATTGCCGGTGTGGCGGCAGACAGCCTGAGTGCGATGATTCCTGGCCTGCTGGGCAGCACACAGGTACAAGGCGCGCTCAACGGCCAGCGCCAGCGGCTGATGGAGCAGATCGCGGGGGAGCTGGATAACACGTTGTTGTACGTGTACCGCGACTTGTCGGACCCGGAGCTGGAAGAGTTTGTGACGTTCGCAGAATCACCTGACGGCAAAACCTACTACCTGGCCGCATTGGCCGCGATCCGCGCCGGCTTGGCCGTGGGGCAAAGCACTTCAAGCCTGGCCCAATAACGGTGCGTTAAACCAGCACCTGCCGCGTACTGGCAATGTACTCATGCACGAGCTTTTCGGCGCTGGGGTGAATCATCTCCAGCGGGCGACGGCCATTAGGGCAGGGCAGCGTCGGCGTGGTGCCGAACAGACGGCAAATAAGCGGGCGTTCGTCATACACCGTGCAGCCGTTCGGCCCCAGGTGCACACAGTTCAGCTCATTCAGGGCGGCTTCTTGCTCGGCTGCGGTCTTGCGCGGCAAGCGGGCCATTTCTTCCGATGACGTGGTCACAGGCCCACAGCAGTCATGGCAACCCGGCACGCATTCAAACGACGGAATTTGCTGCCTGAGAAAGCGAATTTTATGACTGTTGCAGCTCATTTGTTGCCCATTGCACGTGAAAAGGCCGCAAAGTCTGCCTGAAAAGCAGCGGCCTAGACAGCACCGTACGGCCGGTCTTGCCCCTCTCGATTGGCACGGCTTATGCTCTGTAAAATTTTCCAAACATAAACAATCAGGATTACGCACATGAGCGCCCCCGTTCAGCGCAGCCAGCACACCGCCTCTTATTACGCTGCCAGCAGCTTGCCGCAGCCTGACCATCCGGTGTTGCAAGGTGATGTGGTGGCCGATGTGTGCGTGGTCGGCGGCGGGTTTTCCGGACTGAACACGGCGCTGGAACTGGCTGAGCGCGGCATGAGTGTGGTCCTGCTTGAAGCCCATAAAATCGGTTGGGGCGCCAGCGGGCGTAACGGCGGTCAACTGATTCGCGGCGTCGGCCACGGCCTGGACCAGTTTGAAGGGGTGATCGGCAAAGACGGCGTGCGGCAAATGAAGCTCATGGGGCTGGAGGCGGTAGAGATCGTCCGCCAGCGCGTCGAGCGATTTAATATCGCCTGCGACCTGACCTGGGGTTACTGCGACCTGGCCAACAAGCCCCGCGACCTCGAAGGCTTTGCCGAAGAAGCACAAGAACTCCGCGACTTGGGCTATCGCCACGAAACCCGCCTGCTGCAAGCCAACGAAGTGCACACCGTGGTGGGCTCGGATCGCTATGTGGGCGGGTTTATCGACATGGGTTCGGGTCACCTGCACCCGCTTAACCTGGCCTTGGGCGAGGCCGCTGCTGCGGCGCAGCTGGGCGTAAAACTGTTCGAACACTCGGCCGTCACCCGCATTGATTACGGCCCCGAAGTGCGCGTGCACACCGCGCAAGGTTCAGTCCGGGCCAAAACCCTGGTGCTGGGCTGCAACGCTTACCTTCAGGGTTTGAACCCGCACCTCAGCGGGAAAGTCCTGCCGGCCGGCAGCTACATCATTGCCACCGAGCCGTTGACCCAAGCGCAGGCCCACGCCTTGCTGCCGCAAAATATGGCGGTGTGCGATCAGCGCGTGGCGCTGGATTACTACCGGCTGTCGGCAGATCGCCGCTTGCTGTTCGGCGGTGCCTGCCATTACTCGGGCCGCGACCCGCAGGACATTGGCGCCTACATGCGGCCCAAGATGCTGGACGTATTCCCGCACCTTAAAGACGTGAAGATCGATTACCAGTGGGGCGGCATGATCGGCATTGGCGCCAACCGTTTGCCGCAAATTGGCCGCCTGCCGGATCAGCCCAATGTGTATTACGCCCAGGCGTACTCAGGCCACGGGGTGAACGCCACGCACCTGGCGGGCAAGTTGCTGGCCGAAGCCATCAGCGGCCAGCACAGCACCGGTTTTGATCTGTTCAATCAGGTCCCGCACATCACCTTCCCGGGCGGCAAATACCTGCGCTCGCCGTTGCTGGCGCTGGGCATGCTCTGGCATCGGCTCAAAGAACTCGCCTGATTGCTGTAGGAGCGAGCTTGTCTCGCGATCTTTTGATCTTTAAAAGCTCGCGAGGCAAGCTCGCTCCTACAAAGGTATATCAAGAGCGCCAAAACGGTTTGCGGCCTTCGTGTCTGGCCACTTCGGCGCTCAAGCCCACGTCTTGCAGTTGCTGCGCGTCCAGTTTGCGCAAGGCGCGGCGGGTGCGGGAGCGATGCCAGAACAGACTCCAGCGCCCCAGGTGCTTGGGCTGGCTGTTAGGTCTTGGGTGTCCATCGCTAAAGGCATTCATCGCGCAGCTCCTTTTGACTCCATTGCATTGAGTCAGCATGATGGCCCTGCGCCGAAAACCATGACAGATTCAGCATTCGGCTATTAATTGCATACAGATGCGGGCTTTTGAGCGCTGAATCCTTGGTTTTTACCTGATCTGTACTGGTCGTCCTTTCGAGAGTGCCGCCATGACCCTTTACATCAACCTCGCCGAGTTGCTGGGTACACGCATCAAGCAGGGCTTTTACCGACCGGGCGACCGCTTGCCGTCGGTGCGGGCCTTGAGCGTCGAGCACGGTGTCAGTCTGAGCACGGTGCAGCAGGCGTATCGCGTGCTGGAGGACCAGGCACTGGCGTCGCCGCGCCCCAAGTCGGGTTATTTCGTGCCGATGGAGCGCGAGTTGCCCGCTTTACCGGGCATGGGCAAACCGGCGCAGCGTCCGGTGGAGATTTCCCAGTGGGAGCAGGTGCTGGAGCTGGTGCGTTCGGTGCCGCAAAAAGACGTCATACAGCTGGGGCGCGGCATGCCGGACGTGTACACGCCGACCATCAAGCCGCTGCTGCGCAGCCTGGCGCAAATCAGCCGGCGCCTCGATCTGCCCGGCCTGTATTACGACAACGTCTACGGCGTGTTGGCCTTGCGTGAGCAAATCGCGCGCTTGCTGCTCGATTCAGGCTGCCAGTTAGGCGCTCAGGATCTGGTGATCACCACCGGCTGCCACGAAGCCCTGTCCTGCAGCATTCGGGCGGTGTGTGAGCCGGGCGATATTGTTGCGGTCGACTCGCCGAGCTTTCATGGCGCCATGCAAACCCTTAAGGGCCTGGGCATGAAAGCGCTGGAGATCCCCACCGACCCGCTCACCGGCATTAGCCTCGAAGCGCTGGAACTGGCGCTGGAGCAGTGGCCGATCAAGGCGATTCAGGTTACCCCCAGTTGCAACAACCCGCTGGGCTATATCATGCCCGAGGCCCGTAAGCGGGCGCTGGTGGCGTTGGCGCAGCGCTTTGATGTGGCGATTATCGAAGACGATGTGTACGGCGAACTGGCCTACACCTACCCGCGCCCGCGTACGGTGAAGTCGTTCGACGATGATGGCCGCGTGCTCTTGTGCAGTTCGTTTTCCAAGACCCTGGCCCCCGGCCTGCGCGTGGGCTGGGTCGCGCCGGGACGGTATCTGGAGCGGGTGCTGCACATGAAATACATCAACACGGGCTCAACGGCGCCACACCCGCAACTGGCCGTGGCCGAGTTCTTGAAAAACGGCCATTTCGAGCCCCATCTGCGCAAGATGCGTACGCAATACCAGCGTAATCGCGACTTGATGCTCGGTTGGGTCAGCTGCTATTTCCCGCCGGGCACCCGCGCCAGCCGACCTCAGGGCAGCTTTTTGCTCTGGTTGGAGCTGCCAGACGGTTTTGACAGTTTGCGCCTCAACCGCGCGCTGCTGGCACAAGGCGTACAGATTGCCGTGGGCAGTATTTTTTCGGCGTCCGGCAAGTACCGTCATTGTTTACGAATGAACTACGCTGCCAAACCAACGCTCCAGATCGAAGAAGCGGTGCGTAAAGTCGGTGAAGCTGCCAGCGCGCTGTTGGCGCAAGCCTCGAATCACGCCGAGCATTAATGGGGCACCACACGTTGAAATCACTGTGCATATTGCTGTTCGCGTTGTGGCTGGGAGGGTGTAGCACTGTGCAAGTCAACCGTGAGCCGAGTCAGGCATTACCGGCGTCGGGCTCGGCCTTTGGCCGGTCGATTCAGGATCAGGCGGCGGCGTATCAAGGCCGCTCGGGGTTTCGTTTATTGCCCAGGGGCAGTGAAGCGTTTTGGGCACGCGCCGAGCTGATCCGCAACGCGCAGACCAGCCTCGATTTGCAGTACTACATCGTCCATGACGGGCTCAGTACGCGCATGTTGATCGACGAATTGCTCAAGGCCGCGGATCGCGGGGTGCGCGTGCGCATCTTGCTGGATGACACTGCCAGCGATGGGCTGGACGACATTCTGGCGACCCTTGCGGCTCATCCCAACATTCAGATTCGCCTGTTCAACCCGCTGCAACTGGGCCGCAGTACCGGCGTGACCCGAGCCATGGGGCGGCTGTTCAACCTGTCGCGCCAGCACCGGCGCATGCACAACAAGCTGTGGCTGGCCGACAACAGCGTGGCGATTGTGGGCGGGCGCAATCTGGGCGATGAGTATTTCGATGCCGAACCGGATTTGAACTTCACCGACATCGACCTGCTCAGTGTGGGGCCGGTGGCCGAGCAGTTGGGGCACAGCTTTGACCAGTACTGGAACAGCGCGCTGAGCCAGCCGATTGGCGATTTTGTTTCTTCGCGGCTGTCCCATGTGGAGTTGACCAAGGCCCGTGGCGCGCTGGAGGCTTCGCTCAAACAGTCGAAAGCGGCGCATCAGGCGCTGTATCAGCAGCTCGCCGCTTACGAAACCGATCCGCAACTGGACGTGTGGCGCAGCGAGTTGATCTGGGCGTGGAACCAGGCGCTGTGGGATGCGCCGAGCAAGGTGCTGGCGGAGGGCGAGCCGGATCCGCATTTATTGCTGACCACCCAATTGGCCCCGGACCTTTCCGGGGTCAACAAAGAGCTGATTTTGATTTCGGCGTATTTTGTGCCCGGTGAGACGGGTTTGGTGTACCTCACCGGGCGCGCCGATGCCGGGGTTGATGTGCGCTTGTTGACCAACTCGCTGGAGGCCACGGACGTACCGATTGTGCACGGTGGCTATGCGCCCTATCGCAAGGCGTTGCTGGAACATGGGGTCAAGCTGTATGAGCTGCGCCGTCAGCCGGGGAGCACGGGTGGCAGCGGGTTGCACCTGTTCAAGCCAGGCTTGAGTTCTGATTCGAGTTTGCACAGCAAGGCGATGATCTTTGACCAGCGCAAGTCGTTTATCGGCTCGTTCAATTTCGACCCGCGCTCGGGCTTGTGGAACACCGAAGTCGGTGTGCTGGTGGACAGCCCGGAACTGGCCGCCCAGGCGCGCGACCTGGCCTTGCAAGGTATGTCGCACGCGTTGAGTTATGAACCGGTGCTGGAGAAAGGGCAGATCGTCTGGGTGACCGAAGACCATGGCCAGTTGCACAGCCTGACCCGCGAGCCGGGCAGTTGGTGGCGCCGGCTAAATGCGTGGTTCAGCAAGACGGTTGGGCTGGAGAAGATGTTGTAGTGCTAGGTGGCGGTTTGCTCCGCCCCGAATGCGCCTTGGCGCAGCACCAATATCACCAGGCCAAATGCCCCGGCGGCCATAAACAGCGGCAAGGCGTGGCCGCTGATCCATTGGCTGCCAGCGCCTGCGGCCAGCGGCCCGATCAGGCAGCCAATGCCCCACAACTGCGCCACGTGGGCGTTGGCCCGCACCAGGGCGTCGTCGCGGTAGCGTTCGCCAATCAAGATCAGCGACAAGGTAAACAAGCCGCCCGCGCTTGCGCCGAAAATCACCCACAGCGGCCAGATCAGCAAAGTGTTGAGCAGCAAAGGCACTGCCAGGCTCGACAGCATCAGCAGGACCGCACAACCGGTAAACAGCGAGCGCCGTGACACACGGTCAGCCAGCGCGCCAACCGGCAGTTGCAGCAGGGCATCGCCCACCACTACGGTGCTGACCATCGCCAGAGCGATGTCGGCAGTAAAGCCCTGGCGCAGGCAATAGATCGGCAGCAACGTCAGAATCATCGCCTCAAAGGCGGCAAACAGCGCCACGGCCCAGGCAATGGCTGGCAAGCCGCGACAGAACGCCAGCAAGTCCTTGAAGGTCACGCGGTACGCTTCGGTGACGGGCGCGCCGTCGCGGCCCAGCAACAGCAAGGGCGCCAGTGTCAGCAGGGCCACGCCGATCCAGAAGCCATAGTCGCCCTCTGAACCCACTACGCCCAGCAACAGCGGCCCGGACAGTTGGCTCAGGGCGTACGCGCAGCCATACAGGGCGACCAGGCGGCCGCGCCATTGCTCGACCACCAGTTGGTTGATCCAGCTTTCGCCCAAAATAAAAATGACCGTGAGTACTACCCCGATCAGCAGGCGCAGCACCAGCCACACCGGGTAGCTGGGCAGCAACGCCAGCACGCCGATGGACAGGGCGCCCGCCCATAAGCACAGACGCATCAGGGCCGGTGTGCCCACGCGTGCCGCGAGCTTGCTGGCCACGCTGGCGCCTACCAGCACGCCGATGGCCGGCATGGCCGCCATGACGCCAATGGCAAACCCGCCGTAGCCCCAGCTTTCGAGCCGGAACGACACCAGCGGCATGCTCACGCCCAGCGCCAAACCGACGCTGAGCACAGAGGCCAGCACGGCAAAATAGGTCGCCCAACGCATGTCTGTGCTCCAAAAAAGGTCAATGCAATGTGAGAGCGGGCTTGCTCGCGATGCCAGCGCAGCGAAGCGCCAGTATCGCGGGCAAGCCCGCTCCCACAGGGTGTTACACGTGTTGTGTTACAGCTTGATCCAGGTGGATTTCAGCTCGGTGTATTTGTCGAACGCGTGCAGCGACTTGTCGCGACCGTTACCCGACTGTTTGAAGCCGCCAAACGGCGCGGTCATGTCGCCGCCATCGTATTGGTTGACCCACACGCTGCCCGCGCGCAGGGCTTTGGCAGTCAGGTGCGCCTTGGAGATGTCCGCTGTCCATACCGCTGCGGCCAGGCCGTATGGCGTGTCGTTGGCAATCTGGATGGCTTCGGCGGCCGTGTCGAAAGCAATCACCGACAGGACGGGGCCGAAGATTTCTTCCTGGGCGATTTTCATCGCGTTGCTCACGCCGTCAAAAATGGTCGGCTCAACGTAGGTGCCGCCGGTTTCCTGAAGGATCTGCTTGCCGCCGGTGACCAGTTTGGCGCCTTCGCTGTGACCCGACTGGATGTACGACAGCACGGTGTTCATTTGCTGGGTGTCGACCAGCGCGCCCACGGTGGTCGATGGGTCCAGCGGGTTGCCCGGCTTCCACTCTTTGAGCGCTTCGATAACCAGCGGCAGGAAGGTGTCTTTGATCGAACGCTCGACCAGCAGGCGCGAGCCTGCGGTGCAGACTTCACCCTGGTTGAAGGCAATGGCGCTGGCCGCCGCCTTGGCCGCAGCGTGCAGGTCCGGGGCGTCGGCAAAGACGATGTTCGGGCTCTTGCCGCCGGCTTCTAGCCAAACGCGCTTCATGTTGGACTCGCCCGAGTAAATCAGCAGTTGCTTGGCGATTTTGGTCGAGCCGGTGAACACCAGGGTGTCGACGTCATTGTGCAAGGCCAGCGCCTTGCCAACGGTGTGGCCGTAGCCCGGCAGCACGTTCAGCACGCCAGCAGGAATACCGGCTTCAACGGCCAATGCCGCGATGCGGATGGCGGTCAGCGGGGATTTTTCGGACGGTTTGAGGATCACCGAGTTACCGGTCGACAGGGCCGGGCCGAGTTTCCAGCAGGCCATCATCAGCGGGAAGTTCCATGGCACGATGGCGCCAACCACGCCGACTGCTTCGCGGGTAACCAGGCCAAGTTGGTTGTGCGGGGTGGCGGCCACTTCGTCGTAAATCTTGTCGATGGCCTCACCGCTCCAGCTCAGGGCATTGGCAGCGCCTGGCACGTCGATGTTCAGCGAGTCGCTGATCGGTTTGCCCATGTCCAGAGTTTCAAGCAGGGCCAGCTCTTCGGCGTGTTGCTTGAGCAGGCCGGCAAAGCGGATCATCACGGCTTTACGTTTGGCTGGTGCCAGGCGCGACCAGGCACCCGATTCGAAGGTCGCGCGCGCGTTTTCGACAGCGCGTTGAGCGTCTGCGCTATCGCAGCTGGCGACCTTGCCCAGCAAGCGGCCATCGACCGGGCTGAGGCACTCGAACGTTTCTTTGGAGACCGCGTCGGTGTATTCACCGTTGATGAAGGCGCGACCTTCGATTTTCAGCTGTTGGGCACGTTGTTCCCAGTCACTACGCGTCAGGGTGGTCATTCGAGTGTCCTCCTCTTGATTGAAATACCTACGCCAGCGCGAGTGTAGCGTGGCGTGTCCGGAATGCTGGCCGATCATCCAGAATGATCGGCACGAGGCATGCGCCACCCTAAACCAGTGTCCTGGGGACTTTCAATATATTTGACAGAGAGGTCGTAAACAGCATGGCTTGTTCGTTTTAATAAACATAGACTTCAGGCTCTCACGCCTATCACGCTGTTATTTCGGGGGGATCAATCAATGAGCATTGAAAACGTCGTCGACTTCAACACCGCCAATACCCAAGCCGAGCGTTACACCCCGGCCCCCGAGAAGCTCTTGAAGGGCAACCCTGAGCAGATTTTGCATAACCATTACGCCAGTGACTGTGGGCAATTAAATGCCGGCATGTGGGAAAGCGACGTGGGCCAGTGGGAGGTCAATTTCACTGAGCATGAATATTGTGAAATTGTGCAGGGCGTTTCGGTATTGCGTGACCGAGAAGGTAACGCCAAGACCCTGCGGGCGGGTGATCGTTTTGTCATCCCGGCGGGGTTCAAAGGCACGTGGGAAGTGCTTGAGCCATGTCGGAAGTTTTACGTGGCGTTTGAGCAGGAGTCCTGATACGCCCTGTTTAGAGCCATCAAAAGCCCTGTCATTCACGGATGGCAGGGCTTTTTTATTGTTCGTCAACAGGTGCGTGGCGCACAGATCTTGAAACAGCTGGCCCCGGCCTGCCGGGTCAATCTGAGCCAGTCTCTAAAGGCGAAGGCGGCTCACGGAATGAGTACGCCGTGACGGGTGATTTCACCTTTCACACTTATTAGGTAAGGATTATTTATGACTGCTTTTACAACGTTAAAAGGTGTTCTGCTGGCAGGTGCTGTGGCTTTGGGGGCTGTGCCTTTAACCTCCGTGGCGAACGAAAACGGCAAGTGCAACACCAACCTGGCGATCAACTACCTGGTTCCACCTCAGGCGACACCTGAGGTCGTCGAATTTTTGCGCACCAGCTACGGCGCCAAAGATGTTCGCATCGAGCATCCGGGCAAAGGTTACACCAAAGAGTACAACGCATACCGCCTGCGCGTGCTGGTCGATGACCAGAACCGAGTGGGTAGCCAGATCTGCGGTTAAACCCGCATTGGCTGTTCTGTAGGCAACAAAAAAGGCCCGTATCGTGAGATAGGGGCCTTTTTTGTAGAAGAAAAACCAATTACTTGATTTTGGCTTCTTTGTAGATAACGTGCTTGCGAACCCGCGGATCGAATTTTTTGATTTCGATTTTGTCCGGAGTGGTGCGCTTGTTCTTATCTGTGGTGTAGAAATGGCCTGTACCAGCGCTCGACACCAAACGGATCAATTCACGCATGATTAGCTCCCTTAGATCTTGCCAGCGCGACGGATTTCGGCCAGCACGACAGTGATGCCACGCTTGTCGATGATACGCATGCCTTTAGCAGATACGCGCAGACGCACGAAACGTTTCTCTTCTTCAACCCAGAAGCGGTGATGCTGCAGGTTCGGCAGGAAACGACGACGGGTTTTGTTATTTGCGTGGGAAATGTTATTCCCAGTCACCGGACCCTTACCGGTAACTTGACAGACTCTCGACATGCCTCAGCCCTCTAAAACCACATGCCCAACCCGGCATGGGTTGGCCGCTTAATCTCTCAGTCATTTGGCGCCAGGCGCCGCGTTTCTTTAAGGGTCTTACCGGCTACACCTACAAACGAAGGAACCGGGCCCCTAGAAAAGAGCGCTGCTTTATACCAGAAAGACTAAAGCGCAACAACATGCAGTGTGATTTCTAGTGATTAATAAAGGCCGCATTCTAGCTGCAATCCACGGTAAAGCCTATGCCGGACGTGCGGCGACCGCTCGTCGCGAGATGAAAGGTTTCAGGTGAGGTACCGGCCCATCTCGATGCGGGCCCTGCGTCTGAAAATCAGAATCAGGAGGCACAGAGGGTATTCGATGCTATTAAAAAGTAGTCATTTGGCAATCAGAACACTAGGGTAGGCGTTTTCCAGACTGCACTTGCAGATGGGCCAACGACTTGCAAAGGAATCAGAATATGCGTCTCGCTGCTGCCCCCTTTTTGCTCACCCTGTGCCTGAGCCCGTTGGCTCAGGCAGCCACCTTGAGTGTGTGCACCGAGGCAAGCCCGGAAGGGTTCGATGTAGTGCAGTACAACTCGCTGACCACCACCAATGCCTCGGCAGACGTGCTGATGAACAGTCTGGTGAACTATGACGCCAAAGCGGCCAAGTTGGTGCCGGGCCTGGCGCAAAGCTGGTCAGTGTCACCTGACGGCCTTGTGTACGAGTTCAAGCTGCACCCCGGGGTCAAGTTCCACACCACGCCTTACTTCACCCCGACGCGTGAGCTGAACGCCGATGACGTGCGTTTCAGCTTCGAGCGCATGCTCGACCCGGCCAACCCGTGGCACAAGGTGGCGCAGAGCGGCTTCCCGCATGCGCAGTCGCTGCAATTGCCCGAACTGATCAAGAAGATTGAGACCCCGGATCCGCTGACGGTGCGCTTTACCCTCAGCCACCCGGACTCCACCTTCCTGCCGGCCTTGAGCATGGGCTTTGCGTCGATCTATTCGGCTGAATACGCCGACAAATTGCTCAAGGCGGGGACCCCTGAGCTGATGAACAGTCAGCCCATCGGGACGGGGCCGTTTGTGTTCAGCCGTTACCAGAAGGATGCCGTGGTGCGCTATAAGGCCAACCCGGACTATTTCGCCGGTAAACCTGCGGTTGACGCTCTGATTTTTGCCATCACCCCGGATGCCAATGTGCGGCTGCAAAAACTGCGGCGCAACGAGTGTCAGATCGCCCTTTCGCCAAAACCGCTGGATGTCGATGCGGCCCTCAAGGACACCAGCCTGGCCGTCGCGCAAACGCCTGCCTTTATGACCGCGTTCGTGGCCATCAACAGTCAGCACCCGCCGCTGGACAAGCCAGAAGTGCGGCAGGCCATCAATTTGGCGTTCGACAAGGACACGTACCTCAAGGCGGTGTTCGAAAACAGCGGGCAGGCGGCCAACGGCATTTACCCGCCTAACACTTGGGGTTACGCCAAAGACCTGCCGGGTTATGCCCATGACCCGCAAAAGGCCAAAGAGCTGTTGGCCAAAGCGGGCCTCAAGGACGGCTTTAAAACCACGATCTGGACGCGACCGACCAGCAGCGTGCTGAACCCTAACCCAAGCCTGGGGGCGCAGTTGTTGCAGGCGGATCTGGCGAAGATTGGCGTTCAGGCGGATATCCGTGTGATCGAGTGGGGCGAGCTGATTCGTCGCGCCAAGGCGGGCGAACACGATCTGCTGTTTATGGGCTGGGCGGGTGATAACGGTGACCCGGACAACTTCCTGACGCCGCAGTTTTCATGCGCGGCGGTGAAGTCCGGGACCAACTTTGCCCGCTATTGTGACAAAACCCTCGACACACTGATCAGCCAGGGTAAAACCATCAGCGATCAGAACAAGCGCAGCGCGCTGTATCAAAAGGCTCAGGCAGAGATTCAGCAGCAGGCTTTGTGGCTGCCGCTGGCACATCCAACGGCCTACGCATTAACCCGTAAAGACGTACAGGGTTATCAGGTAAGCCCGTTTGGACGTCAGGACTTTTCGACGGTTAGCGTGAAGCCTTAAGCGTCACATCCAGCCGTGCTCGGCCATCGACAGCGGCTCACCTTCACCGACGATGAAGTGATCCAGCACCCGCACTTCGATCAGATCCAGCGCCTCAGTGAGGCGCTGGGTCAGGGTGCGGTCGGCCTGGCTGGGCTCTGAATTGCCGGACGGGTGGTTATGACAAAAAATAACGGCCGCCGCGTTGTGCGCCAGGGCCCGTTTGACCACTTGGCGCGGGTAAACGCTGGCGCTGTCGATCGACCCTCTGAACAGCACCTCAAAGGCCAGCATGCGGTGTTTGGAGTCCATAAAAAGGCAGCCGAACACTTCGTGGGGCTCGTGGCGCAGCAAGGATTTCAGGTAGTCGCGAACCGCCTGCGGGCTCTCTAGGGCGGAGTCCCGGCGCAGACGCTCGGCCAAGTGGCGGCGGCCCATTTCCAGCACTGCCTGCAGTTGGGTGAACTTGGCGGGGCCGAGCCCGAGCTGGCGACTGAACGCCCCCAAATCCGCCTCCAGCAAGGCGCGCAAGCTGCCGAATTCGGTGAGTAAGTGCCGCGCCAAATCGACAGCACTTTTGCCCGAAACCCCGGTGCGCAGGAAGATTGCCAGCAGCTCGGCATCCGAAAGACTGGCCGATCCGTGCTCCAAAAGTTTCTCGCGCGGGCGCTCGGCCGCGGGCCAATTTCTGATACTCATGACACCTCCGTGTGTGGGTGCGCCGCTGTTCCGTAGCAAGCGCTGTGTTATCTTAGCCCATCATTTTTGCGTGGCATTTGGCCATTTTCCGCGCAGTCATCATCGAACTAGAAGGCAGGCCTATGCAGCGGCTGTATCGAAAACGCATTGTTTTGGGCGTCGGCGGCGGCATTGCTGCTTACAAGAGTGCAGAGCTGGTTCGCCGCCTGCTGGACCAGGGCGCAGAAGTGCGCGTGGTCATGACGCGCGGCGGCAGTGAGTTCATCACCCCGCTGACCATGCAGGCCTTGTCTGGACACCCCGTTCATCTGGATTTGCTCGACCCGGCGGCAGAAGCTGCCATGGGCCATATCGAGCTGGCCAAATGGGCCGACCTGGTGCTGATCGCCCCGGCCACTGCAGACTTGATCGCCCGTCTGGCCCAAGGCCTGGCCAATGATTTGCTGACCACGCTGGTGCTGGCCACGGACGCCACAGTGGCCATTGCTCCGGCCATGAACCAGGCCATGTGGCGCGACCCGGCCACCCAAGCCAACACTCAATTGCTCCAGAGCCGTGGCCTCAAGGTGTTTGGCCCTGCTTCCGGCAGCCAGGCCTGCGGCGACGTGGGTTTTGGTCGCATGCTCGAAGCCGATGACCTGGTGCACTGCGCGGCCGAGTGCTTCCAGCACCTGGCGTTGACTGGCAAGCACGTGTTGATCACGGCAGGCCCGACCCAGGAAAACATCGACCCGGTGCGCTACATCACCAACCACAGCTCCGGGAAAATGGGCTTTGCCCTGGCCGAAGCGGCGGTTGAGGCGGGCGCCCGCGTCACGCTGATCACCGGCCCCGTGCATTTGGCTACGCCTGATCGCGTCAGCCGCATTGACGTTGTCAGCGCCCGCGACATGCTCGCCGCGTGTGAGGCTGCGATCCCGTGTGACGTGTTTATCGCGTCGGCTGCGGTTGCGGATTACCGCCCGGAAGTCGTTGCCCCGCAAAAACTCAAGAAAGACCCTACGAAAGGCGACGGCCTGCTGCTGCAAATGGTGCGCAACCCAGACATTCTGGCCACCATTGCAACGCGCCCGGACCGCCCATTTAGTGTCGGCTTTGCCGCAGAGACCGAGCACCTGCTCGATTACGCCGCGCGCAAGCTGAAAGACAAAAATCTCGACCTGATTGTGGCCAACGATGTGGCTAACCCCAGCATCGGCTTCAACAGCGAAGAGAACGCCTGCAGCGTGATTGACCGCGACCTGCACGCCACCGTATTTGCCCAGACCAGCAAGGGCAAAATTGCCCGCCAGCTGATCACTTTTATCGCCGAACGTCTGAACCAGGTTTAACTCGAATGCACGCTTTGCAAGCCAAAATCCTTGATCCACGCATTGGTACCGAATTCCCGCTGCCGCAATACGCCACCCCTGGCTCCGCAGGCCTTGATCTGCGCGCCATGCTCAAAGAAGACACCGTGCTCGAACCGGGCCAAACCCTGCTGATCCCGACCGGCCTGTCGGTGTACATCGGCGATCCGGGCCTGGCTGCGTTGATCCTGCCGCGCTCGGGCCTGGGCCACAAACATGGCATCGTGCTGGGCAATCTGGTGGGTCTGATCGACTCCGATTATCAGGGCGAGCTGATGGTGTCGTGCTGGAACCGAGGTCAAACGGCCTTCACCATCACCATAGGCGAGCGTATCGCTCAACTGGTGCTGGTGCCGGTGGTACAGGCGCACTTTGAGTTGGTCGCGGAGTTCGACGAAAGCCAGCGTGGCGCTGGCGGTTTCGGGCATTCCGGCACTCTCTAACCCCTATTAGCGTTCCCCACACTCTTCAAGAATGGAGTCTTCCCTGTAATGAGCAGCCCTGCTTCGGTCGCCCCCAACTTCCCTGACACCATTTTTCGCGCCTATGACATTCGCGGTGTGGTGCCGCAAACATTGACCGCTGAAACCGCCTACTGGATTGGCCGCGCCATTGGCTCCCAGAGCCTGGCCGAAGGTGAACCCCATGTGTCGATCGGCCGTGACGGTCGTTTGTCTGGCCCGGCGCTGGTCGAGCGTTTGATCCAGGGCGTTGCTGACAGCGGTTGCCAGGTCAGCGATGTGGGCCTGGTGCCCACACCTGCGCTGTACTACGCGGCCAACGTGTTGGCGGGCAAGTCGGGCGTGATGCTCACCGGTAGCCATAACCCGTCGAACTACAACGGTTTCAAGATCGTGATCGCCGGTGACACCCTGGCCAACGAGCAGATTCAGGCGCTGCACACGCGCCTGAAAACCAACGACCTGACGTGGGGCGAAGGCAGCATCGAGCGCGTTGATATTTTGTCGCGCTACGCCGATGAAATTGTCAAAGACATCAAGCTGGCCAAGAAGCTCAAGGTCGTGGTCGATTGCGGTAACGGCGCTGCCGGTGTGATCGCGCCGCAACTGCTGGAGGCGCTGGGCTGTGAGGTGATCCCGCTGTTCTGCGAGGTGGACGGCAACTTCCCGAACCACCACCCGGATCCGGGCAAACCTGAAAACCTCGTAGACCTGATCGCCAAGGTAAAAGAAACCAGCGCCGACCTGGGCCTGGCTTTCGACGGCGACGGCGACCGCGTGGGCGTGGTGACCAACACCGGCACCATGGTGTTCCCGGACCGCTTGCTGATGCTGTTCGCCCAGGACGTGCTGGAGCGCAACCCGAACGCCGAGATCATCTTTGATGTGAAGTGCACGCGCCGCCTGACGCCGCTGATCAAGGAATACGGTGGCCGCCCACTGATGTGGAAGACCGGTCATTCGTTAATCAAGAAGAAGATGAAAGCGACCGGCGCCTTGCTGGCCGGTGAAATGAGCGGGCATATCTTTTTCAAAGAGCGCTGGTTCGGCTTTGATGACGGCATTTACAGCGCTGCGCGCCTGCTGGAGATCCTCAGCAAACAACAGCAGACCGCGGAAGAACTGTTTGAGACCTTCCCGAACGATATTTCTACGCCAGAAATTAATATCGATGTGACTGATGAGAGCAAATTCAGCATCATTGAAGCCCTGCATGACGCCCAATGGGGTGAAACCGCCGAGCTGACGTCGATTGACGGCGTGCGCGTCGACTATCCACAAGGCTGGGGCCTGGTTCGCGCGTCCAACACCACGCCGGTGCTGGTGCTGCGATTTGAGGCTGATACCGAGGCCGAACTGCAACGCATCAAGGATGTCTTCCACGCCCAACTCAAGCGTGTGGCACCTGATCTTCAACTACCGTTTTGATCGACTGAGTTTTACCGGAGCCCTGAATGACCCTCGAACGTGATGCCGCCTCTAACGTCGCCAAGGTTTTGTCCGAAGCGCTGCCTTACATTCGCCGCTATGTCGGCAAGACGCTGGTCATCAAGTACGGCGGCAACGCGATGGAAAACGATGACCTGAAAACCGGTTTTGCGCGTGACATCGTGCTCATGAAAGCGGTGGGTATCCACCCGGTCGTGGTCCACGGTGGCGGCCCGCAAATCGGTGATCTGCTCAAGCGTTTGTCCATCGAGAGTCATTTTATCGACGGCATGCGCGTGACCGACTCGCAAACCATGGACGTTGTTGAAATGGTCCTGGGCGGTCATGTGAACAAGGAAATCGTCAACCTGATCAACCGTCATGGCGGCAGCGCTATCGGTCTGACCGGCAAAGATGCCGGCTTGATCCAGGCCAAAAAGATGGTGGTGAAGCGCCAGACCCCGGAAATGACCACGCCTGAAATCATCGACTTCGGTCATGTGGGTGAAGTCACCGGGATCAACACCGATTTGCTCAACATGCTGACCAAGGGTGACTTCATCCCGGTCATCGCGCCGATTGGTGTGGGCCCGGACGGCGAGTCGTACAACATCAACGCTGACTTTGTGGCGGGCAAAGTGGCTGAGGCGCTGAAAGCTGAAAAGCTGATGCTGCTCACCAACATTGCCGGCTTGATGGACAAGGAAGGTCATGTGCTGACCGGCCTGACCACTGCGCAGGTCGACGGCTTGATTGAAGACGGCACCATCTACGGCGGCATGCTGCCGAAGATTCGCTGTGCGCTGGAGGCTGTGCAAGGTGGCGTGACCACCGCGCACATTGTCGACGGCCGTGTACCGAACGCCGTACTGCTGGAAATCTTCACCGACACCGGTGTGGGCACGTTGATCAGCAACAGCAAGCCTGCTGCTTAAGCCTCAACCCTCCCTCTGTAGGCGCGGGCTTGCCTCGCGATCTTTTGACCGTTTAAAAGATCGCGAGCAAGCCAGCTCCCACACAGATTTTCGGATCTCCGACAACGAAGGCCGTATTCCCTCGTAAGTAGAGACTCCTCCTACATCCTGCGCTGTGCCCATCCTTTAGCGTTCACTCCTTTGCGCTGACCTCACGTCAGAGGAGTCATGGATGCCCGCATTTGCTCGCGACAACTCGTTCAGGCTGAACATCAACCGTTGCCCTCATCCCGTTGAGGTGCTGGCTTTCAGCGGTGACGAAGCGCTCAACACGCCCTTTGCCTTTGACGTTGAGCTGGTGTGTGATCGCGCAGATCTAGACCTTGAAGTGCTGCTGCACACCCCGGCTTTTTTGGCCTTTGATGACCTTGGGCGCGGTATTCACGGGCAGATTTATCAGATCGTCCGGTGCAGCCCTGGCAAGCGCCTCACGCACTATCGCCTGACGCTGGTGCCGCGTTTGGCCTACCTGAAACACCGCACCAATCAGCGCATTTTCCAGAACCAGACTGTGCAGCAGATCATCGAAACCCTGCTCGAAGAGCACGGCATTCTCGGCAATGCCTACGGTTTCACGTTGCAATCGACCTACGAACCTCGCGAGTACTGTGTGCAGTACGCCGAGTCCGACCTGCACTTCATTCAGCGGCTGTGTTTTGAAGAGGGTATTCATTACCACTTCAAGCATTCGTCTGATGCCCACTACTTACAGTTCGGTGATGGACAGGCGGCTTTTACCTCGTTGCAACCGGCAACGCCTTACATACCCAGCGGCGGGATAGCGGCCGATTCGGCGGCGATCCAGGGGTTCGATCTGCGTTTGCAAACCCGAACCAACAGCACCGCGCGGCGTGATTATGACTTTAAAGCTGCCAGCCGCACGCTGGAGGCCAACAGCCATAGCGACCTCAAACACCGCCCGCTTGAGCATTACACCTACCCCGGTCGCTTTACTAGCGATGCTCAAGGCGAGCGCCAAAGCCAACGAGCGCTGGAACAGCATCAGAGCGATTATCGTCAGGCCAGCGGTCACAGTGATCAGCCGACCTTGAGCAGTGGTCACTTTTTAACCATCAGCGAGCACCCTGTTAGCGACTGGAATGTGCCGTGGCTACTGACCCATGTTCACCATGAAGGCAAGCAGCCGCAGGTGCTTGAAGAGCAAGGTGGCCGCTCAACGCTCTTGCATTCGCAGGGCTTAAGCCAAGGCTATCGCAACCACTTTGTGGCGATCCCTGAGGGCGTGACGTACCGCTCGCCCGTGGTGTTTTCCAAGCCGCGCATTCATGGCAGTCAGACCGCCCGGGTTACCGGCCCGGCAGGGCAGGAGATCCATTGCGACGTGTTCGGCAGGGTCAAGGTCAGCTTCCATTGGGACCGCAGCGGGGCGAGCGACGACACCAGCAGTTGCTGGTTGCGCGTCGCCTCCAGTTGGGCGGGCGACAGCTATGGCGCGGTGACAATCCCGCGGGTCGGCATGGAAGTACTGGTCAGCTACCTGGAGGGTGATGTCGATCAGCCGGTTATTTCAGGCTGCCTGGTGTCGAGCCTGACCCCGACGCCGCTCAAACTGCCTGCCGACAAAACCCAAAGCATCTTGCGCAGTCGCAGCACGCCGGGCGGTGGCGGCTACAACGAATTGCGCCTTGAAGACCGCCACGGCCAGGAGAAAATCTATCTGCATGCCCAGCGCGACATGCAGCAACACATTGAAAACGACAGCCGCTTGCAAATCGATGGCCAGCGCGAAGAAACCATCAGCGGCACCAGTGTGGTGGTGCTCAAGGGCGAAGACCAGCAAACCGTCAGCGGCGACCGCAAGGTTGAAGTGCAAGGGAATGACTTCCAGGCCGTCGCCCTGACCAGCCACACCCGCGTGGGGCTGGTCATGGCCGTTGAAGCCGGGGTGCACGCGCACTTCAAGGCCGGGGCCACGCTGGTGGTCGACGGCGGCCCGCTGCTGACCCTGATGGCGGGCGGGCAACACTTGCAACTCACTCCATTGGGGATTTACAGCAGCTCACCGATCTTGCCGGGCGGGGTGCCGATACCGGGCATGCCGGCAGTGCCGGCCGATCCGGATGGGGTCGAGGCTATGACGGCGCTGGCGCTTGAGTCGCAAAAACGCGCCTTTGCCAGTGCCAGTGCGAATCGGGCGCCCCTGTGCCTGGCCTGCGAATCCTTGCAGGAGGGGCAGGCATGACCCGCGCTTACCTGCTGCTCGACAGCCATCTGATCCCGAACATCTTTGCGCGTCTGTTTGAGTTGGCGAACATCACGGTTGCACATTCGCTTTACCTGACTACCCGCTATGCCGAGATGGCTTCTTTTGGGCCGGTGCTGGTTAGCGTCGAACCGGGCAGTGCGCTGGCCAACACCTTTATTGAGCAATGGCAGGGTCGGGCGGGTATTTGGCTGGAGTCTGACGCAGACGAAGCCCTTGTTTTAGAGCACCTGCGCAGCCTGATCCATGTCCGGCTTGCGGGCGATGTCACGGCTTTTTTCCGTTTCTACGACCCGTGCATTACCCGTCTGTGGCTGGCGGATCTGGCAGACGTCGAGCGGAATTTACTGATGGGCCCGGTTCGCGTCATCAGGCTGCCGGGTGGCGTGGTTATCCAGCAGAACAACCCGCATCAACCCTGCGCCCGCTACGCGACGACGCCTTGGCTGACGTTGAGTGCTCAGACGCTGGAGCATCTGTGCCAAGCCCGGCGCGAGCACTTTACACAGCGCCTTGTTGAGCATGGCCAGCGCTACTTTGCGGCGTGTTTGCAGGGTTTGGACGTGCCTGGGCAACAGGCATGGGCGCTGGGTTGTCAGCGCAATGCGGCGCGCCAGGGCTACAGCGCCGACGACGAAGTCATGGCCTGGGCAAGCCTGTATGCCGCCTTCGGTGATGAGTTTCCCGAAGGCCCGGAGCATGCGGTCTATCGCCAGGTGCTGAGCCAGCGAGCAGTAGCCCCCGAACAGCGTCTGGAGCAGTTACTGGACGAATTGATGACGCAAATGAAGCCTGCAGAGTGTGCGCTATGAACCTTGATAAACGTCTGGCCTCAATGGTCAACCTGTCTGAGGCCCGGCGCGCCGCCAGTGCCTGCGAACACGTTGACATCAACAGCACCGTTCAACAGTGCCCGGCCAGCCAGCCGCATTTATTTGTCGTGCCGGTGCGCTACGCCCTCAGCGAAGAACCCGCCAGCCATCCGGCGTGCCAGCCCGGTACACAGACCCAAAGCCACCCGATGGCTGCGCGCCTGTTGCGCGCAGGGTTTGTCTATGTGTGGCAAGGCCGCGGCCCGTTGCAGCGCTATGCAGTGGCTGAAAACAACCTGCTGCTCAGCCAGGGTCTGGATGAGGATGACACCGTCGTCCAGTCCGGCACCTTGAGTGGCTTGGCGCTGGCCAAGCAACAAGACGCCTGGCTGCTCTACAGCGAAATCCCCCTCAACCCGGCCGCCTGCGCCGACCTGCACGACCCTCAGCAGCGCGCCAAACGCATGCGCCGACTCGACCTGCGGCAAGTGAGCAATACGCTGCAAGCGCCTCATTGCGCGCCGTTGAGCGAATCGAAAAGCGTGATGGCCGAGTTGATTCCGAGCACCTATGACTTGGCGATGGCGATTGATTTCCAGCGTCATCAACCGGCTTTACGCGCGAGTGCCGACCAACTGGGCAAGAAGGTCATGGCAGCCCCGACACCCGACAACATCAAGGCTTACACCGATGCCATGCATTGGCTGCATGAGCGGGAAAAAGTGTCGGTGGGCTACCCGGCGGTGTCGGACGACGTCACGCCGCCGGGGGAATGGAGCGCTGAGCAGTGGGCTACGACTCGCACACAAGACCTGATGGAAGGGGCTCATGTGCAGGCCCGCGGGTTGTTCACGGTACTGGCCTGCCTTGACGATGACCTGGGCGTTTTGCGCGACATCAATCATGAGCAAGAACTGATCGAGTCGCGGCATGAACAGTGGCAGGCCGATAACAACCTGCGGCTGAGCATTGGCGGGTTTGTGCGGAGTTTGATTACGGAGGATCCCGACGAGGTGATCGGGATGCTGATTTACCGCTATCGGGAACAGGACATTGAACTGACGCGTGAGCAGGCGCAGATGTTGCTCAATGCGCGCACCCGATTGGAGCAACTGGCGAGACAACGTTACACCGCCAACATTCGACGCGGCACCACCCACACCAATGTAGAAGCAGATACCCGACTGGCAGAAATACACCTGCGTGAACAAGCGGCAGTAGCGCCAATCCGCGGGTTTATCCCACTTCAATTGCATGATGAAGTGCTGCAAGTAGTGCGCGATTACCAGGAAAGCAAAGTCAACAACTTGAGAAACAAACACACCTCCGACAAAGTCGAGCAATACATCGACCTGCCCGCCATGAACCAATGGCTCGACGAAACAGCCCCGAGACACTTTGATCACCTGAAAGAGCGACACGAAGCCCTTTATACCGACCGAGGCGCTTACCTGCCGCGACACCATAGCGGTACATGGTTCGTGGATTATCAAGACAGCGACCACCGCCAATGGCTGGACGAACTGGCTTTGGCCTGCCTTAGCGCGCAGTGCTTGCGCACAGTAGGCGCCGAGCAATATGCGGACTATGTGCGCAGTGCGGATGACGGGGCGCTGAGGCAGCTGTTTTCGGGGTGGAGCCCTGCACTCGACGCAGCGGTAGTTAGCGGTAGTCGTGCTGTTGAGTTGGTTACCGCGCTGAGTATTGAGAACCATGCTAATGCAGAACAAGCATTGATCAAAATACTGGGCCCAAAGGGAGTGAGTATTTTGTCGGACCTCAAAGGTCTGGCCAAAGATGCGACTGGTCCTTGGAACATTTTGATCAAGCGCTTAGGAGCTTCATTGCTTTTGCTTAGCAGTGGACCGGGCGCCCCTCTCAAAGGCCCATGGTTGATCGTCATGATTGCCGCTCGAGTCGGCAGCCAAGTGGGTCTACGGGTCATTAATGAAAAAGGACGGCAAGTGCTCCAACTGTTTGGCCGCAACGCTGAAGAGTTAACGCAATGGGCCAGCACTATCGGTAAAGCGATAGGCGCCGGTCGTGTCGCTGATATTGTCAACTCACCTGCCGTGCAAAAAAGCGGAGGTGTGATCGCCCTCGCGGCGTTGCTGCTTAATAGTTGGAATGCAAATAATTATTTGAGCCAGGCGAGTGTGCTGGAAGGGATGGATGAACAACGTCAATACGATACGGCCTCGGCAACGCTGTATGCCGGGGCGGCGTTGATGGCTGTAGTGGATGTTCAGGTTCGCAAGGGATTTTGGAGTCGTGGAAAAGGTCAGTTAAAAGTATTGATTTCTAATGGTTCTGCAATGACGTTTTTTGGAGGTGTAATTGGGTCCTTATCATTTGGGGCTGCCTTATCAGAATATATGTCCCTAAAGAAACAACTGGATAGTGCAGCAGGCCATATAGATCCATGGGTAAAATTGCAGCAAAAGGTTGTAGCTGGGCAAACAATTGTCACCGCTGCGCAAGCTTTTCTTGGATATAATTACGCTTTGAAAAGTCTTTCTCATTTGTTCGGGTTGGTAGTTTCAAATTCACGCTATTTGATGTTTATGGGGCCTGTTAATTATTTGTTGTTGGTGTTGGGTATGCTTTATCTGGTTGTATGGTATATGCGCCAAACGCCTATGCAGAACTTTCTTGACTATTGCTGTTGGTCTAAAAAGCGCGCCAGTGATATGTCGCCTATATTATCAGTTGGGCAAGGCGAAGAAATGGATCGCTTGTACAATATTCTCTATTCTCCACGAGTTAGTTTCGAGGGTGCTGTCCGCGCGCTGCCAACTCTTGATCGTCAAGGTTTCGCAAATGCAGAGGAAATTCACTCTCTAATCATAGATTTACCTGGCGCAGAGCCCTCTAGTGCTTATTTGGAGGTAGTGATGATTGGCGATCCGATCGATACTCCGGCATGGCGAGCAAAAATAAAAAACAATATCGCTTCCGAGAGAGTCGCACCACCAAGATCTTTGCAGGATATCGGTAGACATTGGATTAGGAATAGCAATTGCCAATGGATTCCTTATCAGGAGGGGCAGGGGCTTCGAATCAGTGGTTTGTTTAATGCCATCCCAAATTTATTGGGATCAAAGCCAAGCAAAGTATCGTTGCGTATACGCTACCAGACTCCCATAACTTCTATGCTCGGTTCTCAAAAATTTATCGGCGGTGAGAATGGCTTAGCATTCACATTTACACTAAGTGAAGGTTTGATTGCATTGCGCAACGACCCTACGCCTGTGTTGGATAAAGCTCAGAGCTATGCTTTAAGTGCCACATTAAATGGTCGTTTTTTGCAACCCAAGAGGAAGGGGGAGTGAGTGCTCTATCAGCAGGTGAAAGCCAAAAAACCTTGTTGTCGCAGGTGGATTGCCTGTCCCCGTTACCTATCCCTACTGGAGAGAAGCCAACAGATATTCTCAATAATATATGGCGTAAAAATGATGTTTATATGGATGTTGGAAGCTATGCTATTGGTTCGGTAGTAATGGTTTTATGGCCAAGTTTTTTGTTGTTTTTTGCGATGTCCTGTTATTTTCTTGGGACTTTGCCTGAATTGGGTTTATATATAGCTGTCGGCGGTTCTGTCATAGTGGGTATTCCGATTTTGATGTTGGTAAATGAACTTTTTCGACCCACTCCCATGCCCGCACGTTTCAATCGTCAGCGCCGTGAAGTTTGTATTCCTGTTGGTGCTGTTGATTATTGGATTGTTCCTTGGGAAACGGTCATAGCTAAAGCGACTGAACACCAATCAATTAGCCAAGCGGGTAGGCACACTTCGGGCATGCTGGAGGTGACATTTGAAAACCCGGATAAGTACGCATTAAGCAGCCTAAAGTTCTGTACTTTTTCCTTTGCTTGTGGGGGAGGGCGGTCTGCAATGGCAGTATGGGAGTGCATGCGCAGCTATATGGAAATAGGTCCCGAAGCAGTAGTTGATGAAACTGCAAGATTTCAACGGCCAAGAGGCGTATTAGCCACTTATATGAAAGTGATAGTCGATGCTGCCAATAAAAGAGGCTGGATTTTAGCATTGTTATGGGAAGGTTTTTTTGGGATATTTATCTTCAATATGTTGTTGGTTGAGGTGCTGGAGCGTCTTAAGTTAAATCCACCTCCAGACCTCACTTACCCCGACATCATCGAATGGTCCAAACCCCTCCCACCCGAGCAATGGGCCAAGCGCTCCCCGGAACTGGAACTCGCTATCGCCCAGCGCGAAGCTGAATTGGCCGCACAGGCTGGTTAATCCGCGCAAACAAAACGGGGGAGGCGCGACAGGTGTCGTGCCTCCCCCGTGGGGAACAGCGGGGCTGTTTAGATCCCGTACTGCGCCCGGTAAGCTTCAACGGCTGGCAGGTATTGCTTCAAGGTTTCGTCTTCAGCCAGAAATTGCAGCACTTGGGTCAACGATACGATGCTGACCACCGGGATGCCGAAGTCGCGCTCGACTTCCTGGATGGCCGACAGTTCGCCATTGCCGCGCTCCTGGCGGTTGAGGGCGATCAGTACGCCCGCCGCTTTGGCGCCCTGGGCGTCAATGATTTGCATGACTTCACGGATGGCGGTGCCGGCCGTGATCACGTCGTCAATGATCAGAATGTCGCCTTCAAGCGGCGAACCGACCAGGCTGCCGCCTTCGCCGTGGGCCTTGGCTTCTTTGCGGTTGAAACACCATGGCATGTCGCGATCATGGTGCTCGGCCAGAGCGACGGCGGTGGTCGCGGCCAAAGGGATACCTTTGTAAGCCGGGCCAAACAGCACGTCGAAAGCAATGCCGCTGTCAACGATGGCGGCGGCATAGAAGCGCCCCAGTTGAGCCAGCGCGGAGCCAGTGTTGAACAGGCCGGCATTGAAGAAGTAGGGGCTGGTGCGCCCGGACTTCAGGGTGAACTCACCGAAGCGCAAAACGCCGCGATCAATGGCAAAACGGATAAAGTCGCGCTGATACGCTTGCATGAAAATGGCCCCAGATACCACGGATTTAGCTAATTAGTAAGACGGCGTGTATCATACACGCACGTGATTTTTGGGGCCATTTATGCGGATCATCAGTGTGAACGTCAATGGTATTCAGGCGGCAGTCGAGCGTGGTTTGCTCAGTTGGCTGCAGGCTCAGAATGCCGACGTTATCTGCCTGCAGGACACCCGCGCCTCCGCCTTTGAACTGGACGATCCAGCCTACCAGCTGGATGGCTACTTTCTGTACGCGTGCGAAGCTGAAGTCCCTGCCCAAGGCGGTGTGGCTTTGTACTCGCGGTTGCAGCCGAAAGCAGTCATCACTGGGCTTGGCTTCGAGACGGCCGATCGCTACGGGCGCTACCTGCAAGCCGATTTCGATAAGGTCAGCATCGCGACCTTGCTGCTCCCTTCGGGGCAGAATGGCGATGAAGACTTGAACCAGAAGTTCAAGCTAATGGACGATTTTGCACGCTATCTGGATAAGCAGCGTCGCAAGCGTCGTGAGTACATTTACTGCGGCTCGTTGTACGTGGCGCAGCAGAAGCTCGACATTAAAAACTGGCGTGACAGCCAGCAGTCTCCTGGTTTCCTGGCGCCTGAACGGGCCTGGATGGATGAGATTGTCGGCAACATGGGCTATGTCGATGCCCTGCGTGAAGTCAGTCGTGAAGGCGATCAGTACAGCTGGTGGCCGGACAACGAACAGGCCGAGATGTTGAATCTGGGCTGGCGTTTCGACTACCAGTTGTTGACCCCGGGTTTGCGCCGCTTTGTTCGCAGCGCTCGCTTGCCGCGTCAGCCACGCTTCTCGCAACACGCGCCGTTGATCGTGGACTACGACTGGACACTCACTATCTAAGTGTTCTTTCGCTGTCATAAAAATGCCCGTATCCCACGATACGGGCATTTTTTTTGTGGCAGCTAAGCCTGCAAGTGCAGCGCCCGACGCAGCATTTGTGGTGGCTGGCCAAAGGCGCGGATAAAGGCTCGACGCATGCGCTCCGAGTCGCCAAAACCGCTCTCACGCGCCACGCTGTCGATGCTGTGGGCGCCGGACTCAAGCATCAAGCGGGCTGCCTCAAGACGCAGGTTCTCGATGGCCTTGGCCGGGGACTGGCCTGTTTCACTGCGAAACAAGCGGCTGAACTGGCGAGGGCTCAAGTGGGCGACCTCGGCCAATTGCTCGACCGACAGCTCTTCGCGCAGGTGCTCCTTGGCGTAGGTCAGCGCGGTTTGCACGCGGTCGGACTTTGGCTCTAGCTCCAATAACGCAGAAAACTGCGACTGCCCGCCAGCACGGCGATGGTAAACCACCAGCTTTCTGGCCACATCGCGCGCCACATCCGCGCCCAAATCCTGCTCCACCAAGGCCAGGGCCAAATCAATGCAGGCAGTCATGCCCGCGCTGGTCCACAGCTTGCCGTCTACCGTGAAAATGCGGTCTTCTTCCAGCTTTACCTTGGGAAACGCCTCGCGAAAGGTGCGGGCGTGAAACCAGTGCGTGGTGGCTTTGCGGCCATCCAGCAAACCTGCGGCTGCCAGCAGAAATGAGCCGGTGCAGGCGGAAGCCAGGCGGCGCGATGTGTTCAGGGTGTCCTGCAAAAAAGGGATCAGCGCCGGCGTGGGCTCTATCAATTGGTTATCGCCCAGCACCAGCACTGTGTCATAACTGCATTGCTTGAACGCCTGCGTCTCGACGCTAAAGCCCATGGAGCTGGGTACCAGGCCGCCTTGCTCAGAGATCAAATCCACGCGATAGAACGATTGCCCGCTGAGCAGGTTGGCAAATTCAAAGATGGTGCTGGTGGACAGGCAAAGCATCTGAAAGCCGGGCGACAGAAGAATACCGATGGTGACCATGAGCATGTCCTGAAAGGTGGGATATATGGCATTGCTGACATCACCATACGCTCATAACCTGAACCCCAACAAGGCCGACTCCTTACCCGGCCATTTTGGAGCAAGCGTGATGAGTGAACACAAAGGCTATGCCCTGGTTACGGGCGCTTCTTCGGGGATTGGTGCGGTGTATGCCGATCGTTTGGCGCAGCAGGGCTACGACCTGATTCTGGTGGCCCGCAACCAGCAGCGTCTGGAAGGTCTGGCGGCCCGGTTGACCGCGCACACCCGGCGCGATGTTCAGGTGGTGGTCGCTGACCTCAACCAGCCTGACGATTTGGCGCGTGTCGCCGCCCTTTTGCAAGACGACAAGCGCATCAGTCTGTTGGTCAACAACGCGGGCGTGGGAGCCGGGGGCACATTGCTGGAGTCTTCCGTTGAAGCAATGGACGCGATGATTTTGCTCAACGTGCTGGCGCTGACGCGTCTGGCAAAAGCCGCTGCCGGTAATTTCGTCGAACAGGGCCGTGGCACGATCATCAACATTGCTTCAGTCGTCGCCGTGGCGCCGACCTTGCTCAATGGCGTATATGGCGCAACCAAAGCCTACGTGCTGGCTTTCAGCGAATCGCTGCGCCACGAACTCAGTGATAAAGGGGTCAACGTGCACGTCGTGCTGCCGGGTGCGACGGCGACCGAGTTTTTTGAAGCGGCCGGCATGTCGGTAGATGCTTTGCCGAAGACGATGGTCATGACCACCGAGAAGCTGGTCGATGCGGCGTTGGCGGGCTTGGCCCAAGGTGAGGCTGTGACGGTACCGTCCTTGCCGGACAGTGCGGATTGGGCGGCCTTTGAGGCGGCGCGCCAAGCGCTGTTACCCAACCTCTCGCGCAGCGAACCCGCCGCTCGCTACGGCGTAATAACCGCCTGAAAAACCGGTAGGAGCGAGCTTGCCTTGCGATCTTTTGATCTAAAAAGATCGCGAGGCAAGTCTGTGGCTTACTTGATCGGCCGCCAGGTGAAAGGGTAGCGATAGGCCACCCCGTCATTGGCTTTGACCCCGGCAATCACCACCAGCACCACGGCGCCGATAAACAGCAGGCCGAGCAAGACGAAGCCAATCAGTACAAACATCAGCACGTAGCAAATGGCCGAAGCAATCGCCACGGTGATCTGAAAGTTCAGTGATTCTTTGCCCTGCTCGTCAATAAAGGGATCGCTCTCGCGCTTGAGCTGCCAAATGATCAGCGGCCCAATCAGGTTTCCAAACGGAAACCACATCCCCAGAAACGCCGCAAAGTGACAAAACATTGCCCATTGGCGAGCTTCGCGGCTCGGCTTGGGGTTTGAAAGGTCGAGCTCTGTCATGGCGTTCTCCTGTCGGTCATCAAGGGGGCTGGCACTCAGTCAGCCAGCGCCGCTTGTTGCAGTGCGAAGATGTCGGTCATGCCTTGTTGAGCCAATGCCAGCATGGCGTTCAGTTCGGCAGGCTGGAACGGCGCGCCTTCGGCAGTGCCCTGAACCTCAATAAAACCACCGGTGCTGGTCATCACGACGTTCAAGTCGGTTTCGGCTGCCGAGTCTTCAGGGTAGTCCAGATCCAGCACCGGCTCGCCCTGGTACATGCCCACCGATACAGCGGCGATCATTTGCTTGATCGGGTCGCCGCCTTTGAGGCCGCCACGCTTTTTGATCACTTTGAGGGCGTCAACCAGAGCCACCATGGAGCCGGTAATCGACGCGGTGCGGGTGCCGCCGTCGGCCTGGATCACGTCGCAGTCGACGTACAAGGTGATGTCGCCCAGTTTGGACATGTCCAGCGCCGCGCGCAGCGAACGGCCGATCAGGCGCTGGATTTCGAGGGTGCGACCGCCTTGTTTGCCACGGCTGGCTTCACGCTGGTTACGCTCGCCGGTGGCGCGCGGCAACATGCCGTATTCGGCAGTCAACCAGCCCTGGCCCTGACCTTTAAGGAAGCGCGGTACGCCGTTCTCGACGCTTACGGTGCAGATGACTTTGGTGTCACCGAACTCGACCAGTACAGAACCCTCTGCGTGTTTGGTGTAGTTGCGGGTGATGCGGATCGGGCGGAGCTGATCGGCAGCGCGACCACTTGGACGTTTCATGTGGGATACCTGTACGGGACGGAAAACTGCCGAGCATTATAAAGGCCGTGACCGATCCGGGCACATTTAAAACGCAAACCTGTGTTGTAGCGCCTTTACGACAGACGCCATTTGGGGCCATCCGCTGCACTGCGCTACAATCCGCCCCCTTAATAGCCCCCCGGCTTCACTCATCAGATCGCGAGGTACCTCCATGGTGCACAGCATGACCGCCTTTGCCCGCGTCGAAAGCGCCGGCACTCAGGGAACCCTGAGCTGGGAGCTGCGTTCGGTCAACAGCCGCTACCTGGAGCCGCACCTGCGCTTGCCAGAGTCTTTCCGCGAACTTGAAGGGGCGGTGCGTGAAGCGCTGCGCCAAGGTATTTCCCGGGGCAAGCTGGAGTGCACCTTGCGCTTCACCGAAGAAAGCACCGGCAAACCGCTGCAGGTTAACCGCGAGCGCGCCGCGCAACTGGTCGCCGCTGCCGAGACCATTGCCAGCCTGATCAAGCAGCCCGCGGCCCTTAACCCGCTGGAAGTGCTGGCCTGGCCCGGCGTGCTGGTGGCCGATGCTGCCGACCCGCAGGCCCTCAACAACCAGGCACTGGTGCTGTTCAAGCAAGGTTTGCAAGAACTCAAAAACGGCCGTGAGCGCGAAGGCGCCGAGCTGGCGCGTTTGATCAGTGACCGTTTGAGCGCCATTGAAAGCGACGTAGAAACCCTGCGTGAGCTGGTCCCGCAAATGCTCGCCACCCAGCGGCAGAAGGTGCTGGATCGCTTTGCCGACATGAAAGCCGAGCTGGACCCTCAGCGCCTTGAGCAAGAAATGGTTTTGCTCGCGCAAAAGAGTGACGTCGCAGAAGAGCTGGACCGTCTGAGCACCCACATTCTGGAAGTGCGGCGTGTGCTCAAGTCGGGCGGTGCTGCCGGCCGTCGGCTCGACTTCCTGATGCAAGAACTCAACCGGGAGGCCAACACCCTCGGTTCCAAGGCATTCGATCCGCGCAGCACCCAGGCTGCGGTCAACCTCAAAGTGTTGATCGAGCAAATGCGCGAACAAGTACAGAATATTGAGTAAGGCTTCCCCCGACATGACCCACAGCACTGGCACTCTCTACATTATTTCCGCGCCTTCAGGGGCCGGGAAAAGCAGCCTGGTCAAGGCCCTGATTGACATTGAGCCGCAGATCCGCGTCTCGGTGTCACACACCACCCGGGCCATGCGCCCCGGCGAAGAGAACGGCGTGCACTATCACTTCGTCGAGCGCGAAGAGTTCGTGAAGATGATCGAGCACGGTGATTTTCTTGAGCGTGCCGAAGTGTTTGGCAACCTGTATGGCACCTCGCAAAGCTACTTGCAGCAGACGCTGGATGAAGGTCATGACCTGATTCTGGAAATCGACTGGCAAGGTGCCGAGCAGGTTCGCAAACTGATGCCTCAGGCACGTTCGATCTTTATCCTGCCGCCGAGCCAGCAAGCTCTGCGTGATCGCCTGGACAATCGCGGGCAGGACAGTGCCGAGATTATCGACGGCCGTATGCGCGAAGCCGTGAGTGAAATGAGCCACTATGTCGACTACGACTACCTGATCATTAACGACGACTTTGCCGTGGCACTGGATGACTTGAAGGCCATTTTCCATGCCAGTCGTCTCCAGCAAAAGCGCCAACAGCAGCGCTACGGTAAATTGCTGGCCGAATTGCTCGGTTAATCAGCGCTTCCCAAAACCCCTGCAAGGGCTTTACATTGGCACTTACAGAGACGTTGGGCAGGGTGAGTGAAAAATCAGCGCTTCCCTAATGGCTGGTGATTTTTTAAACTGTCGAGTCCGCTCGCCCATCCGGGCAGCGCGCACATTGTATTTGCTACGAGGAAGACCATGGCCCGCGTAACCGTTGAAGACTGCCTAGAACACGTGGATAACCGCTTTGAGCTGGTCATGCTGTCTACCAAGCGTGCCCGTCAACTGGCCACCGGTGGTAAAGAGCCTCTGGTTCAGTGGGAAAACGACAAGCCTACCGTTGTTGCCCTGCGCGAAATCGCAGAAGGCCTGATGAGCTACGAGTTTATCGCCAACGCTGAAATCGTCGAAGACGAACCGCTGTTTGCAGCGTTCGAGGACGAGTCCAACGAGGCGAACTAAGCCTATGCCCGGTCGACGTAGTACGGCGAAGGGTTCACAGTTTTGGCAGGAGGCTCCCTCATGCCGAGCATAGACGCCCTCGCCGACAGCTTGTCGACCTACCTCAGTGCGGACCAGGTCAATCTGGTCCGACGAGCGTATTTCTACGCAGAACAAGCCCACGACGGCCAACGCCGACGTAGCGGCGAGCCTTATGTCACGCACCCGCTGGCAGTGGCAAACATCCTTGCCGACATGCATATGGACCATCAGAGCCTGATGGCGGCCATGCTGCATGACGTGATCGAAGACACCGGTATTGCCAAAGAAGCGCTGGTTGCGCAGTTCGGTGAAACCGTGGCCGAACTGGTCGATGGCGTCAGCAAGCTGACCCAGATGAACTTCGAAACCAAAGCCGAAGCCCAAGCTGAAAACTTCCAGAAAATGGCCATGGCCATGGCCCGCGACATTCGCGTGATTCTGGTCAAGCTGGCGGACCGCTTGCATAACATGCGCACCCTCGAAGTGTTGTCCGGCGAAAAACGCCGGCGGATTGCCAAGGAAACCCTGGAAATCTACGCGCCCATCGCCAACCGGCTGGGCATGCACAACATTCGTATCGAATTCGAAGACCTCGGTTTCAAAGCGATGTACCCGATGCGCTCGGCGCGCATTTATCAGGCGGTCAAGCGCGCCCGGGGCAATCGCAAAGAGATCGTCAACAAGATTGAAGAGTCCCTCAGCCACTGTCTGGCCGTCGACGGCATTCAGGGCGAAGTGAGCGGGCGGCAAAAGCACATCTACGGCATCTATAAAAAGATGCGCGGCAAGCGTCGGGCGTTCAACGAGATCATGGACGTGTACGCGTTCCGCATCATCGTCGACAAAGTGGACACCTGCTACCGCGTACTGGGCGCTGTACATAATTTGTACAAGCCGCTGCCGGGCCGCTTCAAGGACTACATCGCAATCCCTAAAGCCAACGGCTATCAGTCGCTGCATACCACGCTGTTTGGCATGCACGGCGTACCGATCGAAATTCAGATCCGTACCCGTGAAATGGAAGAGATGGCCAACAATGGCATCGCCGCGCACTGGCTGTACAAGTCCAGTGGCGACGAGCAGCACACCGGGACTCACGCCCGGGCGCGGCAATGGGTCAAGGGCGTGCTCGAAATGCAGCAGCGCGCCGGCAACTCCCTCGAGTTTATCGAAAGCGTAAAAATCGACCTGTTCCCGGACGAGGTCTACGTCTTTACGCCCAAAGGCCGGATCATGGAGCTGCCCAAAGGCTCCACGGCGGTCGACTTTGCCTACGCGGTACACACCGACGTCGGCAACAGCTGCATTGCCTGCCGGATCAACCGTCGTCTCGCGCCGCTGTCCGAGCCACTGCAAAGCGGCTCCACGGTCGAGATCGTCAGTGCGCCGGGCGCACGCCCGAACCCGGCCTGGCTCAACTTTGTGGTCACCGGCAAGGCGCGCACGCACATTCGCCACGCGCTGAAACTGCAACGCCGTTCCGAGTCCATCAGCCTCGGCGAGCGTTTGCTGAACAAAGTGCTTAACGGCTTTAACAGCGCGCTGGACAAGATCCCCGCCGAACGCGTTCAGGCCATGCTCCAGGAATATCGCCTGGAACACATCGAAGACCTGCTTGAAGACATTGGCCTGGGCAACCGCATGGCGTATGTCGTGGCCCGACGTTTGCTGGGCGAGGGCGAGCAACTACCGAGCCCCGAAGGCCCGCTGGCCATTCGCGGCACAGAAGGCCTGGTGCTCAGCTACGCCAAATGTTGTACGCCGATTCCGGGCGACCCGATTGTCGGCCACCTGTCGGCGGGCAAAGGCATGGTCGTGCACCTGGACAACTGCCGCAATATCAGTGAAATCCGTCATAACCCTGAAAAATGCGTCCAGCTATCATGGGCCAAGGACGTTACCGGCGAATTCAACGTCGAATTGCGCGTCGAGCTGGAACACCAGCGCGGCCTGATCGCCTTGCTGGCCAGCAGCGTCAACGCCGCCGACGGCAACATCGAAAAAATCAGCATGGACGAACGCGATGGTCGAATCAGCGTGGTCCAACTGGTAGTCAGCGTGCACGACCGTGTGCACCTGGCGCGCGTGATCAAAAAACTGCGCGCCCTTACCGGGGTCATCCGCATCACTCGTATGCGTGCGTAGCCACCTAATTACAAGGAGTCACCCATGTCCAAGACTGTAATCACCAGCGATAAGGCACCTGCAGCGATCGGTACTTACTCTCAGGCGATCAAAGCTGGCAATACCGTCTACATGTCCGGTCAAATCCCGCTGGACCCAAAAACCATGGAGCTGGTTGAAGGCTTTGAAGCCCAGACCGTTCAGGTGTTCGAAAACCTGAAGTCGGTTGCTGAAGCAGCGGGTGGCTCGTTCAAAGACATCGTCAAGCTGAACATCTTCCTGACCGACCTGAGCCACTTCGCCAAGGTCAACGAGATCATGGGCAAGTACTTCGAACAGCCGTACCCGGCACGTGCAGCCATCGGCGTTGCCGCGCTGCCAAAGGGTTCGCAAGTCGAGATGGACGCCATTCTGGTACTCGAGTAATACCCTCGGCGCAGCACATTCATGCTGCGCCAACCCCCTCGCTTCTCCCCCCGCTTTAAAAGGATTCCACTATGCGCAAAGCGCTAGCCTTGTCACTGCTCGCCGTATTATTGGGCGGCTGTGCCAGCGAACCTGCACCCCGCGATATCAGTGGCGTCTGGATTAACCAGGGCGCAATCGATGAAGCTGCCAAGGGCGGCAACCTGCGTGAAGCCTTGCTGGCTAACGGGCCGAACCTTGAATGGGACATCGACGCCAAAAACGCCAAAGCCAACTACACCAACGGCTTTGAGTGGGTCGAAGGCAAATTGACGCCTGGCCACAAGGGCGCCTGGCAAGTGGCGGTGTATGGCAGTTCGGCCATCGAGCTTGATATGCAGGGCGCAGAGCTGGTTCAGGCCGCTTCAGACGCCGACCCTCAGCAGTCCTTTGTGCGCACGCCGCTAAAGCTGAGCAGTGAAGCCCCATTAGGTACGAATTTCGAGTACGCGCTCAAGGCGGCCTATCTGGGCGGTCAGTGGCGTGTGATCAGCGGCTTGGGGCAGGGCAATACCGTGACCTTTATGCCGGACGGTCAAGTCAAAGGCCTGCCCAACAACAACGCCTACGCCCTGTGCATGGCGGGCGATTGCGCGTCGATGAGTGGCGAATACGACAGCCTGTGGCTGCAACAGGACGAAATCGGCGCCGCGCATATCTTTGTGCGAAACGGCAACCGGCTTGAAATCTTCCAGGCACTAGACTCCGCCAAGCCTGACGAAATGCCCCAGCTCTACCCTGGCAAACAGGAATGGGTGCTGGAGAAACAGCCTGCTATGTAAGCAGGCGGAGCTGCCGAAGGCTGCGATCTTTTGATCTTCAAAAGATCGCAGCCTTCGTGCCTCGACAGCTCTTATCAAACATAAAATAAGCGATTGATTTTAAAGGCTTTGAAGGAGCGAGCTTGCTCGCGATCTTTTGATCTTGATCTAAAAGGCCCCATTAAACCACGCTGGCTGAACGCAGGTTTTGCGCAGAGGGTAACCCGGCAGGACGCCGGGTTAGCCGCGACACGGCCATGGATGGCCGATCGCGGCGGGCCCACGGAGCAAGGCCTGTGGTGAGGGCATGCCGAGCCAAAGCGAGGCACCGAGGGGTAGGGGCAAAAGCGTTTTGGTTACTTTGCCGCTTTTGCAAAGTGACGCGGCGTAAGGCCGGAACCCTAAGTGGCCGTTGCCGCAGCAACGGATATGTACTCAAGTCAAGAGCTCCCTCACCCTAGCCCTCTCCCGAAGGAGAGGGAACCGATTGGGGGATGCTGAAGATACTCGCTGTCCTGTTTGCTGCGCGACAGCGCGGCGTCGAAGACGGGGCGGCCCCTCCTACGGTTTCATAGCGTCGAGAATCGCGGCATAGCCTTCGCGGTAGCTTGGGTAGCGCGGCTCCCAGCCCAATGCTTTAGCCCGTGCGTTACTGCAACGCTTGCTGCCCGCACGGCGCACGCTCGCCTCTTCGGCCCATTCGGTCACACCCAGGCGCTCGCGCAACCAGTCCACCACCTCGGCCAGCGGCGCGGGTGCGTTGTCGACACCGATGTAGCAGTCGTCCAGCGTTTTGCCCTGATCAGCCGCTTCCAGCAAAAAGGCCAGCAGCCCGGCAGCGTCATCGGCGTGAATGCGGTTGCCGTACAGCGGCGGATTGACCGCAACCCGATAACCCTTGCGCACTTGCCCCAGCAGCCATTCCCGGCCCGGCCCATAAATGCCGGTCAGGCGCACGACACTGGCGGGCACACCGCTGCGCAGCGCTACTTGCTCGGCCTCGAGCATGATGCGACCGGAGTAGTTGGTGGCCTGCGCAGGGGAGGTTTCATCCACCCATTCCCCGTCTTGCTGCACATAAACGCCGCTGCTGGACACAAACAACAGGCGCTTGGGCTGCTGGTTATGCTGTTTGAGCCAGCTCAAGGTGTGCTTCAAACCCTCAACATAAGCGGCCTGATAACCCGCCTCATCGTGTTCGGTGGCCGCGGTGCTATACACCAGGTAATCAATCGGGCCGGTCGGCCAGTCAGCCGGGCATGCCTCATTGAACAGGTCGCCTGCGACACCGATAACGCCTGCTGGCAAGCGATCGATGGAGCGGCGCAGCCCATAGACCTGCCAGCCTTTATCGAGCAACTGAGTGGCCAAGCGACTTCCGACATCACCGCAACCGACGATCAATGCTGTGGCATTGGACATCTCAAAACTCCTTACCAAATGTTACAAAAATGGCTGAACGGACACGACCAAGGTCGTGACATTTGAAAAAAACAAGTGCATTCGCTTTTGTTAACAAGAATTACTTGCAATAATAACGCATCGTTTGCCCTGGGTCTTAAGACGCGCTGTAGGGCAATTCTTCTTTTTCTTTCTTCAGGTCCGGCTAGCATGACACGCAATCAACCCACCGCTTCGCCAACCCAGCTTTCGAGCCCTTCACGTCTATGGCGTGGGCTTGCGGCGCTGATGTTCAGCTTCTTGCTGGCACCTGCTGCGGCCTTTGCCGATGAGCCTGCTGCCCCCGCTGCACATTCTGCGACCGAAGCTGCGGCCCCGGCGCCTGTTGCTGCCCCCGTCGCGACCGACCCTGCCCTGGCAGAAGGCACTGGCGCACCGGCCGATGATGCACCGCAAGTGATCGCTGAAGAAGACAACAGCCTGGGCATGGCCCACGACCTGTCCCCATGGGGCATGTACAAAAACGCTGACATCATCGTAAAAATCGTGATGATCGGCTTGGCCATTGCGTCGATCATCACCTGGACCATCTGGATTGCCAAAGGCTTTGAAGTCTTGGGCGCCAAGCGTCGTCTGCGCGGTGAAATCGCTAACCTGAAAAAAGCCCGTACCCTTCAGGAAGCCAGCGAAACCGCTGCCAAAGAAGGCACCCTCGCGCACCTGCTGGTGCAAGACGCGATGGAAGAAATGCGCCTGTCGGCCAATAGCCGTGAGAAAGAAGGCATCAAGGAACGTGTGAGCTTCCGTCTTGAGCGCCTGGTGGCTGCCTGCGGTCGTAACATGAGCAGCGGCACCGGCGTGCTGGCAACCATCGGTTCCACCGCCCCGTTCGTAGGTCTGTTCGGTACCGTGTGGGGCATCATGAACTCCTTTATCGGTATCGCTAAAACTCAAACCACCAACCTGGCCGTGGTTGCACCGGGTATTGCCGAGGCCTTGCTGGCCACTGCACTGGGCCTGGTTGCAGCGATCCCTGCGGTAGTAATTTACAACGTCTTCGCCCGCTCCATCACCGGCTACAAAGCTCAGGTGGCGGATGCGTCGGCAGAAGTGTTGCTGCTGGTTAGCCGTGACCTCGATCACCTGCCGCCCGAGCGCAGCTCGCAACCGCACATGGTGAAAGTGGGGTAATCGGCCATGGGCCTGCATTTAAAAGAAGGCGATGACGATCTCGCCGAGAACCATGAAATCAACGTCACCCCCTTTATTGACGTGATGCTGGTGCTGCTGATCATCTTTATGGTGGCCGCACCGCTGGCCACTGTGGATATCAAGGTTGACCTGCCCGCTTCGACCGCCAAACCGGCGCCACGGCCAGAGAAACCGGTGTTCCTCAGCGTCAAGGCTGATCAGCGCCTGTACCTGGGCGAAGAGCCGGTCACGGTTGAGGCGTTGGGTCCGACCCTGGATGCCAGGACTCACAACAACAAAAACACGACGATCTTCTTCCAGGCCGACAAAGGCGTGGACTACGGTGACTTGATGAGCGTGATGGATGCACTGCGCGCAGCCGGTTACTTGAAGGTAGGTCTGGTCGGATTAGAGACGGCAGCCAAGAAATGACCATAGCGCGCCAAAAGATGACGCGTTACGCAATCAGCTTGGCCGTGGTGTTGGGTGTCCATGCAGTGGCAGTGATTCTTGCCCTGCAATGGTCCAACCCACGGGCTATCGAACTTCCACCGCAAGCCATGATGGTTGATCTGGCGCCGATGCCAGCACCACCACCGCCTGCGCCGCCGAAAGTGGTGACACCACCGCAACCACCGGCCCCAGTGGAAGAGTTGCCGATACCCAAGCTGGCTGAAGCGCCCAAGCCGAAGATCGCTGTTCCAAAACCGGTCAAACCCAAGCAAAAGCCTCAACCGCCCAAGCCTGTGGAAAAACCTGATCCGGTCAAAGAAAAGCCGTCAGAAGAGAAACCAAGCGACGCCACGCCGACCAAGGCCCCGACTGAGAAGTCTGCTGCACCGGCTCCTGGCCCGTCGCCACAACAACTGGCTGCCAAAGCCAGCTGGGAAGGTACGTTGCTGGCCCACTTGGGCAAGTACAAGAAGTACCCACCAGCAGCTCAGTCGCGGGGCAAGGAAGGTCTGAACCGTCTGCGCTTCGTGGTCGACGCTGAAGGCAAGGTGCTGTCCTACGAGTTGGTAGGTCGCTCCGGCAACGCGGATCTGGACTGGGCCACCCTGGAAATGATTCGCCGGGCACAGCCATTGCCCAAGCCGCCGCCAGAAATGCTGACCAACGGCAGCATCGAAATCGTGGCACCGTTTGTTTATTCCATCGATAAACGTCGGCGTTAACACCACAAAGGGCACCTCAGGGTGCCCTTTGTGCATGTTGGCCCCGCCCCTGTAGCCGCTGACGAGGTACGAAGGCTGCGATGCGGGCCGCAGGACCGCCGTTCGGGGTCGCTTCGCAACCCATCGCAGCCTCATGCTTCGTCAGCGACTACAAAGCTGCGGATGAAACCTGCCGCAGTCACTGTGGTTCCCTGGGCAATGAGTGATAACGTGCGTCTATCGATTGCAGCCGTTATGCTTGGCTCGTCAATACAGGGACGCCCGCTATGACTCTTACCGAATTGCGCTACATCGTTACGCTCGCCCAAGAACAACACTTCGGCCATGCCGCCGAGCGTTGCCACGTCAGCCAGCCGACGCTGTCAGTGGGCGTGAAAAAACTGGAAGACGAACTCGGTGTGCTGATTTTCGAGCGCAGCAAAAGCGCTGTGCGTCTCACGCCTGTAGGTGAAGGTATCGTTGCCCAGGCGCAAAAGGTGCTTGAGCAAGCCCAGGGGATTCGCGAACTGGCCCAGGCCGGCAAGAACCAACTGACCGCTCCGCTCAAAGTCGGGGCGATTTACACCGTTGGCCCGTACCTTTTCCCACACCTTATTCCGCAACTGCATCGGGTCGCCCCGCAAATGCCGTTGTACATCGAAGAAAACTTCACACACGTACTGCGCGACAAACTGCGCAACGGCGAGCTGGACGCGATCATCATCGCGCTGCCGTTCCACGAAGCCGACGTGCTGACGTTGCCGCTCTACGACGAGCCGTTCTATGTGCTGATGCCGAGTGAACACCCGTGGAGCAAAAAAGACACCATCGACGCCAGCCTGCTCAACGACAAGAGCTTGTTGTTGCTGGGTGAAGGCCACTGCTTCCGTGACCAAGTGCTTGAGGCCTGCCCGACGCTGACCAAAGGCGCTGATGGCGCCAAGCACACCACGGTGGAATCCAGCTCGCTGGAAACCATCCGGCACATGGTGGCCTCGGGCCTGGGGATTTCGATCCTGCCGTTGTCGGCGGTCGACAGCCACCATTACGCACCTGGCATTTTGTCGGTGCGCCCGCTGACCCCGCCGGTGCCGTTTCGCACGGTAGCAATTGCCTGGCGCGCCAGCTTCCCTCGGCCAAAAGCCATTGAAATCCTCGCGGACTCGATCCGCCTGTGTTCCGTGGCCAAGCCACCTGCTGCGACGTAAGAAGCTGAAATGACTGAGTTGTCTAACGTGCCGGTCACCGTGTTCAAGGGCGTCGGTGAGGCCATGGCCGAGAAATTGGCCAAGGTCGGGCTCGAAACCGTTCAGGACGTGCTTTTCCACCTGCCATTGCGCTATCAGGACCGCACCCGTGTGGTGCCGATTGGCGCGCTGCGGCCGGGGCAAGACGCCGTGGTCGAAGGCCGGGTGATCGGCCTCGACGTGGTAATGGGTAAGCGCCGTAGCCTGCTGGTGCGTATTAACGACGGCACCGGCGGCTTGAGCCTGCGATTTTACCATTTCAGCAATGCGCAAAAAGAAAGCCTCAAGCGCGGCACCGAAGTGCGCTGCTATGGCGAGGCGCGGCCCGGTGCGTCGGGGCTGGAGATTTACCATCCCGAATACCGCGCCATCACCGGCGCTGAGCCGCCGCCGGTCGACACCACCCTGACGCCGATCTACCCGACCACCGAAGGCCTGACCCAGCAGCGCTTGCGCCAACTCAGCCAGCAAAGCCTGGCCATGCTTGGGCCGCGCAGCCTGCCCGACTGGTTGCCGCCCGAACTGGCCAAGGATTACCAACTGGCCCCGCTGGACGAGGCCATTCGCTATTTGCATCAGCCGCCCGCCGATGCCGATGTTGAAGAACTCGCGCTGGGCCATCACTGGGCCCAGCACCGCCTGGCGTTTGAAGAACTGCTGACTCACCAGCTTTCGCAGCAACGCCTGCGCGAGAGCTTGCGCTCGCAGCAAGCTCCGGCGTTGCCCAAGGCTAAAAAGCTGCCCAAGCAATACCTCGCTAACCTGGGCTTCCCGCCCACGGGCGCGCAAGTGCGGGTCGGCAACGAAATCGCCTACGACCTCAGCCAGCCCGAACCCATGCTGCGCCTGATCCAGGGCGATGTGGGCGCGGGTAAAACCGTTGTCGCAGCCCTGGCCGCCCTGCAGGCGCTGGAGGCCGGTTATCAGGTGGCCTTGATGGCGCCCACTGAAATCCTCGCCGAGCAGCACTTCATCAGCTTTAAACGCTGGCTGGAGCCGCTGGGTCTCGAAGTCGCCTGGCTGGCCGGCAAGCTCAAGGGCAAGGCGCGGGCAGCATCGCTGGAGCAAATCGCTAATGGCGCCCCGATGGTGGTCGGTACCCATGCGTTGTTCCAGGACCAGGTGCAGTTCAAGAACCTGGCGCTGGTGATCATCGACGAACAGCACCGCTTCGGCGTGCAGCAACGTCTGGCCTTGCGCAACAAAGGCGTGGGCGGGGTCATGTGCCCGCACCAGTTGATCATGACCGCCACCCCGATCCCGCGGACCCTGGCCATGAGCGCCTACGCCGACCTCGACACCTCGATCCTCGACGAACTGCCGCCCGGCCGAACCCCGGTCAACACCGTGCTGGTGGTCGACACGCGGCGGGTTGAAGTGATTGAGCGGGTGCGCGCGGCCTGCGCCGAAGGGCGACAAGCGTATTGGGTGTGCACCCTGATTGAAGAATCCGAAGAAATGACCTGCCAGGCCGCCGAAAGCACCTTCGAAGACCTGTCCAGCGCGTTGGGCGAGCTGCGCGTTGGCCTGATCCACGGCCGCATGAAGGCCGCTGAAAAAGCCGAAGTCATGGCCCAATTCAAAGCCGGCGAGCTGCAATTGCTGGTCGCAACCACCGTGATCGAAGTCGGCGTGGACGTGCCCAATGCCAGCCTGATGATCATCGAAAACCCCGAGCGTCTCGGCTTGTCGCAACTGCACCAGCTGCGCGGGCGCGTGGGCCGGGGCAGCGCGGCCAGCCATTGCGTGCTGCTCTACCATCCGCCGCTGTCACAAATCGGACGTCAGCGTCTGGGCATCATGCGCGAAACCAACGATGGTTTTGTGATCGCTGAAAAAGACCTTGAACTGCGCGGCCCCGGCGAAATGCTCGGCACCCGGCAAACCGGGCTGTTGCAATTCAAAGTGGCCGACTTGATGCGCGATGCCGATTTGCTACCCGCCGTGCGCGACGCCGCCCTGGCGTTGCTGGAGCGCTGGCCGAGTCACGTCAGTCCATTACTGGATCGCTGGTTACGCCATGGCCAGCAGTACGGTCAGGTGTAAAAAAGATCGTTCAGTAAATACAGATGCGGCCGATCCAATACCGGGTTATCAAATTTGAGTTGCACACATCGGATGCAGATCATGAGTAAAGTCGCTATTGCCCTCGCCGTTCCGAGCACGCCACCGGTTGTTCAGCAGTTGCTCAGTGAACGGGCGGTTGCCTATCGAGAAGTCCTCGACCATCCGGGGCTCAACCCGGACAGCAAAGTCCAGGCCGTGCTGCTCGATGACACCGCTGGCGCCTTGATGGTGATGTTCGCCCAGAGCCAATTGCTTGACCTCAACCGCTTGGCCGACTTGATCGGGCGTCGCATGGCTGCTGTTGCCCAAAGTCGGCTGCGCGAGATACTCGACCGCCATGGCCTGAAGCAACTGCCGGGTCTGCCGGCCATTACCCGTTCGTCTTGCCTGTACGAAGAGCAACTGCTGCAACAGCCGCTGCTGCTGATCAGCTCGGGTGAGCCGGGCCTGTTGCTGGAAGTCACCCGCGAAGACTTCCTGCGCTTGCTGGGCGTGGCCAACGCCGGGCGCTTTGGTGAGCCTCTGAGCGAGATCACCCTCAACCTGAACCGCCCTGACGACGACAGCGAAGCCATCACCCAGGCAGTCAAGGCCTTCACGGCGCGACGCATTCAGCAGCGGCTTGAAGCCACCATCGAAATACCGCCGCTAGCAGAGAGCGTGCGCAAAATCATGCGCCTGCGGGTTGACCCTGAAGTCACCATCGATGAAATCACCAGCGTGGTGGAAACCGACCCGGCGCTGGCGGCCCAAGTCATGAGCTGGGCATCGTCGTCGTACTACGCGGCGCCGAGCAAAATCCGCTCCGTTGAGGACGCCATCGTGCGCGTGCTGGGAGTTGATCTGGTGATCAACCTGGCCTTGAGCCTGTCACTGGGTAAAACCCTGAGCTTGCCCAAGGACAACCCGCAGTCCTGCACGCCGTACTGGCAACAGTCGATCTACACGGCGGCGGTAATTGAAGGCCTGACCCGCAGCATGCCGCGTGACAAACGCCCGGAAACCGGGCTGGCGTATCTCGCCGGGCTACTGCACAACTTCGGCTACCTGTTGCTGGCCCACGTGTTTCCGCCGCACTTTTCGCTGATCTGCCGCCACCTTGAGGTCAACCCGCACGTTAGCCACAGCGTGATCGAGCAGCACCTGCTGGGCATCAGCCGCGAACAAATGGGCGCCTGGCTGATGCGCCATTGGGGCATGCCGGATGAATTGACCGCCGCGTTGCGTTTCCAGCACGACCCGGACTACATCGACGCCGATGCCGAATACCCGAATCTGGTGTGCATGGCCTTGGGCTTGTTGCGCAATCGCGGGGTTGGCCACGGGGCCTATGCGCCACTGCCTGATGCGCTGTTCGAGCGCTTGAATGTGACCCGCGAAAAAGCCGAAGACGCGGTCAACAAAGTGCTGGAAGCCGAAGTGCTGCTGCGCGAACTCGCCAACAAATTCAGCCAGGTCTAACGCGTAACCTTTCATGTGGGAGCGGGCTTGCTCGCGATATAGGCGACGCGGTGTGTCTGTAACACCGAGTCTTTCCCATCGCGAGCAAGCCCGCTCCCACGGATAGTTACCGTTGCGACTGCGACTGGGCCTGCCCTTGCTGGATCGCCCACTGCACCACTTGCGGCATCAGCGTATCGGCCGCCTGGCCAAAGCCTGCGACAACCTGCGGCACCATCGGATTGCTCAGCGGTTGGCGTGCTTCAAAACGTTTGGAACTGATGATGCGCTGATCGCTGCTGCGCACCAGTCGAGCGTTGTATTGCACCAGCACTTCCGGGCTTTTGCCGTTGTAGTGCGTCTGGAACGCCAACAACTCGCCGCCTAATTCGTAATCGGACTGCAAGTTGCTGTCATCGGTACTCAGCGCCTGCACCCGGCCGTCTTGTAAAAAGGCGTCCAGCAGGCGATTGCGCAACAATGCCGGGGCCGCGTCGCTCCAGCGTGCGCCCTTGTAGTTGCTGATCAGGTTGCCGTCGGGCACCACGGCGATGTTCTGGCTGTTCAGCGTGTTGCTGGCCATTGGTTTATCAAGGCGCAACGACCACTTCACCGGGGCGCCCTGGTTGGCCGCAATCGGCGTTTGCGCATCGGGCAGGCGATACACGTCTACCACTTCGGGCTTGGGGAAAATCGAGCAAGCGCTGAGCAGGCTCAGGCTGGCGGCCAGGAAGAGGGAGCCTGCCAGGCGGTAAGGTCGGATCATGGGGTGAATTCCTTGTTCTGCTCGCGGCCCAGCAAGTAACCGCTCGGGTTGGCTTCCAGACGCCGCGAAATGCCCCGCAGCGTGTTCAGCGTCTCGCGCAATTCATTGACCGCCGGGCCCAACTGATTAAGCCCTTGCAGCCCGCTGTTGAGCGAGGCTTCGTTGTTGTTGATCAGCGTGTTGATGGTCGCCGTGCTCTGCTCCAGCGAGTGCATGGCCTGCTCGGCGCTGGTGAACACTTGCTTACCCTGGCTGTTGAGCAAGCCGTTGGCGTTGCGCATCAGTGCGGTGGTTTGCTCCAGCGTCGCCGAGGCTTGTTTGCCCACTTGCGACAGCTGCTTGAGGGTCTGCGCGATGTCGTTGCGCTGGTCAGCAATGGCGCTGGTGGTTTGCTCAAAATTCGACAGGGTTTTGGCCACGCTGTCGACGTTCTCATGGGAGAACAATCGGTTGGCGTTGTGCAGCAGGATGTTGATGTTGGCCAGCATGTCGTTGCCATCGGTCAACAGTCGGGCAATCGGCGAGGGCGAGGCCACGATCACCGGCAATTTGCCGTCTTTGCCTTTGAGCATCGGGCTGCTTGGGTCACCGCCGCTGAGCTGGATGATCGAGGTGCCGGTCACGCCGGTCAGTGCCAGCTTGGCCTTGGTGTCGACTTTAACCGGCGTGCCGGCCGCCAGGCGAATGCGCGCCAGTACGCGACGCGGGTCTTTGTCGTCCAGACGCAGTTCAATCACGTCACCGACCTTGATCCCGTTGTATTGCACCGAGCTGCCTTTGGACAAGCCGCTGACGGCCTCGTTGAACACCACTTCGTAGTCCGTGAACGTATCGTCCATGCTCGACTTCGCCAGCCACAGGCCAAACAGCATGGCGCCTGCGACGACCAACACGCTGAACAGGCCGATCAATACATGATGGGCGCGGGTTTCCATGTCAATGCTCCTTACGCTGGGTTGCCGCTTCATACGCGGCGCGGCCACGAGGGCCATGGAAATACTCATGAATCCAGGGATCGTCGAAGTTTTCGACTTCGGCGATTGGCGCGGCGACCAACACCCGTTTTTGCGACAACACCGCCACCCGGTCCGTGATGGTGTACAGCGTGTCGAGGTCGTGGGTGACCAAAAACACACTCAAACCCAGCGCATCGCGCAGGGTCAGAATCAGTTGGTCGAACGCCGCCGCGCCAATCGGGTCGAGCCCGGCCGTGGGTTCGTCAAGAAACAGGATGTCCGGGTCCAGCGCCAGGGCACGGGCCAGAGCGGCGCGCTTGATCATCCCGCCAGACAGCGCCGAAGGGTACTTGTCGGCAGCCGACAGCGGCAGCCCGGCCAACGCCAGCTTGACCAGCGCCAGATGCTCGGCGTCGGGGCGGCTCAGCCCGGCGTGTTCGATCAAGGGCATGGCGATGTTTTCGGTGACCGTCAGCGACGAAAACAGCGCGCCTTGCTGAAACAGCACACCAAAACGCCGCTCAATCAACGATCGCTGGGCTTCGGGCAGGCTCAGCAGGTCTTGGCCGAATACCCGCACTTCGCCCTCTGTGGGGCGGCGCAGGCCGACAATGCTGCGCAACAGCACCGATTTGCCCGTGCCGGAGCCGCCAACCACGCCGAGAATTTCGCCTTTGTACACATCCAGATCGAGGTGCTCGTGCACGGTTTGGGTGCCAAACCGATTGCACAGGTCGCGCACTTCGATCACCGCCTCGCGAGGCGTCTTCGTTGGCGTACTCACCAGCCCATCTCCATAAAGAACAGCGCGGCCACGGCGTCGAGCAGGATCACGATAAAGATCGACTGCACCACGCTTGAGGTGGTGTGCGCACCCACCGACTCGGCGCTGCCGCTGACTTTAAAGCCCTCAAGGCAACCGACGGCGGCAATCAAAAACGCAAAGAACGGCGCTTTGACCATGCCCACCAAAAAGTTTTTAACGCCGATGTCGGAATGCAGCATCGAAATAAACATGTCCGGCGAGATGCCCAGCGACACCACGCACACCACCGCGCCGCCCAAAATCCCGGCCATCATGGCCAGAAAGGTCAGCATCGGCAGGGCGATCAGCAGCGCCAGCACCCGTGGCACCACCAAAAGGTCCATGGGGTCCAGGCCTAGCGTGCGGATTGCATCGATCTCTTCGTTGGCCTTCATCGAGCCAATTTGCGCGGTAAACGAACTGGCCGTGCGGCCCGCCAGGAGGATGGCGGTCAGCAGCACGCCAAACTCACGCAGAAATGAAAACGCCACCAGGTCGACGGTGTAGATCCCGGCGCCAAAATTGGCCAGCACCGTGGCCCCCAAAAACGCCACCACGGCGCCCACCATAAAGGTCAGCAGCGCCACAATCGGCGTGGCGTTGAGGCCGATTTGTTCGATCTGCGCCACCACCGGCGTGACGCGCCACTGCTTGGGGCGCAACAGGTTGCGGGCAATGCTCTGCAGAATGACCCCGATAAACCCCAGCAACTGCAAGGTGTCTTGCCACAGCGTGTAGACCGCGCTGCCGATGCGGCTCAGCAGCAAGAGGCCGATATTGATTTCGACCGCTTTGACCGGCACGCAGAAGTCGCGCATCGAGGAGTACACGGTTTGCAGCAGGGCGCGGTCGGCCTCGGGGAGTTTGGTGGCGCTGTCGGCCAGTTGGCTGACGCGCTCGGCGCCCAGCAACTCAACCAGCAACGACGCGCCTGCGGTGTCCAGGCGGGACACGTCATCGAGGTCAATGTGAGTACTGGCGTCGTATTTGCCCGCGAGCTGTTCAGTCAGCTTTTTCAGCCGGGCATAATTGGCCAATGTCCATTGGCCACTGATTATCAGCCGCGCAGGATTACTTGACGTGTCTAGTTGGGCATCGCCCGCCATGGCAGTAATAGTCGTAGGCTCCATGCTCAGTACGCTTAAACGCAGACCTTATGTAATAGCACACTCTTGTAAAAGTGTTTCAGTTTGCCTGTACATCGGTGGGCGTGGATTGATCTGTGTCGGTGACTTTGAAGCGCAGCACACCAATCATCTGTCCGTCTTCGGTCAACACTTTGACCTGCCAGCGCCCGACCGGGTTGGGCGGGAAGTTCAGTTTGTGGGTCCAGGCCCGGTAGCCTTCCTTGCGTCCGCCGTGAATATCCAGGGCGATGCGGTCCACCTCTTGGCCGTTGAGCAGCCACACGTGGTAGATCCGCTCGTTGAGGCCGCGGGGCGCATTGATCGAGGTGTAGGCATACAAACCCTGGCTGCGCAGCTGGCTGACGCTGATCTGCTCGATGCTCTCGCCGGGCGTGCGGCTCTGGACTTGCGTCGTGACCGCGACTTCGGTCATCCACAGCGTTGCGGGCGGCACCCACGAGCGTAGCAGCCAGCCCGTCGCCCCCAGCGCGATGACGATCAGCGGCAACACCAGCCAGCCACGCCAGGTTTTAAGGGGCAGGCTGACTGCCATGCTGGGGATTGAAAGCAGCACGGCTGCGCCCAGCGCCAGTTTGTAGCTCTCGGCGGTGGTCAGGTTAAGGATGATCGGCAGCGCAGTCAGCAGCGCCGCGAACAGCGCCAGCGTGTGCATGCCCAGGTACAGCCAGCGCCGTGGTGCCAGCCATTTGTAATACAGCGGGTCGGTGATGGTCACCAGCGCGGCGGCGCCCAGCAGGCCGGTAAACACCAGTTGGCCGCTGTTCCAGGTGGTGGTGATGAAAAAGAACGGCAGGACGAAAAACAGGCTTTCCTGATGAATCATCTGCGTTGCATAACGCAGCAAAGGCGGGGGGATTTCGCGTTTAAAGACGCGGGCAAACCATTGGGTCAGGGTGTTTTCGAGCATCAGCCAGACCCAGCTCACCAGCAGGATCACCGCGATCCAGCGGGCCATGCCTTGCTGGCGGTCCACCAAAATGAAACTGCCCACACCCGAGCAAAAACCGAACAGCGCAATCAGCCCTGGGTAACGCTTCATCAACTCCAGGACGCGCTGTACGTAGTGGTTCCAGTTTGGCATTCGGTGATTCACATTCTGCGTAGGAAAAATCCGCAACAGAATAACGGTTTAGCGCGGTTGGCGTCCGGGGGATTGCGCCCCAGTTGGCGAATACCCCGTAGGAGCCGCCGAGGAACGATGGCTGCGATCTTTTGATGTTCAAGGTCAAAAGATCGCAGCCTGCGGCAGCTCACAGAGGGAGTATCAGCGAACGATGCTTTCGAAGCGGCTGGCGCCTGGCAGTTCCAGCACCAGCTCATCGCCCACGTTCAGCGGGCCAACACCCACAGGCGTGCCGGTCATGATCACGTCGCCCGCTTGCAGCGAGAAGCACCCGGCCATGTACTGAATCATCGGCACAATCGGGTTGAGCATCAGGGCGCTGTTGCCGTCCTGGCGCACTTCGCCGTTGATGGTCAGGCGGATGCCAATGTCAGTCACGTCCGGGAACGTGCAGCTCGGTACGAACGGTGCGAGTACGCAGGCGCCGTCGAACGACTTGGCGACTTCCCACGGCAGACCTTTAGCCTTGAGCTCAGATTGCTTCTCGCGCAGGGTCAGGTCCAGGCCCGGCGCGAAGCCCGAGATCGCGTCCAATACTTCTTCGGCGCTTGGGTTGTTGGACAACGGCTTGCCGATCAGCACCGAAATTTCGGCTTCGTAATGCACCGAACCGCGATCGTGCGGGATGGCAAACCCGCCTTCGGTCGGCACCACACAACTGCCGGGCTTGATAAACAAGAGCGGCTCAGTCGGGATCGGGTTATCCAGCTCTTTGGCGTGCTCGGCATAGTTACGCCCGATGCACACGACTTTGCCGATAGGAAAGTGAATCCGGGTACCGTCGACGTATTGGTGCTGATAGCTCATGGATCGACTCCGCTGGGGGTTAGTTAAACCGCAAAAATCTTGCCTGGGTTCATGATGCCGTTCGGGTCGAACACGGCCTTGAGGGCTTTCATGTACTCGATCTCAACCGGCGAGCGGCTGTAGGTCAAGTAATCACGTTTGGTCATGCCCACGCCGTGTTCTGCCGAGATCGAGCCGTTGTACTTCTCGACCGTTTCAAAGACCCATTTGTTGACCGTCGCGCACTTGGCAAAGAACTCGTCCTTGCTCAGGTTCTCGGGCTTGAGAATGTTCAAGTGTAGGTTGCCGTCGCCGATGTGGCCGAACCAGACAATCTCGAAGTCCGGGTAGTATTCGCCGACGATGGCGTCAATTTCTTTCAAGAAGGCCGGTACTTTCGACACGGTGACCGAAATGTCGTTTTTGTACGGCGTCCAGTGCGAAATGGTCTCGGAGATGTACTCACGCAGCTTCCACAGGTTGTGCAGCTGGGTTTCGCTCTGGCTCATCACGCCGTCCAGTACCCAGCCTTGCTCGACGCAGTGCTCGAAGGTTTCCAGGGCGGTGTTGGCCACTTCTTCAGTGGTCGCTTCAAATTCCAGCAGCGCGTAGAACGGGCAGTCCGTGTCAAACGGCGAAGGTACGTCGCCACGGGCCATGACTTTGGCCAATGCCTTGTCAGAGAAGAATTCAAAAGCCGTCAGATCCAGTTTGCTCTGGAAGGCATGCAGCACCGGCATGATGGCATCGAAGTCGGCGGTGCCGAGCACCATGGCGGTCAGGTTTTTCGGTGCCCGGTCCAGGCGCATGGTAGCTTCGACCACAAAGCCCAACGTGCCTTCGGCGCCGATAAACAGCTGGCGCATGTCATAGCCGGTGGCGTTTTTGATCAGGTCTTTGTTCAGTTCCAGCACGTCGCCCTTGCCGGTCACCACTTTCATGCCCGCCACCCAGTTGCGGGTCATGCCGTAGCGAATCACCTTGATCCCGCCGGCATTGGTGCCGATGTTGCCGCCAATCTGGCTGGAACCGGCCGAGGCGAAGTCCACCGGGTAGTACAGACCGTTTTCTTCGGCCAGGTTTTGCAGGGCCTTAGTGACCACGCCCGGCTGGCAGACCGCTGTGCGGTCGGTCAGGTTGAGGTCGAGCACCTGGTTCATGTAATCGAAAGACACCACCACTTCGCCATTCGCCGCAACGGCTGCTGCCGACAAGCCAGTGCGCCCGCCCGATGGCACCAGCGCGACCTTGTGGGTGTTGGCCCAACGCACGATGGCCTGGACCTGTTCGATGGTTTTCGGGAAGACGATCGCGGTGGGCGCTGGAGCGAAATGCTTGGTCCAGTCCTTGCCGTAAGCATTAAGGGAATCAGCATCGGTAAGAACCTTGCCAGGCTCTACCAGGGTCTTCAGCTCTTCAATTACGGCAGGATGGGTCATCAACAGAACTCTCGAACAATTCATGGTCATCCTGAGTACGCTTCACGTCGCAGGAATGGGTGTTTAGCGGGGCGCTTATGCTAGCATACGACCCCCCCGTCGAATCGAGCCGTAGGACGATTCACGGTGCCGGTCTTCACGCCGGCCAGGCCAGCTCAGGCTGTCCATTCCCTGCCATTTTTTCTCTGGGACACAGGTTTACGCAGATGAGCAAGACTTCTCTCGATAAGAGCAAGATCAAGTTCCTTCTTTTAGAAGGCGTCCACCAATCCGCTGTTGAAGTACTGAAGTCTGCTGGTTACACCAGTATCGAGTACATCACCAGTTCCTTGCCTGAAGCCCTGCTGAAGGAAAAGATCGCTGATGCCCATTTCATCGGCATCCGTTCCCGTACTCAGCTGACCGAAGAAGTGTTCGACTGCGCCAAGAAACTGGTGGCTGTTGGTTGTTTCTGCATCGGCACCAACCAAGTCGATCTCAACGCTGCTCGCGAACGCGGTATCGCTGTATTCAACGCCCCTTACTCCAACACCCGTTCGGTGGCTGAGTTGGTGCTGGCTGAAGCGATCCTGTTGCTGCGCGGCATCCCTGAGAAAAACGCTTCCTGCCACCGTGGTGGCTGGATCAAAAGCGCGGCCAACTCCTTCGAAATCCGTGGCAAAAAGCTCGGTATCGTCGGTTATGGTTCGATTGGTACTCAGCTGTCGGTACTGGCTGAAGGCCTGGGCATGCAAGTGTTCTTCTACGACACCGTGACCAAGCTGCCATTGGGCAACGCCACTCAGGTCGGCAACCTGCACGAACTGTTGGGCATGTCCGACATCGTGACCCTGCACGTGCCTGAAACCCCGGCTACCCAGTGGATGATCGGCGAGAAAGAAATCCGCGCCATCAAAAAGGGCGGCATTCTGATCAACGCCGCACGTGGCACCGTGGTTGAGCTGGACGCCCTGGCTGACGCGATCAAGGACAAGCACCTGATCGGCGCCGCTATCGACGTGTTCCCGGTTGAGCCGCGTTCCAACGACGACGTGTTCGAAAGCCCGCTGCGTGGCCTGGACAACGTGATCCTGACCCCGCACATCGGTGGTTCCACCGCTGAAGCCCAAGCCAACATCGGTCTGGAAGTGGCAGAAAAACTGGTCAAGTACAGCGACAACGGTACCTCCGTATCGTCTGTCAACTTCCCGGAAGTGGCCCTGCCGGCTCACCCTGGCAAGCACCGTTTGCTGCACATCCACGAGAACATCCCGGGTGTGATGAGCGAGATCAACAAGGTCTTCGCCGAAAACGGTATCAACATCTCCGGCCAGTTCCTGCAAACCAACGAAAAAGTGGGTTATGTGGTGATCGACGTCGACGCCGAGTCCTCGGACCTGGCGCAAGAGAAGCTGCAAAGCATCAACGGCACCATCCGTTGCCGCGTGCTGTTCTAAATCGCGCGCAATAAAAAGGGAGACCCTCGGGTCTCCCTTTTTTTTGACTGCTGTACTTACTTCACATTAACCGTAATTTTCTTCGACACGATCACCGGGTCGAAGGCTTGGTGGCCGGTGTCGCCCAGCTCAAGCTGCAAGGTGTGTTTGCCTGGGGCCAGGGTCAGTTGGGTTTCAGTCTGCGCTTTGCCGAAATGCAGGTGGTGTTCGTCAGTCGGGATCACCTGGCCTGGTGCAATCGGCTGGTCAACATCGACCAGCAAGTGGTGATGGCCAGAATGTGGGGCCGGATCGCCAGCGGGTTTGAGGTCGATGCCTTCAATGCCGAATTTTACGGTGAAGGTTTTATCCACCGTGGCGCCATCCGCCGGGGAGGTAATCGACACTTTTGCGCCCTCAGGCGCGGGAGTGGCAGCCAGGGCCAGAACCGAAGCGCCCATCAACACAGAAGCCAACGCAACACGAGACAGTAGAGCTTTCATTTGTATCTCCGGTTTTTGAAAAAATCGTCGGGCATGCACAACTTTGAGCAGATCTGCTGTCCAACGCCGCAGTTGACCAACATAAAGCAAAGCGAGCGCTTATTGCGAATCGCTTTCATTAAATTCAAAGGAGTGACCATGCGTTTTTTGCCAGGCCTGATGCTTTTATTGCCATTGGCGAGTCCTTTTGCTCACGCAGAACTGATGGACGACGTAAACGATCGTGGTGAATTGCGCATCGCACTTGAGGGCAACCAGGCCCCTTACAGCTTCCAGCAGGATGGCCACTTGACCGGCTTTGACGTCGAACTGGGCGAAATGCTGGCCCGGGAGCTGGAGGTCAATTCCTCGCTCTTGGTCACAGACAGTGATGACCTGCTTTCGGGGGTCGAGAGCGGCAAGTACGACGTGGCCATCAACCACATTGCTATGACTCCTGAACTTCAGGATCGGTTCGATTTCAGCGAACCTTATTTAGCCTCGCCCGAGGTGGCGATCCCTTTCCAGAAAGACAACCCGGCGTTTCAGGGCAGCCTGGACAAAGCCTTGCAGCGCATCAAGGCGGATGGCCGTCTGGCGGCATTGTCAGAGAAGTGGCTGGCCAATGACGCGACTGAGCCCCAGACTTCAGATCAATAACCCCAGGCGCTGCGCAAGAGTGCCCGGGGCTATGGTGTGTGTCCGCGTCCTTAGTCGCGCAACGCCTTCACCTGTGCCGGTTTCACCTCATCGCCTTTATTGCCCCAACTGGTACGAATGAAATTGACCACATCGGCTACTTCCTGATCCGACAGCCTCCAGTCGAAACCCGGCATGGTAAAGGTTGAGGGCGCGGTGTGCGTGGCCGGTAAGGTCCCGCCTTTAAGCACAATGTGAATCAGCGAAGTCGGGTCGTCTGATTGCAATACCGGGTTACCCGCCAATGCCGGGAACACACGGGTGTAGCCATACCCATCGGTGCGATGGCAGGCCGCACAGTTGTCGATGTACACCGCCGCACCGCGCTTGTTGTCATTACCGTTCCATAAGGCATCGGGCACTGTCGGGTCATATTTATGAGGTCTGTCTGCCGAATCGACCGCAGGTAATGTCTTCAAGTAGCGAGCGATAGCGGTCAGGTCGGCATCAGACATGTACTGCATGCTGTGTACGATCACGTCGCTCATACCGCCGAACACCGCGCTGCGATCACTGCGGCCGGTCTTGAGAAACTGCACCAGTTGTTCTTCGCTCCAACTGCCCAGGCCGTCCTTGTGGTCGCCGCGCAGGTTCTTCGCGATCCAGCCTTCCAGCGGCGCACTGCCCGACAGAAACGTGCTGCCCTCTGTCGCGCTCAAGGCTTTTTCCTGCATGGTCAGCGCCCGTGGGGTATGGCATGCGCCGCAATGTCCTAGACCTTCCACCAGATACGCACCGCGACTCACCACCGGATTTTGCCCAGGGGCAGGGGTGAAGTCGGCCACTGCGGGGGCAAACGTCCAGCGCCACATAGCCAATGGCCAACGCATGCTTAACGGCCAGGGAATATCGACCGCTCGGTTCTCGGCAGCGACCGGCTTAACGCCCTGCATGAAGTAGGCATACAGCGCTTGCATGTCGGCCTGGTTGACCCGCGCGTAAGACGGGTAAGGCATCGCCGGGTACAACGTGCTGCCGTTTTTGGCGATGCCATGGCGCACAGCGTTGTCGAAATCGTCAAAGCTGTAGGCGCCGATGCCGCTCGGGTCCGGAGTGATGTTGGTCGAGTAAATCGTACCGATCGGGGTTTCCATGGGCAGGCCGCCAGCGAAAGGCTTGCCACCTTTGGCCGTATGACACGCCACACAGTCACCGGCTCGCGCCAGGTACTCACCGTGTTTGATCAAGGCTGTCTGATCGACTTCAGCAGCCAGCGCCGAAAAACTGCCCAGCAGTGCCAAGGTCGCGATAACAACTGATTTCATGGTCATCGCTCCTTATGCCTGAACCAGTGGGCCGGGGTTTTTCAGGTACTGTTCGCGGATCGCCCTGGCCGACCAGTAGGTCAGCGCGGCCACAAGACCGGTCGGGTTGTAACCCAGCCCCTGCGGGAACGCCGAAGCGCCCGGTACAAACACGTTGTGTACGTCCCACGATTGCAGGTAACGGTTCAGCGCACTGGTTTTTGGGTCAGTGCCCATGATCGCGCCGCCGTTCAGGTGAGTGGTCTGGTAGGACGCGGTGTTGAAGTGTTCACCCACTTTTTTACCGAGCAGGGCGATGGCTTTGGGGTTCATCGCTTCGGCGATCTTGCCCATTTTCTCCATCATGAAACGGTTCATTTTGATGTCGTTTTCTTGCCAGTCGAAGGTCATCCGCAAAAGAGGCTGACCGTAGGCATCGCGATAAACCGGGTCTAGATCGAGATAGTTACCACGGTAGGATTGATGCGCGCCGTGCGCGTCCATTGATACCTGGTGGGTGTAGTAATCAGCGGTGGCTTTTTTCCAGGCGCTGCCCCAGGCCGGTGTGCCAGGTGGGTTGGACGTGCCGGCAATGGGACGGCTGCCGGCCTGGTTGACCCACATCGGCGAGCCACCCACAAAGCCATGTGGCCCGTGGTCAAAGTTATCGGCGTTGAAATCATCAATGGCCACGCCATTACCGCCCGCACCGATAAAGTTGTTGGTGTGCACCTCTTTATCGAAATAGGCCTTGATGGTGCCCATGTTCTGGTACGCGAAGTTTTTGCCGACCACCCCTTCGCCGGTTTTCGGGTCGTACGGTTTGCCGATGCCCGAGAGCAGCATCAAGCGCACGTTGTGGAACTGGAACGCACCCAAAATCACCAGGTCTGCCGGTTGTTCGATTTCACGGCCCAGCGCGTCGATGTAAGTGACGCCCGTGGCTTTGCTCTTGGTGCTGTCCAGGTTGACCCGAATCACATGGGCGTCAGGGCGCAACTCAAAGTTGGGCAGCGGCTTGAGCGCGGGCAAAATGTTCACGTTAGGCGAGGCTTTGGAGTACATGTAGCAGACATAACCGCTGCAGAAACCGCAGAAGTTGCACGGCCCCATTTGTGCGCCATACGGGTTGGTATAAGGCCCTGATGTATTGGCCGACGGCAGGTTATACGGTTTGTAGCCCACGTCAGTGGCCGCTTTCTGGAAGAGCTGGGCCGACACCGTGTTCTTTTGCGATACCAGCGGAAAGTGGTCGGAACGATCCGCCGCATACGGGTTGCCACCCCGGCCTTCGCCCACAATGCGGCCGTTCACGGTCCAGGCCTGGCCCGAGGTGCCGAACACTTTTTCGGCGTAATCGAAGAACGGCTCCAGTTCTTCATAACTGACGCCGAAGTCCTGGATGGTCATGTCCTTGGGGATAAAGTTTTTGCCGTAGCGTTCTTCGTAGTGGCTGCGCATGCGCAGTTCAATCGGGTCAACCCGAAAATGTACCCCCGACCAGTGCAACCCGGCGCCGCCCACACCGTTGCCAGGCAAAAATGCTCCCAGCTGGCGATTGGGCAAGGCCACGTCATTGACACTATGGCGAATGGTCACGGTTTCTTTCGATACATCCTGAAAGAGCTTTTTGCGCACGCTGTATGTCAGTTCGTCGATGACCTGAGGGTAGTTACCGTCCGGGTACGTGTCCTGCATCGGGCCGCGCTCAAGGGCTACAACGTTTAGACCGGCTTCGGTTAACTCTTTGGCCATGATCGCGCCGGTCCAGCCGAAACCAACGATGACGGCATCAACTTTTTTCATAACGGTCGACATGCTCAGGCCCTCTCGCCGCGAATGGAAACTGCCGGGAAGGGGTACTGCTCGTTGCGTTCGACCCAGTCCATAAAGTCAGCGCGAGCGCCGGGGAAGCCGATCATGGTCCAGCCGACCATGCCCTTGTTGCCGCCGTGAATGGGGTCGCAAAAGAAGCCTTCCTTAGTGTTTTGCAGCAGGAAACTGAAAAACATCTTGGCCGGGACGTTCTCGAAGTGGGGCGTTCCGGCCTCCAGCTGTTTGAGCACTTCGTCTCGGGTAGCGCTGTCTAGCCCAGCAAATGTTGAGTTATAGGTCGATTTGCACAGTGCCTCCGTGGCAGCGATGCCCAAGCGGTAGATCTGTTTGGGCACAAGCTTGCTCTGCCAGCCCATCTCGGCCGGCGCATCGGTATTGAACGGACCCTGCATGAACCACAGGGCTCCGCTGGCGTACGGTGTATGCATTTGCCGGTCTATGTATTCCGGGACGCCAGCTTCCAGAGCGCCGGGGCCTTGCTCGTCGGCGGGGATCAGGCGTGCTACCGCAGCGTTTAGAAATGCCCACTCTTGGGCCGTGAAATACGTCGGCTCATAAGGTGTGGCAGGGGAAGACGTGCGCCCCACAGGTTCAGGTGTGGCTGTGGCGCCCTCAGCAGGTGTCGCCATGAGCACAGAACCGCCGAGGCCGGTGCTTGCCACAGTGACTACCGGAATCAGCGTTAGGGTTTTGCGCAAAAACTCACGCCGCGGGTTGTCTTGTTCAGACATGGGAGGGGCACCTCTTCAGACATTCACGGGTAGCAGTTGCTCAGTGGCAACTTTCATTTTGGCAGCGACAAGCGTCGCAGATGAGCTTAAAAAATAGGTATCAGCAATTAATAGTTACAAATACTAGCAGGTAAGGGGCGCGGCTGAATCGATTCATGCGTAATTTTGCCGCACCTCAACGCTGCAACAGCGCTGGCTAATCACGAATTTTTGACAAGTGGCTCACACAGTTTTTATCAGGCCTGACTCACTCTAGCGCCACCTCCTTATCCTTTAGTCGAAGTGGTTGCGCTGACATGCCCAAAGCCCGGTTTGCTCCTGCCCTGTGCCTGACATTATTGGCGGCGTTTTCGCTGCCCCAGGCGATGGCCGATGATTTTGCCGTGGTGCGCCCGCCCCAATGGGCGCAGCCGGTTGATGCGCAATACAACCTGTACCAAATGTCGCCCACGCTGTACCGCAGCGCCTTGCCCGATGACCAGGCCCAGCCTTTGCTGGACAAGCTGCACATCGGCACGGTGATCAACTTTCTGCCCGAAGCGGACAGCAGTTGGTTAAAAACCCCGGGGGTTGAACAGGTCCAATTACCGTACCGCACCAATCATGTCGATGACGCCGATGTACTGGCCGCCTTGCGCGCCATTCAAACAGCTCAGGCCCATGGCCCGGTATTGATGCACTGCAAACATGGTGTCGACCGCACGGGCTTGATGGCAGCCATGTATCGCGTGGTGGTGCAGGACTGGAGCAAAGAAGACGCGCTGAAAGAAATGACCCAAGGTGGCTTTGGCGAAAACTCGCACTTCAAAGATGGCATCAAGTACATGACCCAAGCCAATATCCCGAAACTGCGTCAGGCCCTGGCCAGCGGCGCGTGCAGCACCAGCCCGTTCGCATCTTGCGTGGTCAAGAACTGGTTGAGCCCCAAGGCTTAAGGGTTATTGGCCTCAGGTAAAGCCCCGGCCCACTGGCGCAGCGCCGCTTTGCGCTGCATCGGTGGCAGCTTGCCCAGCTGTTCAACGGCCTTGTAAAACACCGACCAGTCACCGCCGGTTTGCTTGAACAACGCCGCAAAGGCCGGTACCCATTGGTCATACAACCCGAACGGCAGCAGCTTGGCGTTGTTCATCGGGGCATTGACCCACGCGTCGTAGCGGTTGTTGCCCGCCCATTGCTGGTCGCGCAGCGCACGGTATTCACGGCGCATTCGCTCAAACTCCGCGGCTTTACGCTGACGCATCTCAGCCGCCGGCAACGTTTGCGTGTACAGCTGCTGCAGGCGCTGGCGTGTGCTCAGGACCAAGGCAATAAACTGTTCGCGCTGCTGCAAACCCATGGTGTGTGCCGCTGGCAGCCCTTGATAGGCGCGCCATTGGCGCGTGCCTTCCTGCTCGACAAAGCTGGCAAATGACTCGTTGAACTCGGTGTCGTCCTTCACATAAAAGCGCTGATGCGCCAGCTCGTGAAAAATTAGCGTGGCCAACCGCTCATCGCCCCAGTGCAGCATGCTGTTAAGGATCGGGTCATCAAACCAGCCCAGGGTCGAGTACGCCTCAACCCCACTAACCCACACATCCATGCCTTGCTCGCGCTTGAGCGCGGCATCCCCGCGAGCGGCACCCTGTGAGTAATAACCCCGGTAGGCCACGCACCCTGCCACCGGGAAGCAATAGGTGACCGGGTCGAGCGAAAACTCCGCTGTCGCAAACACATTCCACACCACGTACGGTCGCTGAATATCGGCGTACAGGCGATAACTCTGGTTGTCAGGCAGCTTTAACTGTTCGCTGGCAAAGGTCCGGGCCGCCTGGGACCGGGCCAGATGCTGGCGCAAAACAGGGTCACGCTGAGGGTCGGCCACCACCTTGGCCACCGGCTCGCGGGCTTGCAACACGTGCCATTGGCCGGTGAGCAATTGCGAGTAGTAACCCGTACTGGAGCAACCGTATAAAAGAGGTAGAAAGGCGAGGGCAATCAGGCAGCGAACAGTCAGGGGCATGGTGCGGTCCAGTGGGCGACAAGTGCTCAGCAAACACACCCTATGTGACGGGTGAGAAAAAGCCCAGCACCCTGTGAGAGTGGTCTGGCGCTATGCTTATGCATCACAACTTGATGGACACTCCCATGCGCACGCTTCTGCTCTTGCTCACGGCCAGCCTGCTCAGCGCCTGTGCCAGCACGCCTCTGCCGCCACACGACCCGAACATGGCCTGGGTTGATCTGGAAACCCAAACCGGCAAGCTGATCATGGCCGAGCGTCTGGATAACCAGCGCCTGAACGACGGGCGTTATTTTCAGGTAACTCCCGGCAACCACGAGCTGATGGTGCGCTTTGACTACGAAGTGTTTATCGGCGGGATGGGCATGTTCAGCGAGCCGCAAGAGCGGCTGTGTTACCTCTCCGTCAACTACGCGGATTTCCAGCCCGGCCAACGCTACCGGTTGCAGGCACGCTCACTGGGCTTTAACGCTTACGCGCGGTTGTACAACGCCGAAGGCAAGGTGCTGGCCGAGGAGCGGCTGGTGAACTGCCTGCCTTAGTCCGTCAGTTATCGTTTTTCTGATAGATGATCTTCTTCGTGCCGTTTTCGCACGAACCTACCACCATGTTCTGATCGTGTACTTCGTCATTGGTCACGATCTCGAGCGTGTAAGACGACACGTTATTGGCCTGAATCTTGGCTTCGATTTCAGCCTTCAACTCGTCGCAAGGCTTGGGCGCTGCCCATACCGAGGTGGCCAAAGCACAACTGATTACCGCTAAAGCAAAACGTTTCATGATGAGACTCCCTTCTTGCAGAACGCACAGTAATGGTCAGACGCAATCGGCGGCTATTCGATCACATTCGGCGGTGTCTGCGAACTGTCCGGGCAAACGCCGCCCCCACTGCGATGCAGGCGGGGGCGTACGTTGGGTCTATCGATCAGGCCTGCAGCGTGGCGTCGAGGGTGATTTTGGCGTTCAGCACCTTGGACACCGGGCAGCCTTCTTTGGCTTTTTTGGTCAGCTCATCGAATTGCTGCTGGGTCGCGCCCGGTATTTTGGCCTTGAGGATCAAGTGCACCGCAGTAATCGCAAACCCGCCCTCGACTTGATCCAGGGTGACTTCAGCCTTGGTGTCGATGCTGTCGGCCTTAAGCCCGGCATCGCCCAAAATCATCGACAGGGCCATCGAAAAGCAGCCGGCATGGGCGGCGCCGATCAGTTCTTCAGGGTTGGTGCCCTTGCCACCTTCAAAGCGGGCCTTGAAGCCATACGGTGCGTCGCGCAACACGCCCGTCTCGGTAGAGATGGAGCCGATGCCGGTTTTGAGGTCGCCTGCCCAGTGTGCCGATGCAGTCTTTTTAATACTCATACGTGCCTCCTGAAGAACGGCGTGAAGGTTTCACGCCTTGACTGAGGTTGTGAGGGGTGTCGGCTCCACAAAGTTCATCCTGTCGGACAAATCGCATTTTTTCGTGGCTCAAATGATGAATGCCATTGAAACTCGGGTATATGCCCATATTGCTGTCATCACTGGCGGGTTAATGCGAGTGCCTGAACCTGCCCCTCACTTGGAGTAGCCAGCTGATGAAACGATTGTCTGATGTCAAATTCTCGACCCTCGACCTGGTGCCTGTGCGCGAAAACGGTAGCGCCGCCCAGTCGTTGCACAACTCGCTGGATTTGGCCCAACACGTAGAAAAGTTTGGCTACAACCGTTTTTGGGTAGCCGAACACCACAACATGGACGGCATCGCCAGCTCGGCGACCTCGGTGCTGATCGGTTATCTGGCCGGTGGCACCTCGACCATTCGCGTCGGTTCGGGCGGGGTGATGCTGCCCAACCACGCACCGCTGGTGATTGCCGAGCAGTTCGGCACGCTCGAAAGCCTCTACCCTGGGCGCATCGACCTGGGCCTTGGCCGTGCGCCGGGCTCCGACCAAATGACTGCCCGCGCCCTGCGCCGTGAGCGTTCCGGCAGCGCGGACGACTTCCCGGAAGACGTCGCCGAGCTGATGCGCTACCTGGGCCCACGCACCCCGGACCAGCGAGTGATCGCCATGCCCGGTACCGGCACCAACGTGCCCGTGTGGTTGCTGGGGTCAAGCTTGTTCAGCGCGCAACTGGCCGGTGAGCGTGGCTTGCCCTACGCCTTCGCCTCACATTTCGCACCGCGTTTGATGCACGAAGCGATTCGCGTCTACCGCAACCACTTCAAGCCTTCGGCGGTGCTCGACAAGCCGTATGTGATGTTGGGTGTGCCGTTGGTCGCGGCCGATACTGATGAACAGGCTGAATACCTGTCCACCTCCGTGCTGCAACGCATTTTGGCCTTGATGCGTGGGCAGAGCCTGGTACAGCGCGCGCCGGTGAAAACCATGGACGGGCTGTGGCTACCCCACGAGAAAGAAGCAGTGATGAGCTTTTTGGGCCTGGCGATGGTCGGCAGCCCCGAGAAAATCCGCGCCAAACTGCAAGTGCTGGTCGAACAGACCCAGGCAGATGAGCTGATTTTTACCTGTGACCTGTACGAGCATGCAGACCGTATTCATTCCTACGAACTGCTGTCGCAAGTCATGAAAGGGGCCTAAACCCACGTAAAGCCTGTAGGAGCGAGCTTGCTCGCGAGCTTTTAAACAATCAAAAGATCGCGAGCAAGCTCGCTCCTACAGGTGTATTTCAAGGTATCAGCCGCGCTTGTAAACGATATCTTTGGTGCCGCCTTCACATGAGCCCACGACTTTTCCGTCAGAGGCAGTGCCCTTGTCGACCACTTCCAGCGAATAGTGCGGGACGCCATTAGCATCAATCTTCGCAGCAATTTCGCTTTTCAGTTCCTCACAAGGCTTGCCCGCTGCGAAAGCAGTGCCCGCCAGACTCAGTAAAGCTACAGCCACTAAAATCTTTTTCATCGGTCAGTTCCCCAGATCAAAACAAAATGGGTGCGACACGACTGCTCATGTCGCACCCAGAGGGTTTAGCGGACTTTGTGGCAAACGGCCAGTTTGTTGGCTAAAAGTCTGACGCAGATCAGCTGCTGGCGATCCGGAAACCGACCTTCAGCGTCACCTGATAGTGCGCCACCTTGCCGTCCTTGATATGCCCGCGCGTGTCCAGCACCTCAAACCATTCCAGGTGTTTGATGGTTTTGTTGGCTTCGGCCAGTGCATGACTGATGGCGTCTTCTATGCTGCTTGGGGACGAGCCTACCAGTTCGATTTTCTTGTAGGTGTGATGGTCAGACATAACGTTCTCCTTTGTCGTCAATCAAAGCCTAGCAGCGAATCTGCTGAATACTTCGTGGGCCGTTCGCAAGGAAAAGTTCAGGTTTTTTGCACTTTCTGAAAACGGCGCAGTCGGACTAAACACGCACCCTCACTCACAAATGCAGGAGAGCCCTAATGGCTAGCAATACTTCACGTAAAGCGTCATTGCAAAGCATGGAAGCCGAGATCGAGAGCCTGCTCAAGTCTCTGGAGAGCTTCAAGCACGACGCGTCTGACGAGTCCAAAAAGACCCTTGGCGCCCTCAAAAGCAATGCCGAGAACGCGCTGAAACATTCGCGTCACCTGCTCAGCGACGCGTATGAAGAAGTGAAAGACAAAACCCGCGAAACCGCCATTGCCACCCGTGAATACGCACAAGAGCATCCATATGCGACCGCCGGCGTTGCACTGGGTGCATTGGGCCTGCTGGCGGCTTTTCTGCTCTGCAAGCGTAACTAATCCTGCGCAAGCTCAGCCTTGAGCCATTGCGCCAGTTGCCGAGCGCGCCCGTCTGCGGCGCGCTTTGGCACCCACAACGCCAGCTGCGCCGGGGTTTGAGTAAAGCCCCACGGCGCAGTCAGGCGACCGGCTCGCACGTCCTCAGCCACTAACGGCTCAGGGGCAATTGCCACACCCAGGCCCGCCACTGCGGCTTCGAGCAAGTAGTACAAGTGCTCAAACCCTTGCCCGTAATTTAACGCCTTCGCATCGATCGCCTGTTGTTGTGCCCAGCTGGGCCACGCCTGCGGTCGCGACGTGGTGTGCAGCAGCGGTTCATCCAGCAGGGCGCTGGCCGGTGCCTGACACAGTTGCGGGTAATGCGCGTAATGCGGGCTCAGCACCGGGCCGATGCGCTCACTGGCCAATTCGTACACCTGCATGTCAGCGGGCCATGGCGGCTCGGCAAACACCAGCCACGCGTCCAGCCCGGAGCGGCGCGGGTCCAGATCGCCTTCACCGGCCGACAGGTGCAAACGCAAATCTGGCAAGTCGGCTTTCAAACGGCCCAGACGCGGGATAAACCAGCGCGCCAGCAAACTGCCCGAACAGCCCAGCACAAACGGCGCGTCGACATGGCTTTGCGTGAGTTCGGTGCATACATTACGCAAGCGGTCGAAGGCTTCGCTGCTGGCATCGCGCAGGCGGATCCCGGCGTCCGTGAGCTTCAGGCCGCGGCCTTCCTTCACAAACAGGCTGACCCCCAAGTGTTCTTCAAGCACTTTGATTTGCCGACTAACGGCACCGTGGGTGACGTTAAGCTGCTCGGCCGCCTGGCTGACGCTGTTCAGGCGGGCGGTGGCTTCGAACGCGCGCAGGGCGTTCAGGGGCGGGAGATCGCGGCTCATGGTATCTGTGAGTTTTCCTGACAGGTTGTGGCGATCTTATCGGTTTTCATCTGGCGTTGTCGCGCGTAAAGTCAGGCCCATCGACCTTCGCACCTCTTTATCTGGAGCGTCACATGACCCAATCCACATTGCGTAACGGCCCGGACGACAATGGCCTGTTCGGCTCATTCGGCGGCCGCTACGTCGCTGAAACCCTGATGCCGCTGATCCTCGACCTCGACCGCGAGTACGAGCTGGCCAAAAAAGACCCTGAGTTCATCAAAGAACTGGCCTACTTCCAGCGCGACTACGTGGGCCGTCCAAGCCCGCTGTACTTTGCCGAGCGCCTGACCGAGTTTTGCGGCGGCGCCAAGATCTACCTCAAGCGCGAAGAGCTGAACCACACCGGCGCGCACAAGATCAACAACTGCATCGGGCAGATTCTGCTGGCGCGGCGCATGGGCAAAAAACGCATCATCGCCGAAACCGGCGCAGGCATGCACGGCGTTGCGACGGCCACCGTGGCCGCACGTTTTGGCCTGCAATGCGTGATCTACATGGGCACCACCGACATCGAGCGCCAACAGGCCAACGTGTTTCGCATGAAACTGCTGGGCGCCGAAGTGATCCCGGTCGTGGCCGGCACCGGCACCTTGAAAGACGCCATGAACGAAGCGCTGCGTGACTGGGTGACCAACGTCGACAGCACCTTCTACCTGATCGGCACCGTGGCTGGCCCGCACCCGTATCCGGCGATGGTGCGCGACTTCCAGGCCGTAATCGGCAAGGAAACCCGCGAGCAGATGCAAGCCCAGGAAGGCCGCCTGCCGGACAGCCTGGTGGCGTGCATCGGCGGTGGCTCCAACGCGATGGGCTTGTTCCACCCGTTCCTGGACGACACCGGCGTTGAAATCATTGGTGTTGAAGCGGCCGGTTACGGCATTGAAACCGGCAAACACGCGGCCAGCCTCAACGGCGGCGAGCCGGGCGTGCTGCACGGCAACCGTACCTTCCTGCTGCAAGACGACGACGGCCAGATCATCGATGCCCACTCGATCTCGGCGGGCCTGGACTACCCCGGTATTGGCCCGGAACACGCGTGGTTGCACGACATCGGTCGCGTCCAGTACACCTCGGTCACCGACGACGAAGCGCTGGATGCGTTCCATAAATGCTGCCGCCTTGAAGGCATCATCCCGGCCCTGGAAAGCGCCCACGCGCTGGCCGAAGTCTTCAAGCGCGCACCGACCTTGCCGGCCGATCACCTGATGGTGGTCAACCTGTCTGGCCGAGGCGACAAAGACATGCAAACCGTGATGCACCACGTTGAACAGTCCCAGCAGGAGAAACACTGATGAGCCGCCTGCAAACGCGTTTTGCCGAACTCAAAGAACAAAACCGCGCTGCGCTGGTGACCTTTGTCACCGCCGGTGACCCGGATTACGCCACCTCGCTGGCCATCCTCAAAGGCCTGCCTGCTGCGGGCGCTGACGTGATCGAGCTGGGCATGCCCTTCACCGATCCAATGGCCGATGGCCCGGCGATCCAGCTGGCCAACATCCGTGCGCTGGGTGCCAAGCAAAACCTGGCGAAAACCCTGCAAATGGTGCGCGAGTTCCGCGAAGGCAACAGCGACACGCCGCTGGTGCTGATGGGTTACTTCAACCCGATCCACCATTACGGTGTGGCTAAATTCATCGCTGACGCCAAAGCGGCTGGCGTTGACGGCATGATCGTGGTCGACATGCCACCCGAGCACAACTCAGAGCTGTGCGACCCTGCGCAAGCGGCGGGCCTAGACTTCATCCGCCTGACCACCCCAACGACTGACGATGCGCGCCTGCCTAAAGTGCTCAATGGCAGCTCGGGCTTTGTGTACTACGTGTCGGTGGCAGGCGTGACCGGCGCCGGTTCCGCAACTACAGACCAAGTGAGCGAAGCGATTGCGCGCCTGCGCCGTCACACCGACTTGCCGATCAGTGTGGGTTTCGGGATTCGCACTCCGGAACAAGCGGCGGCGATTGCCCGCTTGGCGGATGGCGTGGTGGTGGGCTCGGCCTTGATCGACAAAATCGAAAACGCGGCCACCCCGGAACAAGCGGTCGATGGCGTACTGAGCCTGTGCGCGGCCTTGGCCGAAGGCGTGCGGACTGCTCGTTAAAAGTCAAAAGCCCCCTCACCCTAACCCTCTCCCGGAGGGAGAGGGGACTGATTGGGGGTTGCTGAAGATTTTTGGCAGCCTGTCACCCTTGCACTGAACCGGAGAACACCTCGGTAAAGCTCCCTCTCCCTCGGGAGAGGGTTGGGGTGAGGGCAGGGCTTCACCCGCCGCGCATGGCGGGCACCACTTCATGGGTCAGCCATTGGCGCAAATGGCGGTTTTCGGGGTGGTAGTGGTACAGCAACATCGCATACGCCCCCGATTCGCTGAGCATCAAGGTGTCTTGCACGGTGCCGTGGCTACGGATCGGTAATTCCTGATGCTGATCAGCATCCAGCTTGGCCAACCCTTTACGCCCTAACGTGCGGCCCATCAAACGGCCGAGATCGCGTGCGCAACACCACATTTGATCCCCCAACCACACCACCCGCAATTGCAGGCGATGGCGCACAAAAATTCGGCTGTTAAGTGGCTCGGGGTCAAGCTCGTAATGCGCCAAGGCGCGCCGGGTGGCCGCGTGATCGTTGAGCAAGGTGTGGGTGTAATCGGTGTTTGAGCGGGGTGGGTCGGGTGTGAGGGTTTTCATTTGGCTGCTTCCTAACGTATGGGTTGGAGCCGCTAAACATCACTTCCACATGATAGGTGGCGGCTGTACGCAGGTGTGGAAGACCGGGACGTTAGGCACCCGGCGCACTCGAGAGTGCCCCGCGCACAGCCACCATAAAGCACAGGCAATAAAAAACGCCTGACTGGGTGGCGCTTTGTGCGCCTAACGATATAAGGGCTTCCACACCCTGTCACTGATTTTGCAGTGACAGCCCCAAGACTAGGCCTGCCAACCCGGCCCCACAAGCGGGTCAACGCCGCTACGGGTTGCAGGAAATGTCCGAGAAATCGCCCTCACCCCAACCCTCTCCCTCCGGGAGAGGGCCAGGGTGAGGGCAAGGCATCACGCGGTTTTACTTCTGCGAACCATCATCATGCTGCAAGTTGGCCTGGGTCAGGTTGCAGCCCGCCGGCACGCTGCGGGTGAGCCAGACGTTGCCGCCAATCGTCGAGCCTTTGCCGATGGTGATGCGCCCCAGAATGGTCGCGCCGGCATAGATCACCACGTCGTCTTCTACGATCGGGTGGCGCGGGTGGCCTTTTTGCAGTTGGCCCGATTCGTCCGCCGGGAAACGTTTGGCGCCCAAGGTCACTGCTTGGTAGATACGTACACGTTCGCCGATGATCGCGGTTTCTCCGATCACCACGCCCGTACCGTGGTCGATAAAGAAGCTGCGACCAATCTGCGCGCCCGGGTGAATATCAATACCGGTGGACGAATGCGCGATTTCCGCGCTGATGCGGGCCAGCAAGGGCAGGCCGGCGCGGTACATGTGGTGCGCCAGGCGATGATGAATCACCGCCAGAATCCCCGGATAGCACAGCAACACTTCGTCGACACTGCGCGCCGCCGGGTCGCCGTGGTAGGCGGCCAGGACGTCGGTGTCGAGGATGCTGCGCAGGCGCGGCAAGGCCAGGGCAAAGTCCTGGATCAACACGGTCGCCGTCTCGTCCACGCCCGCATCCGGCAACCCGGCCTGACGCGCCGCGTAACGCAGCTCAAGTCGCGCCTGGGCCAGCAACGCATTAAGCGCTACGTCGAGGGTGTGGCCCACGTAGAAATCTTCGCTCTCTTCGCGAAGGTCGACCGGGCCCAGGCGCATCGGGAACAACGCCCCGCACAGGGCCTCAAGGATCTCGGCCATCGCGGCGCGCGAAGGCAGCTCGCGGCCGCCCAGTTCGCCGCTGACACGGCCGTTTTGCGAACGCCACTGGTTACGGGCCGTGCGCAATTGGCCGACGATGGTTTGCAACTGCCAAGGGTTGGAACGTTCACTCACGCTGAATTCTCCGCGCGCTGGGGGGCTGATTGATCAGCCGCGAATGGGCAATGATTTTTACGGTATCAAACTGTTTCGGGCTTAGCCAATTAACGCGTGCGTCGACGCCAGATTCGCCAGCCCACGAACATCAGCACCAACACGCTCAACGCCGCCGCCAGCGCCACGGTCAAGCCGTTATAACTGAGCAGCGGTTTCTCGATACGCACATAACCGGGCTTGGCAAACAAATGGCGCAACGCCGTGTTGGCTTGCTCAAGTGTCACCGCTTGCAAGCGTTTGGACGGGTCGGCAAACCGGCCGCCGTCGTAGTCGCCCAAGGCGCTCCAGTAGTAATCAGCCAAAGCGCTGTTGCCCTGCACAGCCCAGGCCTGGCGCGCCACGGCGGCGTTTTTGAGGCGGGCAAAGGTCTGCGGGTCGAGGCCGTCCTTGAGCAAACGTTGTTTGAGTTCGCCCATCACCTGTTGAGCCTTGGCCACGTCATCGCGGGCGAGGTCGGCGTTGAGACTTAAAAAGCTCACGCCGCCGAAGACTTCGCGCTCGGCCCAGGGCCCGTAAGACAACCCGTGCTTGAGCCGCAGCTCGCTGTACAACGACCACTCCAGGTAATCGCGCAGCAGGTCCCAGGTTTCATCGTACTGGTCGTCGATCACCGGCTCCGGCAGCAACCAATGCAGCTTGGCCGTCTCGCCGACCACACCGCGCACCAATGTGCGCTCGGTGTCGGCCTTGGCTTCGATGGCGGGCAGCGGCAGGTGCTCGCTGGGGTCGACCGGTTCGAGTGCGCCGTAGGTGCGCTCCAGATACGCCGGCAGCAGGCGGTCGAGGTCGCCAACCATGATCAGGGTCATGTTGTTGGGGGCGTACCACGTGTTGCGCACCGCTTCGAGTTGTTGGCGCGTGAGGTCATGTACCTCGGCGCGTTCGGCGCATTTGAGGCCCAACTCCACCGCCAACTGGTTGCTGGCGCTGTGCCCGAGGTCCTGGCGGTCCAGCCAGCGTTGCAGGTGCGAATAGTGGCCGCCGTCTTCGCGCTCAACCACTTGCTTGGCCTCGCTGATGCGCTGGTCGGTCATTTGTGTGCGGGTCAGCAGGCTCAGCAGCAGGTCGAGGATTTTGCGCTGGTTTTTCGCCGGGGCTTCGATCACAAAGGTGGTGTCGGCATTGCTGGTGTAGGCGTTCCATTCGCCGCCCAGCGCTTGCATGCGCTCTTCCAGGCCGCCTTCACCACCGTCGTCGACGCCGCTGAACAATAAGTGCTCCAGCAGGTGGGGTAGCTGTTGATCGGCGCAACTGAAGTCATCCATGCCCACGCCGACGACCAAACGAATGGACACATGGCCGCGCTCATAGCCGGGCTTGAGGATCAGTTGTAAGCCGTTAGGCAGTTGATAGCCCTCCACGCTGTAGCGGTCGAGGGCAAAAGTCTGAGCTGCTCCCAGCAGCACGCAGATAAACAGCAGGCAACGCATAAAAATCCCTGGATCTCTGAATCCGTTTTGAGAGGGCGAGTGGCGCAGCGCGTCAGTCTGTGCAGGTTAGACGCTGCTTACAGACTGACAACACGTTCGCGTGCAACGTTCAGGGTGAATGCAGGGTGTCGGCGTTGTCTTCAGGTTCCAGGGCGCCGGTATCAATGTTTTCCAGCACCACGTAGGCGCTGCCGCAAAACAGTGAGTTCAGGCGCAGCATGTCGGCGATCAGTTCCAGATGCACGGAGCTGGTTTCGATGCTTTGGGTGATTTTACGTTGCAGGCGGCTCACGTGGGCGTGGGCCAGGCGACGCTCTTGTGCGCGAAAGCGGCGTTTTTCACGCAGCAGTTGGCGCGCGCTCTGTGGGTCTGAGTTAAGGAACACAGTGAGCCCCAGGCGCAGGTTCTCGATGAGCTGGGTTTGCAGGTCTACCAGCTCCTCAAGCCCTGTGGCCGAAAACGAACGGCGTTGTGAGGTTTTCTGCTGCTGGACCTTGCGCAGCATGCGCTCGATCAGGTCGCTGGCCAGTTTAAGGTTGATCGCCAGTTCGATGATCTCGGCCCAGCGGCGACTGTCGTGTTCGCCCAGGTCTTCGCGGGGCATTTGCGCCAAGTACAGTTTGACCCCGCTGTAGAGCACTTCGACGTCATCGCTGAGGGTGCGCATTGCTTGCGTCATCGAGGTTTGCTTGCCGCGCAGAACGTCGAGCATATTGACCAACATGGTGTCGATCAGGTCGCCAATGCGCAGGGTTTCGCGCACGGCGTTGGTCAGCGCCAGAGCGGGCGTGTCGAGTGCGGCTGCGTCGAGGTGGCGCGGGGTGACGCTGCCGTTGGCGATCTCGCGTTCGGGCAATAGTCGGGCACACAGCCGCGCCATGAGGCCGATGGTGGGCAGCATCAAGAAGCAGCGCGTGGTGTTGTAGAGCAGGTGGAAGCCGATGACCAGTTCCTGCGGCCTGAAGTTAAGGCTGTCCATCCAGTTCACCAGCGGCGTGAGCACCGGCATGATCAGCAGCAAGCCGATCAGTTTGTAGAGCAGGCTGCCGAGCGCCACTTGCCGCCCCGCCGCGTTTTGCATGCTGGTGCTGAGGAACGCCAGCACGCCGCTGCCGATGTTGGCGCCGATCACCAGGCCAACGGCCACGGGCAGGCTGATCACGCTGGCGCCGGCCAGGGTCGCGGTGAGCAGTACGGCGGCCAGGCTGGAGTACGAGACCATCGCAAACAGCGCGCCGACCAGTGCGTCGAGCAGCAGGTCGCCGGTCAACGAGGCGAAGATCACCTTCACCCCTTGGGCGTGGGTGATGGGCGCGGCGGCTTCGACGATCAGTTGCAACGCCAGAATAATCAGGCCCAGGCCAATCCCGACGCGCCCCAGTTGCCCGGCGCGGGTTTGTTTGCGCGACAGAAAGAAGATCACGCCCAAAAAAATCAGCAGCGGTGACAGCCACGACAAGTCGAAGGTCAGCACCCGTGCCATGAGCGCGGTGCCGACGTCAGCGCCGAGCATGGTCGCCAGCGCGGGCGTAAGCGCCATCAGGCCCTGGCCGACAAAAGAGGTCACCAGCAGGGCGGTGGCGTTGCTGCTTTGCACCATGGCGGTGACGATGATACCGGCGATAAACGCGAGTATCGGTCTGGACACGTTTTGCCCGATGACATGGCGCAAGTTCGTGCCGTAAACCCGCAAGATACCGGTTCGCACGATGTGCGTGCCCCAGATCAGCAGGGTCACGGCAGAGAGAAGATTGAGCAGGGTCAGCATGCTGGCTCCCTGTGGTCGATACTTTGGAGGATCAGATAGCTGCAGGCCGTTCTTACAGATGTTTCTTAAGCTGTAGTCGGCAATTGAGCAGAACGCCAGCATCGCACAGCTGGCGGTGTGTTGAAACATTTGTGAAACATTTGCACCTTCACTGTAGGAGCGAGCTTGCCTCGCGATCTTTTAAACGCTCAAAAGATCGCGAGACAAGCTCGCTCCTACAGGAAGGTCGGGTTAATTGAGCTTCAGCACTTTGGCCAGGACGATTTTCGGGCCTTTCATCTTTTTGATGATGATGCGCAGGCCTTCAACTTCCAATTGCTCTTCTTCTTCGGGCACGCGGTTGAGGGTGTCGTAGATCAGGCCCGCAACGGTTTCGGCCTCGACGTGGTCAAGGTCGACGCCCAGCAGGCGCTCGATCTTGAACAACGGCGTGTCACCGCGCACCAGCAGTTTGCCCGGCTGGTACGAGAGGATGCCTCGCTCGGCCTTGCGGTGTTCGTCCTGAATGTCGCCCACCAGCACTTCGAGCACGTCTTCCATGGTCAGGTAGCCGACCACTTTGCCGTCAGCTTCTTCCACCAGCGCAAAGTGCGCGCCGCCCTTGCGGAACTGCTCCAGCAGCTGCGCCAGCGGCATGTGACGTGACACGCGCTCCAGCGGGCGGATCAGTTCTTCAAGGTTGAAGGTTTCGGGCAGGTGATCGAGGTCAGCCAGCTCAAGCAGCAGGTCCTTGATGTGCAGCAGGCCGACAAAGGTGTTGGTGTCGGCGTCGTAGACCGGGTAGCGGCTGAACTTGTGACGGCGGAACAGCGCAAGGATTTCCTTGAGCGGTGCCTTGTAGTCCAGGGTCACCAGGTCTTCGCGCGAATTGGCCCAGTCGACCACTTCCAGCTCGCCCATTTCCACGGCCGAGGCCAGCACGCGCATGCCTTGGTCGCTCGGGTCCTGACCACGGCTGGAGTGCAGGATCAGTTTGAGTTCTTCGCGGCTGTAGGCGTGGTCATGGTGAGCACCGGGCTCGCCTTGGCCGGCAATTCGCAAAATGGCGTTGGCGCTGGCGTTGAGCAAGTAGATGGCCGGGTACATGGCCCAGTAAAACAGGTACAGCGGCACGGCTGTCCACAGCGACAGGGTTTCGGGTTTGCGGATGGCCCAGGATTTAGGGGCCAGTTCGCCGACCACAATGTGCAGGTACGAAATGATGAAGAAGGCGGTAAAGAACGACACGCCTTTGATCACTTCAGGCGACTGCACGCCCAGCGCGCCGAGTAGCGGTTCGAGCAAGTGGGCAAACGCCGGCTCACCGACCCAGCCCAGGCCCAGCGAGGCCAGGGTGATACCCAATTGGCAGGCGGACAGGTAAGCGTCGAGCTGGTTGTGCACGGTGCGCAGGATCTGCCCGCGCCAGCCGTTGACGTCTGCGATGGCCTCGACCCGGGTCGAGCGCAGTTTGACCATGGCAAATTCAGCCGCAACGAAAAAGCCGTTGAGCAGTACCAGGATCAGAGCAAAAAGAATCATGCCGAAGTCGGCGAAGAGTGTTGCGAGGGTCAAGCCAGGGGAAGGGTCCATGATGGAGTTTTACGGGTTCCAATATTCAACGAGTTGAGGGTTTCAGGGCCTGCATAAGCAGGCTCCGGCCAAGCAATGTAGCGGCTGACGCGATGCTTGCCTAGTGGGCTTTTGCCACACGGGTCAGCTGACGGAGGCGCTAATCCTGGGTTTTATGACCTGAACCGGGTCGAATTGGCAGGTAAAAGTGCTGCCGTGGCCCAATACGCTGCTGATGTCCAGGTGCCCGTGGTGGCGCAATAGCACGTGTTTGACGATGGCCAGGCCCAGGCCCGTACCGCCGGTGCTGGCGTTGCGGCTGGAGTCTACGCGGTAGAAGCGTTCGGTCAGGCGCGGCAGGTGTTTGTTGTCGATGCCGACCCCCGAATCCTGCACGCTGAGGTGCGCGCCCAAGTGGTCTGCCCACCAGCGAATGCGGATAGAGCCGCCGTCCGGGGTGTATTTGACGGCGTTGAACACCAGGTTGGAAAACGCGCTGCGCAGCTCGGCTTCGCTGCCCTTGAGGGCCACGTTGGTGTCGATGTCCAGGGTGATGGTCTGGTTGCGTTGCCCGGACAGCGCCTGGGCGTCGCCCTTGATCGAGCGCAGCAACGCGTCGATAGGCACCGGCTGGTTGTCCGAGGGGTAGTCGGTGGCTTCCAGCTTGGCCAGTAACAGCAGGTCATTGAGCAGCGTCTGCATGCGTTCGCCCTGTTGCTGCATTTGTGACAGCGGGCGCTTCCAGCGCGGGTTCACGTCATCGACGTTATCAAGCAGGGTTTCCAGATAGCCGCAAATCACCGTCAACGGCGTGCGCAGTTCGTGGGACACGTTGGCAATGAAGTCTTTGCGCATTTGCTCCAGATGGTGGAGGCGGGTGACATCGCGCACCAGCATCAGGTGTTCGTTGTTGCCATAGCGCGTGATGTAGAGCTGGATGCGCAGGTGGTCGTTGACCGGCGATGGAATTTCCAGCGGTTCGGCGTAGTTGCCGTTGTCGAAATATTCCTTGAAGCGCGGGTGGCGAACCAGGTTGGTGACCGGCTGGCCGCTGTCTTGCGGGGTCTTGAGGCCCAACAGGGTTTCGGCGGCGCGGTTCCACCATTCCAGGTCGCCATGGCTGTCGAGCATGACCACGGCGTCTTTGAGGGCGGCGGTAGACTCTTGCACGCGATCAATAACCGCTTGCAGACGCCCGCGTACGCGCTGGTCGCGGCGTTGCAGGTGGTAGATGCTGTCAAACACCTCGCCCCACAGGCCGTAGCCATCGGGCGGTGCTTCGTCGGGTTGGTGATTGCGCAGCCAATCGTGCAGACGCAGCAGCTGTTTAAGGGTCCAGCCCAGATAAAGGCCAAGACCGACGACCAGGCTCCAGCCGTAATACCCACTGATCAGCCCGATGAACAGGCAGCCGGTAATCAAAAGCAATAGATGGCGAATCAGAGTGCCATGCCAATTTGGGTTCAAGTCACACGTCCCGTTGTGAGCCTCACGCTAGAAGCGGCTCAGCCTTTAGCTTGCCGCTGCTTCATTACGCTTTTGTTGAAAACCGATAACCGGTGCCGCGCACGGTTTGTACCAGATTTTCATACGCTTCGCCGAGGGCTTTGCGCAAGCGACGGATGTGCACGTCGACGGTCCGTTCTTCAACGTACACGTTGCCGCCCCACACTTGGTCAAGTAACTGGCCGCGGGTGTAGGCGCGTTCCTGATGGGTCATGAAAAATTGCAGCAGGCGGTATTCGGTGGGGCCCATGTCGGCCGGGGTGCCGTCGATGGTGACGCGGTGGCTGATGGGGTCGAGCAGCAGGCCACCGATTTCAATCGGTGATTCGTTGTCGGCGGGGCCTGCACGGCGTAGCACGGCCTTGAGGCGGGCGACCAGTTCACGCGGGGAGAAAGGCTTGGTGATGTAGTCATCAGCGCCTACTTCCAGGCCCTGAATCTTGTTGTCCTCTTCGCCCTTGGCGGTGAGCATGATGATCGGAATGTCATTGGTCAGTTCTTCGCGTTTCAGGCGACGGGCCAATTCGATCCCCGATGTGCCGCCGGGCAGCATCCAGTCCAGCAGAATCAGGTCAGGTTTACGGTCCACGATGATGGCGTGAGCGTCCTGAGCATTGTCGGCTTCCAGGCAATCGTAGCCAGCCATTTCCAAGGCCACCGCGATCATCTCGCGGATCGGTGCCTCGTCATCTACGATCAAAATGCTCCTGCCAACCATGCCGTAACCCTCGTGTCATTTAACTGTCTTGTGGCGCATTAGATAACGGAATTATTGCAGTCGTGTGACAGCTTTGAGCCTAAAAGCGCTCCGCAGATTAGTGGACTACGCTTTGATCTCAAATCGTACAACCACAAAAAGGGCGATTCCGATGACTTATAACACTACTTCCCTGAAGGCATTGCTGCTGGCCGCCGCGCTGGCGCTTCCGGGGCTGGCCTTTGCTGACGAGCCGGCGATGGTCAAGGACGGATTTCTGGTTGATCACGTCGGCTTGACGCTCTACACGTACGACAAGGATGCGGACGGTAAGTCGACGTGCTACGACACCTGCGCCAAAAACTGGCCACCGCTGCCCGCCAAGTCTGAGGCCAAGGACATGGGTGACTGGAAAACGACCGAGCGCACAGACGGCACGAAACAATGGGTCTACAAGGACAAACCGCTGTACACCTTTGCAGGCGACAAGAACCCCGGTGACAAGACCGGCGACGGCAAAGGCGGTGTGTGGCACGTGGCCAAGCCATAAAGCCTGCTGTTTGGTCAGAAGCGCCCATAAAAAACCTCGCCTCCCTGTGACAGGAGGCGAGGTTTTTTAAATCGCAGTCTTAAGCGGCGTCAGGCGACTTTGGACGGCGTACATCGGGTTGTTTCCAGGACTCGGCAGCGGCTTCGTCGATGGCTTGCTGGATGGCCTTTTTGCGGTGCTCTTCGGCGCGGCGGCTGAAGAACCACACCAGGAAGGTCACCAGCGACACCGCCAGCAAAATCAAACTGGCCACGGCGTTGATCTCGGGTTTAACCCCCAGACGCACTGCCGAGAACACTTCCATCGGCAACGTCGTGGAGCCCGGGCCGGACACGAAGCTGGCCAGTACCAGGTCGTCCAGCGACAGGGCAAAGGACATCATGGCGCCCGCCGCCAGAGACGGGGCGATCATCGGGATGGTGATCAGGAAGAACACCTTCCACGGCTTGGCACCCAGGTCCATGGCCGCTTCTTCGATGGACAGGTCCAGCTCGCGCAGACGCGCCGACACCACCACCGCCACATAGGCCGCACAGAACGTGGTGTGAGCGATCCAGATGGTGACGATGCCGCGCTCTTGCGGCCAGCCAATCATCTGCGCCATGGCCACGAACAGCAGCAACAGCGACAGACCGGTGATCACTTCAGGCATCACCAGCGGCGCCGTCACCAGGCCGCCGAACAGCGTGCGGCCCTTGAAGTGGCTGATACGGGTCAGTACGAACGCTGCGAGGGTGCCCAATGCGACCGCTGCAATCGCCGTGTAGCAAGCGATTTCCAGCGAGCGCATGACCGCGCCCATCAGTTGGGTGTTGTCGGTCAGGCCGGTGTACCACTTCAGCGACCAGCCGCCCCACACCGTCACCAGTTTGGAGGCGTTGAAGGAGTAGATCACCAGAATCAGCATTGGCAGGTAGATGAACAACAGCCCTACCACCAACATAAAGCTAGAGAAACGGATGCGCTTCATATCTTGCCCTCCAGTTCTTTAGCCTGGCTGCGGTTGAACAGGATGATTGGCACAATCAGGATCGCCAGCATGACCACCGCCAGTGCAGAAGCTACCGGCCAGTCACGGTTGTTGAAGAACTCTTGCCACAACACTTTACCGATCATGAGGGTTTCCGGGCCGCCCAGCAGTTCCGGGATCACGAACTCGCCCACTACCGGGATAAAAACCAGCATGCAGCCCGCGATGATGCCGTTTTTAGACAGCGGAACGGTGATCTTCCAGAAGCTGTTGAAGGTGCTCGAACCCAAGTCAGACGCGGCTTCCAGCAAGCTGTGGTCGTGTTTGACGAGGTTGGCGTACAACGGCAGGATCATGAACGGCAGGTACGAGTAGACGATACCGATGTACACCGCGGTGTTGGTGTTGAGGATCTGCAACGGTTGATCGATCCAGCCCATGGACATCAAGAAGCCATTGAGCAGGCCGTTGTTGCTCAGAATGCCCATCCACGCGTAAACGCGGATCAGGATCGCGGTCCAGGTCGGCATCATGATCAGCAGCACCAGTACGGTCTGCATCTCTTTGCGCGCATTGGCGATGGCGTAGGCCATCGGATAGCCGATCAGCAGGCACAACAGCGTGCTGATAAAGGCCATTTTCAGCGAGCCCAGATACGCGGCGATGTACAGCTCATCGTCGCCCAACATGGCGTAGTTGCCCAGGTTCAGCAGGATCTCGAGCTTCTGGTCAACGTAGTTGAGGATCTCGGTGTACGGCGGAATCGCGACGTCTGCCTCAGCAAAGCTGATCTTCAGAACGATGAAGAACGGCAGCATGAAGAACAGAAACAGCCACAGGAATGGAATCCCGATGACCACATGACGGCCACCGGGAGTTATTCGTTGCAGTCGGCGTTTAAGCTTTCGCATGTTCATGAGCGCAGTACCACGCCGCTGTCGTCTTCCCACCAGACGTAGACCTGATCGTCCCAGGTCGGACGAGCGCCCTGGCGTTCAGCGTTGGCCACGAACGATTGCACCAGCTTGCCGCAGGGCAATTCGACGTAGAACACCGAGTGGCCGCCCAGGTAAGCGATGTCATGCACCTTGCCGCGCGACCAGTTGTACTCGTAAGCCGGCTTTTCGGTGGTGATCAGCATCTTTTCCGGGCGGATCGCGTAGGTAATGTGTTTGTCTTCGACCGAAGTGGTGACGCCATGCCCTACGTAAATGTCGTTCTCCAGCTCCGGGCTGTTGATGCGCGCGTAGCCTTCGGCGTCGTCGACCACTTCACCTTCGAACAGGTTGACGTTACCGATGAATTCGCACACCAGGCGGCTCACCGGGGTTTCATAGATGTCGATCGGGCTGCCGATCTGGGCGATCCAGCCCAGGTGCATGATCGCGATGCGCTGGGCCATGGTCATGGCCTCTTCCTGGTCGTGGGTCACCATGACGCAGGTCACGCCGACGCGCTCGATGATTTCCACCAGCTCCAGTTGCATCTGCGAACGCAGTTTTTTGTCCAGCGCACCCATGGGTTCGTCGAGCAGCAGCAATTTAGGACGCTTGGCCAGCGAACGGGCCAAGGCCACACGCTGGCGCTGACCGCCCGACAATTGGTGCGGTTTGCGCTTGGCGTACTGGGTCATGTGCACCAGCTTGAGCATTTCGCCAACGCGGGCATCGATTTCAGCGCTCGCCATTTTGTCCTGCTTGAGGCCGAAGGCGATGTTTTGCGCCACGGTCATGTGCGGGAACAAGGCGTAGGACTGGAACATCATGTTGATCGGCCGCTCATAGGGCGGCAGGTCGGTGATGTCCACGCCATCGAGGAAAATACGGCCCTCTGTTGGGCGCTCGAAACCGGCGAGCATGCGCAGCAAGGTGGATTTGCCCGATCCCGATCCGCCGAGCAAGGCGAAGATCTCGCCTTTGTTGATTTCCAGGGACACATCGTCCACTGCAATCGTCTCGTCGAATTTTTTCGTGACCCGGTCGATTTTGACCAGAACCTGTTTAGGGGTCTGATCGCCCTCGAGGGCTTTCTTATAGGCGCCGGAGGCAACAGCCATTTACGAAACTCCCAACAAATTTAGCAGCCCGAACAAGAGGTTCGGGCCTTGGATAGGTGGTCTTGCGAGCTATTTACCCGTTTTGACCTTAGTCCACGAACGCGTCATCAGACGCTGAATGTTCGGCGGTAGCTCGGTCGAAACGTAAGTCTTGTCCAGCACCGCCTGGGTTGGGTAAACCGCTTCGTCGGTGCGAATGGACTCATCCATTACCTTGTCAGCCGCAGGGTTTGGGTTGGCATAGCCAACGTAGTCACTGACCTTGGCGATGACTTCAGGTTGCAGCAGGTAGTTGATGAACGTGTGGGCTTCTTTGACGTTGCTGGAGTCTTTTGGAATCGCCAGCATGTCAAACCACAGGGCGCCGCCTTCCTTGGGCACGACGTAGGCAATGTTCACGCCTTTTTTCGCTTCTTCGGCACGGTTTTTGGCCTGGAACACATCACCGGAGAAGCCAATCGCTACGCAGATGTTGCCGTTGGCAAGATCGGAAATGTACTTGGACGAGTGGAAGTAGGTGACGTAAGGACGCACCGCCAACAGGGTTTTCTCGGCCTTTTTGTAGTCTTCAGGGTTGGTGCTGTTGGCGTTCAGGCCCAGGTAATTGAGCACGGTCGGCATCATTTCATCGGCCGAATCCAGGAACGACACACCGCAGGCTTGCAGCTTTTTGATGTTCTCTGGCTTGAAGACCACGTCCCACGAGTCGATTTTGTCGACGCCCAGGACTTCTTTGACTTTATCGACGTTGTAACCAATGCCATTGGTGCCCCACAGGTACGGCACGGCGTATTGGTTGCCCGGATCGTTCTGCTCAAGGCGCTTGAGCAAGGCAGGATCCAGGTTGGAATAGTTGGGCAGCTGCGATTTGTCGAGCTTTTGGAAAGCGCCCGCTTTGATCTGTTTGCCCAGGAAGTGGTTAGACGGCACAACCACGTCATAACCGGTACGGCCAGCCAGCAGCTTGCCTTCCAGCGTTTCGTTGGAATCGAAGACGTCATACACCGGTTTGATGCCGGTGGCCTTTTCAAAATCGGCCAAGGTATCGGGTGCTATGTAGTCCGACCAGTTATAAATGTGCACGGTGGGAGCTGCTTGAACGCTGACTGCAAGCGCCAGACCGGCTCCGACCATCAAGGTCTTGCGAAACAGGGAAATAGACACGTGGTGGTCCTCTAAATAGTTGGGCCTGAGTTGCCCGTGTCTTCCGGCAGCTGAACCGCTAAAGACAAAACCGGCGCGCAACTTACCCTCGATAAACCTGCACAGCAAAGTTTTCTGCGATTTATTGCGATAACACGCTGATTTCACATGAAATCTGGCTTGTAGGAGCGAGCTCGTCTCGCGATCTTTTGATCTTTTAAAAGATCGCGAGGCAAGCTCGCTCCTACAGAATTGCCGTGTTACTTACCGGATTTGATCTTGGTCCAGCTGCGGGTCAGCAGGCGCAAGGTTGCAGGTGGCAAGTCACTGATCGCGTACAGATGTTCTTTGACTTCATCCGACGGATAGATGCTTGGGTCACCCGAGATGTCTTTATTCACCAACGGTGTTGCAGCTTTGTTACCGTTCGGGAAACGCACACTGTTAGTGATCTCGGCCATCACTTCCGGTTCCAGCAGGTAGTTCATCCAGGCGTAAGCGGCATCAACGTTTTCGGCATCTTTAGGGATGGCGACCATGTCGTAGAAGCTGCCAGCACCTTCTTTCGGAATCACGTACTTGAGTTTGACCTTGTCACCGGCTTCTTTGGCGCGGCTGATGGATTGCTCCAGGTCGCCCGAGTAGCCCACTGCAACGCAGATGTTGCCGTTGGCCAGGTCAGAGATGTACTTGGAGGAGTGGAAGTAAGCGATCGAAGGGCGAACCTTGAGGAACAGCTCTTCAGCTTTCTGCAGATCGTCTTTCTTCTGGCTGTTGGTCGGCAAGCCCAGGTAATGCAGCGCCACCGGCAGCATTTCGGTTGGCGAGTCGAGCACGCTCACGCCACATTTTTTCAGCTTCTCGATGTTCTCGGGCTTGAAGATCACGTCCCAGGAATCAATGGTGTCGACGCCCAGAGCGGCTTTGACCTTCTCAGGGTTGTAGCCGATGCCAATGGTGCCCCACATGTACGGGAACGCGAATTTGTTGCCCGGGTCACTGGCATCGCCCACGGCCTTGAGCAGAGCAGGGTCGAGGTTTTTCCAGTTCGGCAGCTTGGACTTGTCCAGCTCCTGGTAAACGCCGGCTTTGATCTGCTTGGCCAGGAAGTTGTTGGATGGCACGACAATGTCGTAGCCAGACTTGCCCGCCAGCAGTTTGGCCTCAAGGGTCTCGTTGCTGTCGAACACGTCGTAAACCACTTTGATACCGGTCTTGTCTTCAAACTTTTTGACGGTATCGGGTGCGATGTAATCGGACCAGTTGTAAACGTGCAGCACTTTGTCTGCTGCTTGTGCTGCCCCGGCCATCACACCCATCAAGGACAGGGCGAGAAGGGTCTTGCCAGCTTTTTTAAAACCTGATGCCTTCATCTGTAATGCTCCAATTGTTCTTTTAAACCACCGATTCAGCGACCTGATGTCAGGGTAACCAAAGCCGGCGGCTAGTCTGGCAAGATCCAGGGCAGGCTTTCAAGGGAAGAGCCTTGATTCTTAAGGCTCTAAGCGCAATTGCCTACATAAAATCCGCAGTTTTCTTGCGCCCAAAGCCTAGCAGTTAACCCTGCAATGCTTCCAAGGTCAGATCCAGGCACTTACGCGCCTTGGTCACCAACTCATCGATCTCGTCTTTGCTGATGACCAGCGGTGGCGCGATGATCATGGTGTCGCCGACGGCGCGCATGATCAGGCCGTTATCAAAGCAGAACTGACGGCAGATCATGCCCACACCCCGGCCTTCATAACGTTTGCGAGTGGCTTTGTCCTGCACCAGTTCAATGGCGCCCAACAGGCCAACACCGCGCACTTCGCCCACCAACGGGTGATCGTTGAGTTCGCGTAAACGCTTTTGCAAATACGGTGCCGTTTCGGCGTTGGCCTTCTCGATAATTTTTTCTTCACGCAGGATGCGGATGTTTTCGAGGGCAACGGCGGCGGCTACCGGGTGACCGGAGTAGGTGAACCCGTGGTTGAAATCGCCGCCTTCGTTGAGCACGGCCACCACTTCATCGCGCACGATCAGGCCGCCCATCGGGATGTAGCCCGAGGTCAGGCCCTTGGCGATGGTCATCATGTCGGGTTTGAGGTCGTAGAAATCGCTGCCGAACCACTCGGCAGTCCGGCCAAAGCCGCAGATCACTTCGTCAGCCACGAACAGAATGTCGTACTTGGCGAGGATCTCTTTGATGCGAGGCCAGTAGGTGTCTGGCGGAACGATCACGCCACCGGCGCCCTGAATAGGCTCGGCAATAAAAGCACCGACGTTGTCGACGCCCAGCTCAAGGATCTTTTCTTCCAGCTGATTGGCCGCCCAGATGCCGAACTCTTCCGGGGACATGTCGCCGCCTTCACCGAACCAGTACGGTTGGGGGATGTGGGTAATGCCCGGGATCGGCAAGTCGCCCTGTTCGTGCATGTAGGTCATGCCGCCCAGGCTTGCGCCCGCCACGGTCGAACCGTGGTAGCCGTTTTTACGGCTAATGATGACTTTTTTGTTCGGCTGGCCTTTGATCGCCCAATAGTGGCGGACCATACGCAGCATGGTGTCGTTGCCTTCCGAACCGGAACCGGTGAAGAACACATGGTTCATGCCTTCGGGGGCGATGTCGGCGATGACTTTGGACAACTCAAGCACCGGCGGGTGAGCGGTCATAAAGAACAGGTTGTAGTACGGCAGTTCGCGCATTTGCTTGCTGGCGGCATCGGCCAGTTCGTCACGGCCATAACCAATGGCAACACACCACAGGCCGGCCATGCCGTCGAGAATCTTGTGACCTTCACTGTCCCAGAGGTACACGCCCTTGGCGTGAGTGATGATGCGCGGGCCAACTTCTTTCAATTGCTTGAAGTCACTGAAAGGGGCCAGGTGGTGATCGTTGCTCAGTTGTTGCCAGGCTTGCGTTTGCGGGTTCTTGCTAGTCATACAGCTCTCCTTTTATTCAGTTGGGGGGCCGCACCTTCCAGGTGCGGCTCCCGGCGTGTCAGACGGCGAACAGCAGGAATTCCCGCTCCCACGAACTGATGACGCGCTTGAAGTTCTCATGTTCGGCACGTTTGACGGCGACGTAACCGGTGATGAACTTGGTGCCGAGGTACTTCTCGACGGTCTTGCTGTTTTCCATCCGCTCCAGAGCGTCTTCGATGGTCAACGGCAAGCGCAGGTTGCGGCGTTCATAGCCGCGGCCTACTACAGGCGCGCTTGGGTTGATGCCTTCGACCATGCCGATGTAGCCACACAGCAAGCTGGCCGCGATGGCCAGGTACGGGTTGGCATCGGCGCCCGGCAAACGGTTTTCGACGCGGCGATTTTGCGGGCCGGCATCCGGTACGCGCAGGCCGACGGTGCGGTTCTCTTCGCCCCATTCCACGTTAACCGGCGCTGAGGTATCAGGCAGGAAGCGGCGGAAGGAGTTCACATTCGGTGCAAACAGCGGCAGCAGTTCAGGGATGAACTTCTGCAACCCGCCGATGTGGTTGAGGAACAGCTGGCTCATGGTCCCGTCTTCATTGGAGAAGATGTTTTTGCCCGTGGCGATGTCGATGATGCTCTGGTGCAAATGCATCGCGCTGCCCGGCTCGCCGGTCATGGGCTTGGCCATAAAGGTGGCGGCCACGTCGTGCTTGAGCGCCGCTTCGCGCATGGTGCGCTTGAAAATCAGGATCTGGTCGGCCAGCGACAGGGCATCGCCATGACGGAAGTTGATTTCCATCTGCGCGGTGCCGTCTTCGTGGATCAGGGTGTCCAGATCCAGCTCTTGCAGCTCGCACCAGTCGTACACGTCTTCGAACAGCGGGTCGAACTCGTTGGCCGCCTCAATAGAGAAGGACTGACGGCCGGTTTCCGGGCGGCCCGAGCGGCCAACCGGCGGCTGCAACGGGTAGTCCGGGTCTTCGCTGCGCTTGGTCAGGTAAAACTCCATTTCTGGCGCCACGATCGGCTGCCAGCCGTGGTCGGCATAGAGTTTGAGGACCTTTTTCAGCACGTTGCGCGGTGACAACTCAATCGGGTTGCCCTGCTTGTCGTAGGTGTCGTGAATCACTTGAGCGGTTGGCTCAATGGCCCAGGGCACAACATAGACGGCGTTCTGATCGGGACGGCAGACCATGTCGATGTCGGCCGGATCGAGGAGTTCGTAATAGATGTCGTCTTCGACGTAGTCGCCCGTAACGGTCTGCAGCAATACGCTCTCGGGCAGGCGCATGCCTTTTTCGGCAATGAATTTGTTGGTCGGCGAGATCTTACCGCGGGCAATGCCGGTAAGGTCGGCGATCATGCATTCGACTTCTGTGATCTTGTGGTCTTTCAACCAATCGGTGAGCTGGTCGAGGTTGTTACTCATAAATGCCTCTGGGCTGAGTTTCCTGACTTGAATAAGTCAGGCGTTTACTAACGCATCGGCGTCGCGTTGGTGTGCGCGCCGTCTGCAGGCATCTCCGAATGCCTGGAAGATTGCGAGGTAAATCGGGTTAGAGCTTACCTGCCATTCGGGGTGCCATTGAACTGCTAAAGCAAAAGCCTTGCCGTCTTTTACCGAGACCGCTTCTACCAGCCCGTCCGGTGCCGTGGCTTCAATGCGCAACCCCGGGGCCAACTGGTCAATGCCCTGGGTGTGAATCGAGTTGACGTCGAAGTCGCTCGGCAGGCCCAAACCCGCCAGCACGCCGCCCGGTTGAACGTGCATGGCATGGCTGGGACCGTACTGCACCTCAAGCGGTGCGCTCAGGTCTTCACGGTGCTCTATGAAGCCTTCGACTTCGTGCAATTTCTGGTGAAGTGAGCCACCCAGGGCTACATTTAATTCTTGAAACCCTCGGCAAATGCCGAGCACCGGAACGCCGGCTGCCAGTGCGGCGCGAATCAAGGGGAGGGTGGTGCGATCACGTTCAGGGTCATGCAGCGTGCCTGGCGCGCTGGCCGGGCCGTGATACAAATGCGGTTCGATATTGGAGGGTGACCCGGTAAAGAGCAGGCCGTCCAGACCGTCCAGAATATCGGACGGTTGAATGAGTTCTGCCAGTGACGGCAGGATCAGAGGCAAGCCTTTGGCTGCCACCGCGATCGCTCGCACGTACTTATCGCCAGTGATGTGATAAGGATGCAAACCGATCTGCTTGGTGCAGGCGGTGACGCCGATTATCGGCAGGCGTGACATGTAACACCCCGGTATTATTGCTGTTATGGGTTTGAATCGAGCTTAGCCTCGTTCATTTTTTTACACAACACCCCCGTAAAAAATACAACACGGCCCGCTCAAGCCTGCGGGTAGTGAAGCGATATAAGGGCGAAATTCGCCCTAAAAAGCGTCAAAAATGCCCTTCAAGCGCTTTTTTGGGGCAAAAAATAGGTTGCTTGACTTCGGTATGCCGTTCGGGTTGACTGAAACCCGTAGCGCTCAATGATTGATATTTTTAACAACAAAGGTGTTGCATCATGTCGGTACCCCCGCGTGCCGTTCAGCTTAACGAAGCGAACGCGTTCCTTAAGGATCATCCTGAGGTTCTGTACGTAGACCTTCTAATTGCGGATATGAATGGTGTGGTGCGCGGTAAGCGCATCGAACGCACCAGCCTCCACAAGGTTTACGAGAAGGGCATCAACTTGCCTGCCTCTTTATTTGCTCTGGATATCAATGGCTCAACGGTGGAAAGCACCGGCTTGGGTCTGGACATCGGCGACGCAGACCGAATCTGTTATCCAATCCCTGACACCCTGTGCAACGAGCCATGGCAAAAGCGCCCAACCGCGCAACTGCTGATGACCATGCACGAACTTGAAGGTGACCCTTTCTTCGCCGATCCGCGCGAAGTACTGCGTCAAGTTGTTACCAAATTTGACGATCTTGGCCTGACCATTTGCGCAGCCTTTGAGCTGGAGTTCTACCTGATCGACCAGGAGAACGTAAACGGTCGCCCACAGCCTCCACGCTCCCCGATTTCCGGCAAGCGCCCGCACTCGACACAGGTTTACCTGATCGACGACCTCGACGAATACGTCGACTGCCTCCAGGACATTCTGGAAGGTGCCAAAGAGCAAGGCATTCCGGCTGACGCCATCGTTAAAGAAAGTGCCCCGGCGCAGTTCGAAGTGAACCTGCACCACGTTGCCGACCCTATCAAGGCCTGCGACTACGCGGTACTGCTCAAGCGTCTGATCAAAAACATCGCCTACGACCATGAGATGGACACCACCTTCATGGCCAAGCCTTACCCAGGCCAGGCAGGCAACGGGCTGCACGTCCATATTTCGATTCTGGACAAAGATGGCAAAAATATTTTTGCCAGCGAGGATCCCGAGCAGAACGCCGCATTGCGTCACGCGATCGGCGGTGTGCTCGAGACCCTACCGGCGCAGATGGCGTTCCTTTGCCCTAACGTCAACTCCTACCGTCGTTTCGGCGCACAGTTCTATGTGCCGAACTCGCCGTGCTGGGGCCTGGATAACCGTACGGTAGCGATCCGCGTACCGACTGGTTCCTCCGATGCCGTGCGTATCGAACACCGGGTTGCCGGTGCCGATGCCAACCCGTACTTGCTGATGGCGTCTGTGCTGGCCGGTGTTCACCACGGTCTGACCAACAAAATCGAACCGGGTGCTCCTGTAGAAGGCAACTCCTACGAGCAAAACGAGCAAAGCCTGCCGAACAACCTGCGTGATGCACTGCGTGAGTTGGACGATAGCGAGGTCATGGCCAAATACATCGATCCCAAATACATCGATATTTTTGTGGCCTGTAAAGAGAGCGAGCTGGAAGAGTTTGAACACTCCATCTCCGACCTCGAATACAACTGGTACCTGCATACCGTATAAGCGATTGCAGTACTCAAGAAACGCCACGGGTTTTACCGCCCGTGGCGTTTTTTTTGCGCTGTGCAATCGGTTAACCCGGCTCGTACAATGCCTGCAGCCCCGCAGGAGACACCCATGACGCGCCTCGCCACACCACGAGCCACCCCTCGCAAACCCCGCGCACGTAGCCAGGGCCGAATTGATTCGATCCTTGCCGCCGCCCGGACCTTGCTGGCGACACAGGGCGTCGCCAGCCTGTCGATTTACAGCGTGGCCGAGCATGCGGGCATCCCGCCGTCATCGGTGTATCACTTTTTCGCCAGCGTGCCGGCCTTGCTCGAAGCGCTGACCGAGGATGTGCACGGTGCTTTCCGCGCCTGCCTGCAAGCGCCCATCGACCACGACGCATTGACGACCTGGCGTGATCTGTCGCGGGTGGTCGAGCAGCGCATGATGACTATCTACAGCGAAGACGCAGCGGCCCGGCAACTGATCCTGGCGCAGCACGGCCTTACCGAAGTCACCCGGGCAGACCGTCAGCACGACCTGGAACTGGGGCAACTGCTGCACGCGCTGTTTATGCGCCATTTTGAATTGCCGGTACTGCCGCAGGACGTCGACGTATTCGCCTTGGCAATGGAACTGGGTGATCGGGTGTATGCACGCTCGATCCAGCTGCACGACAGCATCACCCCGCGCATGGCCGAAGAAGGCCTGCGCGTGGTGGATGCGTATTTGGGGTTATACCTGCCGCCGTTTTTGCCAAAACGACAACCGTAAAGCTCCCTCACCCTAGCCCTCTCCCGGAGGGAGAAGGAACCGATTGGGGGATGGTATAGAGGTTCTGCGGCCTGCAAGCCATGCACTGAACCTGAAAACACCTCGGTAAAGCTCCCTCTCCCGGAGGGAGTAGGAACCGATCGAGGGATGTTGTCGATGTTCTGCGGTCTGCAAGCCATGCACTGAATCTGAAAACACCTCGGTAAAGCTCCCTCTCCCGGAGGGAGAAGGAACCGATTGGGGGATGTTGTCGATGTTCTGCGGCCTGCAAGCCATGCACTGAATCTGAAAACACCTCGGTAAAGCTCCCTCACCCGGAGGGAGAAGGAACCGATTGGGGGAGGTTGTCGATGTTCTGCGGCCTGCAAGCCATGCACTGAATCTGAAAACACCTCGGTAAAGCTCCCTCTCCCTCGGGAGAGGGCTGGGGTGAGGGGCAAAGGATGTACGCCGCTTTCAAATCAGAACGGAGCATCACCCAAAATGGTCGCGCGGTGCATCACACGACGGTTAGGGCGGTAGTCGTCCACGGCGTAATGCTGGGTGACGCGGTTGTCCCAGAAGGCCACGTCGTTTTCCTGCCAGCGCCAGCGGATGGTGTATTCAGGGCTGGTGGCGTGGGCAAACAGCAACTTCAAAATCGCGTCGCTTTCGGCCTCTGACAGCTCATTAATCTTGGTGGTGAAGCCTTCGTTGACGAACAGCGATTTACGCCCGCTCACCGGGTGCGTGCGCACCACCGGGTGGGACAGCGGCGGGTTGTTTTTGCGGGTCTGTTCCCAGCGCGCAAGGTCTTCGGGGGTAGAGCCAAAACGCTCCAGCGGGAACGACTTGGTGAAGTCGTGCGTGGCGGTCAGGCCGTCCAGCAGCACTTGCAGCGGCTTGGACAAGCCCTCAAAGGCCGCGATGCCGCTGGCCCACAAGGTATCGCCGCCGAAGGCCGGCAGTTGCTTGGCGCTCAAAACCGCGCCCAGTGCCGGGGTTGGCAAAAAGGTCACGTCGGTGTGCCACACCGCGTTGTCGCGTACGTCGGTCACGGCCGTGTCCAGCACCAGCACTTCAGGCTGTTCCGGTACGTTGGGGTAAATCGGGTGAATGTGCAGGTCACCAAAGTTGGCGGCAAAACGCGCTTGCTGTTGCGGGGTAATGACCTGGTTTTTGAAGAAAATCACCTGGTGTTGAAGCAACGCCTGCTCGATGGCATCGCGCTGTTCCAGGCTCAGTGGTTGGGTCAGGTCAACGCCGTCAATCTGGGCGCCAAGGGCAGAGCTAATGGGGGTAACGGTCAGGCTCATGGTCGTCTCGCTAGCAGCGCGCCGATGGGTCGGCGTCGTGTGATATTCGGTGTAATTAGTGAACCTGGCCGTGCCACGGCACCAGTTTGCGTTGCAGGGCGCGCAAGCCCATTTCCATGGCGAAGGCAATGATGGCAATCACCAGAATGCCCAGCACCACTACATCCGTGACTAAAAACTGTGCGGCAGACTGCACCATAAAACCCAGGCCGCTGGTGGCGGCGATCAGCTCTGCCGCAACCAACGTCGACCAGCCGACCCCGAGGCCAATGCGGATACCGGTCAAAATATCCGGCAAGGCGCTCGGCATAATTACATGGCGGATCAACTGCCAGCGCGTGGCGCCCAACGACTGTGCGGCGCGGATCTTGGCCGGGTCGACGGTACGCACGCCGGTGGCGGTCGCAATCGCAATCGGGGCGAAAATCGCCAGGTAAATCAGCAGCACTTTCGACAGCTCGCCAATGCCGCACCAGATCACGATCAGCGGCAAGTAAGCCAACGGCGGGATCGGGCGGTAGAACTCGATCAGCGGGTCGAAAATGCCCCGCGCAATGCGGTTATGGCCAATGGCAATACCCACCGGCACGGCTGTCAAAATCGCAAAGCCAAGCCCCAGGCCGATACGGCTCAGGCTCGCGCTCAAGTGCTGCCACAGGGTGGAATCCATGTAGCCTTTGGTCGCCAGCAACCAGCCTTTTTCCAGCACGGCAGACGGTGGCGGTAAAAACAGCGGTTCGATCAAGCCGGCGGCGGTCACGCCCCACCAGGCAAGGATCAAGGTGGCGAGGGTCAGCACGCTGATCCAGCGTGTGCTCAGGCTGCGCTTTGCCGGGCGCGGCGCGTGAGGTGCAGCAACGGGGGCTGCGGCGACTTCATAACTGCTCATGCGCGCTCCTGCCGCTGGGCGGCACCACGTTGTGAAAACACGCGCTCAAGCACGTGCTCACGGGTTTCGATAAAGCGGGGGTCGGACTTGATCGAGCGAGCGGACTCGCCAGCGTTATAACGCTGACCGAAATCCAGGGTCAGGCGCTCAACAATACGGCCAGGGTTGGGCGCCAACAGAATCAGATCCGTGGCCAAAAACACGGCCTCTTCAATGTCGTGGGTAATCAGGAACACCGGTTTGTCGGTGCGTTTGCACACTTGCAGCAACAGCTCTTGCATCTGTTCACGGGTGAACGCATCAAGGGCGCCGAAGGGTTCGTCCATCAGCAGCACACGCGGGTCGGCCGCCAAGGCACGGGCCAGGCCCACACGCTGGCGTTGACCGCCGGACAGCTCCCACACACGGCGTTTTTCAAAGCCCGACAAATCCACCAGCGCGAGCATTTCACGGGCACGCGCTTCGCGTTTGTTGCGCGCCACGCCGGCCAGTTCCAGGCCGAAAGCCACGTTGGCCAACACGTCTTGCCAAGGCAGCAAAACGTCGTCTTGAAACACCACGCCGCGTTCGGCGCTCGGGCCTTTGACCGGGGCGCCATCCAGGGTAATGCGCCCGGCGCTAGGTTCAACAAAACCGGCAATCAGGTTGAGCAGCGAGGTTTTACCGCTGCCCGAAGGGCCAAGTGCGACCAGCAGTTGCTGAGGTCCGAGATTGACGGAAATATCCGACAGCACCGGCTCAGCTGCGCCTGGGTACTGTGCGCTGATGCGCTCCAGTGATAACAAGGCCATGACGGTCGATTCCTCAGTTGGTGTAGGTTATTGAGTGACGAACTGGGCGGTCACTGACGGTGCGTAATCCGGCAGCACTGCGTCGACCTTGCCTTGCTCTTTCAGGAAGGCGGCGGTGTCAGTCAGGGCTTTGGTGGTCGGTGCATCCAGCAGCACTTTTTGTTCAGCCGCTACCGGGTAAACGTTGCCTTCCAGCAGGCCAGGAATGTCAGCGGCCTTGGCGCCGGAGAGCTTCTCTACCTTGGCGACGTTGCTTGGGTTGGCAACCCAGGCTTTAGGGTCCTTGTTGTAGTCGGCGTAGGCATCCAGGGTAACTTTGGCGAATTCCTTGACGATTTCCGGGTGCTTGGCCGCGTAGTCCTTGCGCACAATCCAGGCATCAAAGGTGGGAGCGCCGAGCTTGCCCAGTTCGCCAGAGGTGATCAGCACTTTGCCGCTGTCTTTGGCCACACCCAGTGCCGGGTCCCACACGTAGGTGGCGTCGATATCACCGCGTTTCCAGGCCGCGATAATGGCCGGTGGTGCGAGGTTCAGGATGGTCACTTTGGACGGGTCGATGTTCCAGTGTTTCAGCGCTGCCAGCAGGCTGTAATGGCCGGTCGATACAAACGGTACGGCGATTTTTTTGCCTACCAGGTCTTGTGGGCTGTTGATGCCCGAGCCGTTGCGGGCTACCAGAGCTTCAGCGCCGCCGATCTGGGTGGCGACCAAAAAGGTTTCGACCGGAACACCGCGGGTGATGGCGGCGGTCAGCGGGCTCGATCCCAGGTAACCGATTTGCACGTCGCCCGAGGCGATGGCAGCAATGATGTCGGCACCGTTATCAAATTTGCGCCAGTTGATTTTGGCGTCGGTGGCTTTTTCGTAAACGCCGTCAGCCTGGGCCACTTTGGCCGGGTCAACGGTGGTTTGGTAAGCCACGGTTACGTCGTTGGCCGCTTGCGCAAAGAAACTGGCACCGGCCAGAGAGAGTGCAGCCAAAAGGCGTAGGGGGGTGTTCAGTTTCATCTGGGGGAATCCTCGGCTGGCGGCCGTTAATTGGCTGGATGCGAGGTTAAATGATCTAAGAATGAGTAAATAAATAACTTTTATGCATTAGCTTATGAAGTTATTGATCCTTCTTTACGTGCGCGCGCACGAGCTTTAATGGGTTTTCCCGGTCGCAGAAAATCGCTTCAGCACCGCGACATGAACGCTTATTAAAAATTTCATAAAAATCTATTTATAAATAAGACCAAAGGCCGATAGCATCCGCCGGCGTGAACGTAGGAAATTTCCTTTGTTATGCCAATAGGTTATGAAGGATCTTGAAATAATTCTTTTTTGGTTTATGAAAAAGTCTTTAACCTACGCACACACCGCAGAGGACTAGACAAAGGTCGTAAACCTCAAAAGTTACGATTGACTTGGCAGTCACTGTCTGGCGCTAATCGCGCATCTGGAGCACCGAGACGTCAGATTTCGGGCTAAAGAACTACAAAAATTAGAATTCAAAGGAGCAGCACCATGAAGAAGTCCACCGTTGCCGTGGCTGTAGCCCTCGGCTTGTTGACGCAACAAGCGAGCGCTGAAGGGTTCATCGAAGACAGCAAAGCGACGCTGAAACTGCGTAACTTCTACATCAACACCGACAACCGCGACGCAGGCACTAAAGCTTCCGGTGCTCAGAGCAAGAACGAAGAGTGGGGCCAAGGCTTCCAGGTGGATTACACCTCGGGCTTTACCGCAGGTACTGTGGGTTTCGGTCTGGACGCTATCGCTCTGCTGGGCGTACGTCTTGATTCGGGCGGCGGCACCAACGGCGCTACCTCGACCTCGTACGGCGGCACTGTGTTCCCGAGCAAGTCCGACGGCAAAGCGGTTAATGACTTCTCAAGCCTGGGCGTGACTGCCAAAGCCAAGTTCTCCCAGACCGAACTGCGTTACGGCACCCTGATGCCGAAACTGCCGGTCATCTCCTATAACGATGGTCGTCTGCTGCCACAGACCTTTGAAGGTGGCCAGGTCACCTCCAACGAGATCAAGGACCTGACCCTGATCGCCGGTCAGATCGAGCACGTTAAAGGCCGTAACTCCAGCAACAACGAACAAATGTCCATTGGTGGTGCGAACGCTCGTACAGCCAACAGCAACAAATTCGTCTATGCCGGTGGTGACTACAAAATCAACAAGGACCTGTTGGTTCAGTACTACTACGGCAACCTGGACAAGTTCTACAAACAGAACTTCCTGGGCCTGGTCCACAACTGGGCAATCGGCCCGGGCGTGTTGAAGTCTGACCTGCGCTACTTCAACAGCAAAAACGACGGCAAAAACGGTTACGACCCGCTGTACTTCAGCAACGGTAACTACGCCAACAGCGTTTCCAAAAACGGTAAAGGCGAAGTCGACAACAACCTGTACAGCGCCTTGTTCCTGTACTCGGTTGAAGGCCACACCTTCGGTGGCGGCTACCAGGTCAGCAACGGCAGCAGTGACTTCCCTTGGCTGAACCAGGGCGACGGTTCGTCGAACTACACCATCACCGACTCGCAAATCCAGAAGTTCGGCCGTGCTGGTGAACGTACCTGGCAAGCACGCTACTCGTATGACTTCGCCAAGGTTGGCGTACCTGGCCTGACCGCCGGTGCTGTGTACCTGCGCGGCAACAACATCGACACCTACAGCGGCGGCAAGCAAAACAACGATGGCGCGACCGAGTGGGAACGCGACATCACCGTGGCTTACGTTGTTCAGGAAGGTGCTCTGAAGAACCTGGGCTTCATGTGGAAAAACGCCATGTGGCGCAACACCATTGCTGGCCAGCGCAACCAGGACGAAAACCGTGTGATCGTGAGCTACTCGATCCCACTGTTGTAAGTCGGTTATAGCGAAAAAAAGTAAGACATAAAAGTAAGAAAAATCCTGCCCGGCGCAATGCCGGGCAGGGTGTTTACCGAAGGCCAGACGGCTCATTCGTAACACATTGAGTAGTCGCAGCTCCTTGCCGCTCCCCTTGCCTAAACCTGAATCCAGAGTGGACCTGGTGCTTTGTCGCGTCCAATGAAACAGTTTTTAGTATTCCTTTTGGTTCTAATTAAATCGATATTTATTCTTTTTAATTAGTTCGTGAAGCAGGCAGAGTAAGCCCATCACGCCCCGCCACTCACGACAAAAAAGGAGCTGCACCATGAGCCTAAGACTTGGCGATATCGCCCCCGATTTCGAACAGGATTCCAGCGCTGGCACCATCAAGTTTCACGATTGGCTGGGCGACAGCTGGGGCATTTTGTTTTCTCATCCGGCGGATTTCACGCCGGTGTGCACCACTGAACTGGGCTTCACCGCCAAGCTCAAGGATGAGTTTGCCAAGCGTGGCGTCAAGGCCATCGCGCTGTCGGTTGACCCGGTAGACTCGCACCACAAGTGGATTGGCGACATCAACGAAACGCAAAACACAGTCGTTAACTTCCCGATCCTGGCCGACGCCGATCGCAAGGTCAGCGACCTCTATGACCTGATCCACCCTAACGCCAGCGACACCCTGACCGTGCGCTCACTGTTCGTGATTGACCCGAACAAAAAGATCCGCCTGACCATTACTTATCCGGCCAGCACGGGGCGTAACTTCAACGAAATTCTGCGTGTGGTTGATTCGCTGCAACTGACCGACAACTACAAAGTGGCCACCCCGGCCAACTGGCAAGACGGCGACGAAGTGGTGATCGTGCCATCGCTCAAAGACGAAGACGAAATCAACAAACGCTTCCCTAAAGGTTATCGCGCTGTGAAGCCCTACCTGCGCCTGACGCCACAGCCAAACAAGTAACGACCGTATTCATCACCTTCAAAGTCACAGGGTTTTGGCCGTTTCGACGGCCTTTTTTTTGGTGCGCCCGGCAGGGCGCGCTCACTCAGGGGTGAAAGTCCCCCGCACACCCGGCAAGGGGAAGTGCTA
>NZ_WIVZ01000174.1:0-238 GCF_009600325.1 Pseudomonas sp. FSL R10-2189
GTTGAGCGCCTGACTCGTACGACGATCGGCGCCGGGTGCCCGGCCAAATCCGAGATCGATCCTGTTCGGGAAAAGCGCCTCAAGCAGTTGATAGTTCTCGGCTATTTTCAGGCTGCTGTAGTTGGGCAGCAGAACGCCCCCGGAACCTACGCGGATGGCTGTCGTCGCAGAAGCGATGCGCGACATCAGTATTTCCGGTGAGTTGCTTGCGGTGGCGGGGGCTCCATGATGCTCGGAC
>NZ_WIVZ01000175.1:0-237 GCF_009600325.1 Pseudomonas sp. FSL R10-2189
CATGTGAGAGTAGGTCATCGTCAAGATTAAATTCCAAAATCCCTGTCTGCTCACGCAGACAGGGATTTTGTTTTTGTATAAGTACAAGCTTTGTAAAAAGCTGTACTGCTGATTAGGTCAATTACCTGGTTAGCAAGTCGATTGAAAGTAGCAGGAAATAAGGTGTTGACAGCAGCGTGTAACGCTGTAGAATTCGCCTCCCGCTAACGAGAGATCGAAAGCGCAAGTGGTTGATGT
>NZ_WIVZ01000176.1:0-236 GCF_009600325.1 Pseudomonas sp. FSL R10-2189
TTGTGGATCTGTTCCAAAAGCGCTTTTAGGTCATCACCCAAGCCATGAGGAACAGTCAGGGTCAGCAAATAGACCTGCATGCCCATGGATCGAGCAACGGCCAAAGCGGCCACGAGTTCGGCACGACGACGCTCGCTGATCTTGGCAGCGCAAACCGGGCAGGCCCAGACGGAAGCGCAGATCTGGAGGCCGGTGTAAACCGCCTTGTTGTGTTCCTGACTTTTGAGTATCTGGAG
>NZ_WIVZ01000177.1:0-234 GCF_009600325.1 Pseudomonas sp. FSL R10-2189
GCGATTCAGAACCCTAAAGACCTTCCGGGGCGCTCCCCCGGGAGGTTTGGTCGTCCCGCAGGGGCGGCCACGGAACACCGTAGGGGTGACGGCACTTTGCTGTTGGTTTCTATGGTTTTGGCTCTTGGCCGTGCTATTGCTCGACCTATTGTTTCGCCTATTGCAGCGGCAATAGGTGAGCCATAGGACCGGGTCAGTCTCGAATGCTTGCCGGCTGATAGGAATCGTCCAGGT
>NZ_WIVZ01000178.1:0-232 GCF_009600325.1 Pseudomonas sp. FSL R10-2189
GTCTCAGCGCTTTTGCAAAGGTGTCGGGATGCGCGGTGATGCCCGTTTCTGCATGGAATGCTTGCGCCAGTTCGGCTTGACTGGAATAAGGCTGCGTATGAGCGAGCCTGGCCAGCAGAGGATAATGGTGCGCAGCGATTACCGGTGGGCGTCCAGTTTTAGGCATGGCTCAATGCTGCATAGAAAGGAGGCAAGAAGTTTACTTTATTTTGTCTACACCCTCTAGGGATGC
>NZ_WIVZ01000179.1:0-230 GCF_009600325.1 Pseudomonas sp. FSL R10-2189
TATCAGCCCAGTGTGACGCCTCCTTCCCCGCCGTCCAATCTGACCACCTCATACAATTCGGTCACCCAGCAATTAACGGTTAATTTCGACGGTGGCGGTATGTATCGCACCCACACATTGACCATTAAGACGGATACCGAAAAAACCTACGAATCTTTCTATAGCGGTAATGCTATATCCGTGAGCCTTTCGCTGGACTTTACCCTGACGCTATTCGCCGTAGACCAAGA
>NZ_WIVZ01000180.1:0-229 GCF_009600325.1 Pseudomonas sp. FSL R10-2189
GTTTGGAGCCAAATCATGAAAAATGATTGATTAATGGCTATTTGGCGTCTCACCGGTACATCAAATACGTATTAAAAGCGTATGAAGGGCTTATTTTTTTCGAGGAGAAAAGAAGCTAGTGCAGGATAGGCATCCGCGCCTCGTTTGTGCCACAAACTGCTGCTAATAGGACATTCATTAAATGCGATCCCTACAAAAATAAGCCTCATATTTGCCTCCTATACCTATG
>NZ_WIVZ01000181.1:0-227 GCF_009600325.1 Pseudomonas sp. FSL R10-2189
AGGAGCTTGGGCACTTTGGTCAACAAAAAGCTCGTGGAGCGGTTGATGGTTGAGCTGGGACTGCGTTCGATTGTGCGCCCCAAGAAGTATCGCTCGTATCGAGGGGCTGTCGGCAGGACCGCACCGAATCTATTGGAGCGCAACTTCATTGCTCAGCGCCCTAACCAGAAGTGGGTAACGGACGTTACAGAGTTCAAGGTTGCTCAGCAAAAGCTCTATCTTTCGCC
>NZ_WIVZ01000182.1:0-227 GCF_009600325.1 Pseudomonas sp. FSL R10-2189
GGGGCTATAGCTCAGCTGGGAGAGCGCTTGCATGGCATGCAAGAGGTCAACGGTTCGATCCCGTTTAGCTCCACCAATTTACAGTTCAATGCCGGGCCACACTGGCATTGAATCGATCAGTACTCAGCACTGATCACTGTTAGAAGGGTTTGTGTCCCCTTCGTCTAGTGGCCTAGGACACCGCCCTTTCACGGCGGTAACAGGGGTTCGAGTCCCCTAGGGGACGC
>NZ_WIVZ01000183.1:0-227 GCF_009600325.1 Pseudomonas sp. FSL R10-2189
GGGGCTATAGCTCAGCTGGGAGAGCGCTTGCATGGCATGCAAGAGGTCAACGGTTCGATCCCGTTTAGCTCCACCAAATTTTAGGTTCACTGCCTGGCCACACCGGCATTGAATCGATCAGCACTCAGCGCTGATCAAATAGAAGGTTTTTGTCCCCTTCGTCTAGTGGCCTAGGACACCGCCCTTTCACGGCGGTAACAGGGGTTCGAGTCCCCTAGGGGACGCCA
>NZ_WIVZ01000018.1:0-112449 GCF_009600325.1 Pseudomonas sp. FSL R10-2189
ACACCTCATTTCCTGCTTCGATGAATTGAAGCTGGCACCGTCAAAACCATCCAACTCGTTGATATTCAAGGAGTTTTACGTTTCGACTGCGCCGGAAGTGGGCGCATTATAGGCTAATAAAATGCGCCGTCCAGCACTAATTTCAGATTTATTCAGCTTTTAGCGTAATTCGCGCAAAAGACTTCTTGCCAGCCTGGCAAACGTGAGTCGAACCCACTGCATATATATAGGAGCGATCAACCACCTCACCATCTATACGCACACCACCCGAGCCCAGCAAATCCCGCGCAACCGCAGAGTTCTTCACCAGGCCTGCTTTATTAAGGACGGCCGCAATCGGCATGTCTTCTGCCGATACGAGCTCAATCTCAGGCAAGTCATCCGGCAACTCACCATCCTTCATCCGGTTACCCGCACCGCGATGAGCACTAGCTGCCGCTTCTTCACCATGGAAACGCGCCACGATCTCTTCAGCCAGCTTGATCTTGATGTCACGCGGATTAGCCCCCGCCTCAACATCAGCACGCAAAGCATTGATTTCGTCCATCGAACGGAAGCTCAGCAATTCGAAGTAACGCCACATCAACGCATCCGGGATAGAAACCAGCTTGCTGTACATCACGCCCGGCGCTTCCTGGATCCCGACGTAGTTACCCAAAGACTTGGACATCTTCTTAACACCGTCCAACCCCTCAAGCAGCGGCATCGTCACGATGCACTGAGCTTCCTGGCCGTAACCGCGCTGCAACTCACGCCCCATCAGCAAGTTGAACTTCTGGTCAGTACCACCCAGCTCAACATCGGCCTTCAGCGCAACAGAGTCATAACCCTGCACCAACGGATAAAGGAACTCATGAATAGCGATTGGCTGGTTGGTGGTGTAGCGCTTATCGAAGTCATCGCGCTCTAGCATGCGAGCAACGGTGTACTGAGACGTCAGACGAATAAAGTCAGCAGGCCCCATTTGATCCATCCAGGTGGAGTTGAACGCCACCTCGGTCTTGGCCGGATCAAGAATCTTGAAGACTTGGGTTTTATAAGTCTCGGCATTATCGAGCACTTGCTCGCGCGTCAGCGGAGGACGCGTAGCACTCTTGCCACTTGGGTCGCCAATCATCCCGGTGAAGTCCCCAATAAGGAAAATCACCTGATGCCCCAGATCCTGGAACTGACGCAGCTTATTAATAAGCACGGTGTGCCCCAAGTGCAGATCCGGCGCCGTCGGGTCGAAACCTGCCTTAATACGCAACGGCTGGCCGCGCTTGAGTTTCTCGACCAATTCAGACTCGACCAGCACCTCTTCGGCACCACGCTTGATTAGCGCTAGCTGCTCTTCAACCGACTTCATATCAGACCCGTAAGGCTCAAATTCAAAAAGGAACCAACCATACAAGATCAGAGACTAATTACAAGTTCTGCCCGGCATATGGCGACCATCCGCCCAGGAAAGGTTCGTCGACTTGCTTCAAGGGTGATTTGGTTATATTTTATACAGTTATTTCATCTTTACCGTGTCAGTCATCTTTTCCAATTCATCCTTTATTCAAAGTCAAATTATCTATGACCAGTCAACCGCCTAAAGCGCCACCGCTTTATCCGAAGACCCACCTGCTTGCCGCAAGTGGTATCGCCGCCCTTTTAAGCTTGGCTTTGTTGGTTTTCCCATCGAGCGAAGTAGAAGCAAAAAGAACAACCCTGAGCCTCGAACTGGAAACCCCTGGCGAGCAACTCAAGCAAGACCAAGGCAGCGAAGAGTTGGTCCAGACGACCAACGACGCCACCCCAGCGCCTTTTGCTCAAATAGAACAGCCAGACAGCACCCCTGAAGCCACCGCCAAAGTCGAAGAACCCAAAGCCCCAAACCATCGTGAAGTGGTCGTTACCAAAGGCGATACGCTGTCTACTTTATTCGAAAAAGTAGGCCTGCCCGCGTCCTCCGTTCATGAAATTTTGGCCAGCGACAAACAAGCCAAGCAATTCAGCCAGCTCAAACACGGCCAGAAACTTGAGTTTGAAATGGGCCCTGACGGTCAGCTAAACAACCTGCACAGCCAGATAAGTGATCTTGAAACCATAACCCTCACCAAAAGCGCCAAGGGCTACACGTTTCGTCGCGTTACCGCACAACCGACTCTCAAATCCGCCTACGTACACGGCGTCATCACCAGTTCCTTGTCTGCCTCCGGCCAGCGTGCAGGCTTGCCACACAGCATGACCATGCAAATGGCCAAGGTGTTCGGCTACGACATCGACTTCGCCCAGGACATCCACCCAGGCGACCAGTTCGAAATCATCTACGAGCAAAAAGTCATTAACGGCAAGACCGTCGGCACCGGCAACATCCTGTCTGCCCGCTTTACCAACCGCGGCAAAACCTACACCGCCGTGCGCTACACCAACAAACAAGGCATCAGCAATTACTACACCGCTGACGGCAACAGCATGCGCAAAGCCTTCATCCGTACTCCAGTTGATTTTGCCCGCATCAGCTCGCGCTTCTCTTCAGGCCGCAAGCACCCCATCCTGAACAAAATCCGTGCCCACAAAGGCGTCGATTATGCGGCTCCGCGCGGCACACCGATCAAAGCAACGGGCGATGGCAAAGTCTTCCTTGCAGGCCGCCAAGGTGGCTACGGCAACACCGTGATCATTCAGCACGGCAATACTTACCGCACCCTGTACGGGCACATGCAAGGCTTCGCCAAAGGCATTAAAACCGGTGGCACAGTGAAGCAAGGCCAAGTGATTGGTTACATCGGTACGACGGGCCTCTCCACCGGCCCGCACCTGCATTACGAGTTCCAGGTCAATGGCGTTCACGTAGACCCGCTTGGCCAAAAGCTGCCAATGGCCGACCCGATTGCAAAAGCCGAGCGCACTCGCTTCCTGCAACAAAGCCAGCCGCTGATGGCCCGCATGAACCAAGAGAAAGCCACTCTCCTGGCTTCGAGCAAGCGCTAAGCCATGGCTCTCTATATAGGCGTAATGTCCGGCACCAGCCTGGACGGTCTGGACATTGCACTTATAGAGCTGGGAGCGAGCATCAAACTGCTCGCCACCCACTACACGCCCATGCCAGATGCACTGCGCAGTGAACTACTGGGTTTGTGCAGCAGCGGACCAGACGAAATAGCCCGTAGCGCAATCGCTGAAAACCATTGGGTCGAACTCGCAGCTCAAGGCATCAATAGCCTGCTCAAGCAGCAGCAACTGTCGCCCAGCGCCATCCGCGCCATTGGTAGCCATGGCCAGACGATCCGGCACGAGCCGACACAAGGTTTCACCGTCCAGATCGGTAACCCTTCCTTGCTGGCAGAGCTCACCCATATTTGCGTAGTGAGTGATTTCCGCCGTCGCGACGTAGCCGCAGGCGGTCAAGGCGCACCGCTGGTTCCAGCCTTCCATGAAGCCTTGTTTACCGATGATGTAGGCTACCGGGCCGTATTGAACGTAGGAGGGTTCAGCAATTTAAGCCTGATTACTCCTGAAAACCCCGTCGCAGGGTTCGACTGCGGCCCGGGGAATGTTCTGCTGGATGCCTGGATACAAACGCAACGCAATGAACTCTATGACCGAAATGGCCAATGGGCAGCCAGCGGCAAGGTCGCTCCTCTTCTGCTCAGCACCTTGCTGAGTGACCCTTTCTTCCAAACAAAAGGCCCAAAGAGCACAGGCCGCGAGGTGTTTAACCTCCCATGGTTGCAGAATCACCTGAACACGCTTCCGGCTTTTGCCGCAGAAGATGTTCAAGCCACCCTGCTGGAGCTCACCGCGCAGACTATCGTGCAGTCACTGCAGGCAGCCCAAGCGAATACCAGCGAACTGTTGGTATGCGGGGGTGGCGCGCATAACGGTGCACTGATGACCCGCCTCGCTCAGTTGCTGGAGCAAACACAGGTCAGCAGCACCCAGGCCAAAGGCGTTGATCCAGACTGGGTTGAGGCGATGGCCTTTGCATGGCTTGCACACTGCTGCCTTGAAAACATCCCCACCAACCGCCCAAGCGTCACCGGCGCGCGCGGCCCGCGTGTTCTGGGCGCTATTTACCCCACCTGATCGCAGACAGCAAAACGCCGCGATTCTACGCGGCGTTAAGGGTGTAGCAGGTATCGCGACATTAAATCGAGAACGATGATCCGCAACCACAGGTCGTGGTTGCATTCGGGTTCTTGATGACAAAACGCGAACCTTCCAGGCCTTCCTGATAATCCACCTCGGCACCCGCCAAGTACTGGAAGCTCATCGGATCGACCACCAGGCTTACGCCTTCGCGCTCGACGATGGTGTCATCGTCGGCCACGTCTTCATCGAAAGTAAAACCATACTGAAAACCGGAACAACCGCCGCCCGTTACAAATACGCGCAACTTCAAACGATCATTACCCTCTTCATCGACCAGGCTCTTCACCTTGTGCGCAGCACCTTCGGTGAATTGCAAAGCCGTGGGGGTGAAGGATTCGACGCTCATGCTGACTATCTCCCGGCGCTATGCCGCCATAATGCGTGATGAAGCGCATTATCCGCTTCTCCTAGAAAAGCGGTCAACTATTAAGGGAGCAGCGGCAAGCTTCAAGTTGCACGCCTGCCGCTCACAACTTGAAGCTTACAGCTGCTCTTACGGCAACATTCCTGCGTGAGACAAGCCCAGGCGCTCATCCAAACCGAACAGGATGTTCATGTTCTGCACCGCTTGGCCAGAAGCCCCTTTAACCAGGTTATCGATAACCGACAACACCACGACCAGGTCGCCGTCCTGCGGGCGGTGCACCGCGATACGGCACACGTTCGCCCCGCGCACACTGCGGGTTTCCGGGTGGCTGCCAGCAGGCATCACGTCGACAAAAGGCTCGTTGGCGTAACGCTTTTCGTACAACGCCTGCAAGTCGACCGAGCGATCCACCACAGTGGCGTAAAGCGTGGAATGAATACCACGAATCATCGGCGTCAGATGTGGGACGAAGGTCAAACCCACGTCTTTACCCGCAGCACGGCGCAGGCCCTGACGAATTTCTGGCAAATGGCGATGCCCTTTTACCGCATAAGCTTTCATGCTTTCGGACGTCTCGGCATACAACGAGCCGACACTGGCACCGCGCCCGGCACCGCTGACTCCCGACTTACAGTCAGCAATCAGCACAGAGGTATCAGCCAGCCCCGCTTCCAGCAACGGCAAAAAGCCCAGCTGAGCAGACGTTGGATAGCAACCCGGTACCGCAATCAGGCGGGCCTGTTTGATCTGCTCGCGGTTAACCTCAGGCAAGCCATAAACAGCTTCCTTCAACAACTCTGGCGCGCCGTGCGGCTGACCGTACCACTTGGCCCACTCATCCGCGTCCTGCAAACGGAAGTCTGCAGACAGGTCGATCACCTTGGTTCCAGCCGCCAGCAATTCACCAGCCAGTGCATGAGCAACGCCGTGAGGCGTGGCGAAAAACACCACATCGCAGGCCGCCAATGTCTGAGTGTCCGGCACGCTGAACGCCAGGCCGTCATAGTGACCGCGCAGGTTCGGGTACAGATCGGCAACTGGCAGGCCCGCCTCGGATCGAGAAGTGATGGCAACCACTTCAGCTTGCGGATGCTGTGCCAGCAAACGCAGTAATTCGACACCGGTGTAACCCGTGCCGCCGACAATACCGACCTTGACCATAACCTGCCCTCAACGAACCCACTGGAAAGCCCTCGATAATAGGGACACCGCGCCCCTGCGACAACCGTCAAGGTGACTCTCAGATGCTCTACTACTACTATTTGGTCTACCGTGAACCTGGGAATAACTAAAAATGCTTTATCTATGGATCAAAGCCTTCCACATCATCAGCATCGTCTGTTGGTTTGCAGGCCTGTTTTACCTGCCCCGCCTCTTTGTTTACCACGCACAAAGCGAAGATTCCGTCAGCAAAGAAAGATTCAGCCTCATGGAACGCAAGCTGTATCGCGGCATCATGGGCCCCGCAATGATCGCCACCCTGATCTTCGGCGGCTGGCTGCTCTACCTGACCCCGGGCTTTCTCAGCCAAGGGTGGATGCACGCCAAACTGACCCTCGTGTTCCTGCTGATCGGTTATCACCACATGTGTGGCGCTCAGGTAAAACGCTTTGCCCGTGGCGAGAACACGCGCAGCCACGTGTTTTATCGCTGGTTCAACGAAGTCCCTGTTTTATTCCTGCTGGCCATCGTCATCCTGGTGGTGGTCAAACCGTTCTGAATTTAACTCTCCCAACTCTGAGGTTATCCAATGTCACTGCCTGCTTTGCTGGATCAACGCTTGCGCCTGCCGGTAGTTGCCGCGCCCATGTTCCTGATTTCCAACCCGCAACTCGTCCTGGCGTGTTGCCGCAATGGTGTCGTGGGCAGCTTTCCGGCGCTCAATCAACGTGACAGCAGTGGTTTCAAAGCCTGGCTTGAAGAGATCGAAGCCGGGCTGGCGACATTGGAAAACCCGGCGCCCTACGCCGTTAACCTGATTGTGCACAACAGCAACCCACGGCTGCAGGCGGATCTGGCGATTTGCATTGAGCATAAAGTGCCCATCGTCATCACCAGCCTGGGCGCAGTTAAAGAGGTCGTTGATGCCGTCCACAGTTATGGCGGACTGGTTTTCCACGATGTGACCACCCGCCGCCATGCCGAAAAAGCCGCAGAAGCGGGTGTCGATGGCCTGATTGCAGTGGCCGCAGGCGCCGGTGGCCATGCTGGCACCTGGAGCCCGCTCGCGCTGGTGGCAGAGATTCGTCAGTTCTTCGACAAAACCATTCTGCTGGCCGGTTGCATCAACCACGGCCACGAAATTTTGGCCGCTCAGGTGTTGGGCGCAGACCTCGCCTACTTGGGTACACGCTTTATCAGCACCCAGGAAAGCCATGCCCCTGACGCGTATAAAGAGATGCTTCTGGCCTCCCATGCCGCCGATATCATCCACACCGCGGCGGTATCGGGCGTACCCGCCAGCTTTATGCGTCAAAGCCTTGAGAATGCAGGTTTTGATCTGGCAGCCCTTAAAACCCAGGGCGAAGTAAAACTCAAGCCGCTCACCGACGAAGCCAAAGCCTGGAAAACCGTATGGTCCGCGGGTCAGGGTGTAGGAGAAATCACCGATCTCCCGACAACCGAGCAATTAATTACCCGCATGGACGAGGAGTACCGCACAGCGTTAAGCCTTACCTCACAGCTGGCCCAGCACTGGCCGCGACACTGACACCTAGAAGCCCGCCCACCCGGCGGGCTTTTTTAAAGACACACCGACAAGGAAGCCTTCATGCCAGAACCAATCCCGGGCAATACACCCTCAGAAGCACCTTTCGCCACGCTGGACCCTCTGGGGTTTGACGGTCGCATTGGCCGTTTGCGATTTTTGGTCTGGAGCACCGTGATCACCCTCATTGCTATCGTGACCGGGGTATTGGTACTGCTGGCCGTCAATGTTTCACCCACATTGGGTATTACCTGTGGCGTAACACTGGCCATTGCTTATGCGTTCATTAGCCTGAGAATTGGCGCCCAGCGCCTGCATGACCTCAATTGGTCCGCCTGGATGTTACTGCTGCATCTGGTACCGATGGCCAACCTGGTGCTCGCGGTCATGATGCTCCTGATGCCCGGCACAGAAGGCCCGAATAAATACGGCCCGCCGCCACCGCCCAACAACCGCTCAGTCACCATCGGCGCGTGGATCATCATTTTCTTTATCGGTTTGAGCCTGTTCGTGATGGCGGCGCTCTTCGCTTTAGGCCTAATGGCAACGTTGATCAACGCAGCCACCAGCAACACCCTGTAAACTGCGCAGCTAAATGAACGCGTTAACGCCAGGGACATCATTGTCACCGGACTGTACCGTTGCGATGGAGAGAAACATGACCCGTTACGCTTTGATCACTGGCGCTTCCAGTGGCATCGGCCTGGCCTTGGCAGAAGCGCTTGCCCGCCGCGGGCGCAGCCTCATCCTGGTTGCCCGTCAGCGCGATGCGCTGGAAAGCATTGCGCTTGAGTTGACCCAGCGTTTCGGTGTCGAGGTCTTGTTCCGCGCCTGTGACTTGGGCGAGCCCTTGCGCCTGTCGGGCTTCTTGCTGGAACTGGAAGAAGGTGACCGGCAAATCGACTTGCTGATCAACTGCGCCGGTATTGGCACTTGCGGGCCATTCCTCGCCCATGACTGGAGCGCCGAGCAAGACCTGATCGAGCTCAACATCCTGGCCCTGACCCGCATGTGCCATGCCATTGGCAACATGATGGCCGTGCAGGGTGGCGGGCAAATCCTCAACGTTTCCTCGATCGCCGCCTACCAGCCCGGCCCGTGGCTTAGCACCTACTTCGCGAGTAAAGCGTATGTACTGCATTTCTCCGAGGGCTTACGCGAAGAAGTGAAAAAAACCGGCATCAAAGTCTCGGTGCTCTGCCCCGGTGTCACCCGCACCGGCTTTTTCGACGCGGCAAACATGAACCCGGAAGCCGTCAAACGTAATAAAAGTGCCCTGAGCCCCGAAGAAGTTGCCCTTTTCACTGTGCGGGCTCTCGACAAGAACAAGGCGATTATCATGCCCGGCTGGCGCAACCGCTGGCTCACGCGTATGCCACGCCTGCTTTCTCGTTGGCTGACCCGCAAAATCGCAGCCTCAGTGAACAAATCTTACTGCCCGCGTTAACGAGGCTGGGCGTAATCCGTGTCCGTGAGTACACTCAGACCGGACTTCACTCACGGAGACAACGCTTTGGATACTCTGTTCACCAAAATCATCAACCGTGAAATACCGGCCAAGATCATCTACGAGGATGATCAAGTGCTGGCTTTTCACGATATTGCCCCCCAAGCGCCGATTCACTTTTTGGTCATTCCAAAAAAACACATCGCCACCCTCAATGACCTGACCGAAGAAGACAAACCGCTGGCCGGTCATATCCTGTTTACCGCGCAGCGCCTGGCCAAAGAGCTGGGTTGCGAAGACGGTTTTCGCGTGGTGATGAACTGCAATGAAAATGGAGGCCAGACGGTTTACCACATTCACATGCACGTCCTGGGTCAGCGCCAGATGAACTGGCCGCCGGGCTGATCGCCCTGCCCGACCGTATACACAGTGGGGGCCACCGCTCCCACGCCGCCGCATGATCCAACGCAAACCCTGCCTGCGCGTTTGAGGTAAACTGGCCGCCGTGATTTTTTCCGGAGGTAAGCATGACTACCCAACGTCACTACTCGCCGATTGACCGTCTCCTGTTGCAAGCCGATACCGCCATGCGCACCCTGCTGCCCTTCAGTGGTCAGCCGCATCGCCCTTCCCCGGCCATTGTCAAAACCGAAAAGCCGCTCGATGAAAAAACCGCCCGCCACGTGGCCGGGCTGATGCGCATCAACCATACCGGCGAGGTATGCGCCCAAGCGCTGTACCAAGGGCAGGCCTTGACCGCCAAATTGCCCCACGTGCGCGAAGCGATGGAACATGCCGCCGAAGAAGAAATCGACCACTTGGCCTGGTGCGAACACCGTATCCACCAACTGGGCAGCCATACCAGCGTGCTCAACCCGCTGTTCTACGGCATGTCATTTGGCATTGGCGCTGTCGCCGGCCTGATCAGCGACAAGGTCAGCCTCGGCTTTGTTGCCGCAACTGAAGACCAAGTGTGCAAACACCTCAACGAGCACCTTGAGCAACTGCCTGCCGAAGATGAAAAATCGCGCGCCATCCTCGAGCAGATGCGCCTCGACGAAGAGCAACACGCCGAGTCAGCACTGAACGCGGGCGGCTACCGCTTCCCGGCGCCGGTAAAATTTGGCATGAGTCTGCTGGCGAAAGTCATGACCAAAAGCACCTATCGCATCTGATCCCGGCATGCGGGCCATAAAAAAGGCGGTTACCTCTCGGTAGCCGCCTTTTTTTGTTGCGCGAAACCTTACCCCATATTGCGGGCGTAGAAGATTTCGAGCATTTCATGCTTCACGCGCTCAGTGACCTGCGCACGTTGTTCAACCGACAGATTGCTGGTCGCGTCGCCGAACAGGTAATTATCCAGTTCGAAGTTCTTGAGCAGCATCTTGGTGTGGAACAGGTTTTCCTGGTACACGTTCACGTCGGTCATCTGGTAACCGTCGCGAGTGTCTTCGGAGAGGTAGTTCTGGATCGAGTTGATCTCGTGATCGATAAAGTGCTTTTTGCCTTCTACGTCGCGGGTAAAACCACGCACACGATAGTCGACCGTCACGATATCCGAATCAAACTGATGGATCAGATAGTTGAGAGCTTTAAGCGGTGAAATAACGCCGCACGTCGACACGTCGATATCCACACGGAAAGTCGCAATACCGTCCACAGGATGAATCTCTGGATAGGTGTGTACCGTGATATGACTTTTGTCGAGATGACCCAAAATGGTCTCAGGCAGCGGGCCAGGGGATTCTTCGATCTGGCTTTCGGTAGGCGTTACCGGTTGCTCAGAAATCAGAATAGTGACGCTGGCGCCTTGTGGATCGTAATCCTGACGAGCGATGTTCAGGATATTGGCCCCAATGATATCGACCACATCTGTGAGGATCTGCGTCAGGCGTTCTGCGTCGTACTCTTGATTGATGTACTCAACGTATGCCTGCTGGTCTTGCGGGGTTTCCGCGTAGCAGATGTCATAGATGTTGAAGCTCAAGGTCTTTGTCAGGTTATTGAACCCGTGGAGCTTGAGTTTGCTTTTCACCGTTATAAAACTCTCTATGTCGATGCGGCTCGGCCGCGTGATCCAGCATGCCCGTCAAGTGCGTGGACGCACCTGCGTAGGACGGTTAACACCTCTTCGCGATGGCGATTTTGGTTATTTGTTCGGACGTGAGCCGGGGTTATTCCCTGCCACTGCCCTTAAAAAAGTGGCGCATTATGCAGACGTCAGCTTCTGATCGCCAGAGTCTGCAATGCTTTTATGTAAATTGGATGTCGGCTCAGCCTAGCTCAACAATTTCATAATCGTGGCTAATAGCTACACCTGCTGCGCCCAGCATGATCGACGCCGAGCAATACTTCTCGGCAGACAGCTCGATGGCACGCTTAACCTGAGCTTCTTTCAGGCCACGGCCCTTGACGACAAAGTGCAGGTGGATCTTGGTGAACACTTTTGGGTCTTCAGTGGCGCGTTCTGCTTCCAGAAAAGCCTCGCAGCTTTCAACCGGCTGACGCGACTTCTTGAGGATACTGACGACATCGAAGTTGCTGCAGCCGCCGAGCCCCAGCAGGAGCATTTCCATAGGTCTTACACCCAAGTTGCGACCGCCACTCTCAGGAGGGCCGTCCATGACAACCACATGGCCACTCCCTGATTCGCCCAGAAACATGGCTTCACCTGCCCATTGAATGCGTGCCTTCATCACCCAGACTCCACTGTTCTAAAAGGGGCGCCAGCTTAGCACAGGGCCTTAAAGCGGTGACTCACCGCACCAAAGGCTTTATCCGTCAGCCCATAATAAAAAATCTACAAACCATACAGAATCTGTCTGTTAAGCTGGCGCCAAATCACTGGCGCCAGCCAGCCAGCGCTCTATATAAAATTAGATCTGCCCCTTACTGTGTACGCTTTCGGGATACAACCATGGTTGCTATTACCCCTCTATCCAAGATCAAGAATCTCGACAAATTTTTGACTCATTGCCAACGCAGACGCTATCCAACCAAGAGCAATATCATCTGCGCAGGCGAACACTCACACACGCTGTTTTTCATCCTCAAAGGCTCTGTCACCATCCTGATTGAGGACGACGAAGGGCGCGAGATGATCATTGCCTACCTCAACTCAGGCGACTTCATTGGCGAGCTGGGTTTGTTTGAACAGGCAGGGCAAGAACAACCCCGCAGCGCTTGGGTTCGAGCCAAGACTGAATGCGAAGTCGCAGAGATCAGCTACGTAAAGTTCCGAGAGTACGCACAACAAGAACCCGAGATTCTCTACTCCCTGAGCGGCCAGATTGCTCAGCGTCTGCGTAACACCACCCGCAAGGTGGGAGACTTGGCGTTCTTTGATGTCACCGGGCGGGTCGCACGTTGCTTGCTGGACCTGTGCAAACAGCCCGACGCCATGACCCACCCGGACGGGATGCAGATCAAAATCACGCGTCAGGAAATCGGCAGAATCGTCGGCTGTTCACGAGAGATGGTCGGCCGTGTGCTCAAAGGTCTTGAAGAACAAAACCTGGTCAGCGTCAAAGGCAAAACCATGGTGGTGTACGGCACCCGCTAAGGGCGCAGCAGGGGCGCCAGAATCTGTTGATAACTGGCCCCCAGGCGCTCGAAGAAATCGGGCGCGGCAAACACTTCATGCAAGGCAATATGGCTGTCAGCGAGGCAGTGTTGATCTTGCGCACAGCGCTGATTGAAACGATTGACGGCAGCCACCATCGACTCACGTTCATCCTCAACCAGCAATGCACCGTGCACCAGACCCACAGGCCGTTGGCCGCCCTGGCTTTGGCGCCAGCGCTGAGCCGTGCCAACCAGTTTGCGGGCATTGAGATTGACGTTAAAACGGCCATCACAAAAGGCGCCTTCGACTTCGCCTAAAGACGCCGTGCCACCCAAGGCCGTCAACAGATCACAGATCGGGTCGCACAAGCGGCGATAGGCCGTTTCGATACGACCGTGATCGCCTTCGCTGCGGGGCGGTGCATACACCAGCGCGATATTGACCGTAGAAGGCGATTGAGGAACGGGCTCTCCACCCGTCTCACGCAACAAAATCGGCCAACCAATGGCGGCCAATTCAACACTGGCTTGATCAAACCCGGCCAACCGGCTCAAACGCCGAGGCATCACCAGCGCAAGGTCAGTGGGCTGCCAGAACAGCACACCCGCCTCAGCCTGCCCTGCACACACCGAAGCCAGCAAATCCTGCTCGGCTTTAAGACCTGCTTCGACGGTGAGTTGCTGGATAAGCGCCATAGAGACCTGCCTGAGACAAAACGGGTTAGTCCAGCGTCGAGCCTGCCACGTGCACGCTGCGCTCCGGGAAGAACAAACGCTGCAGCTCAACGCCTGGCTGTTCAGCGCGCATAAACACCTCACCGACGAGGAACGAATACACCTCGCTGATTTCCATCAGCTCAACGTCGGCGCGGTTGAGAATCCCGCTCTCGGTTACCACCAAGCGATCTCGCGGCACCCGTGGCAACAAGTCCAGCGTGGTTTCCAGGCTGACCTCAAAGGTGTGCAAATTGCGGTTGTTGATACCCACCAGCGGGGTATCCAGGATCTTCAAGGCACGTTCCAGCTCATCGGCATCGTGCACTTCAACCAGCACATCCAGGTTGACGCTTTTGGCAACGGCAGCCAGTTCGGCCATCTTCACGTCATCCAGCGCAGAGACGATCAGCAAAACGCAATCCGCCCCCAACGCGCGCGCTTCAACGATCTGATAAGGATCGATCATGAAGTCCTTGCGGATCACCGGCAACTTGCACGCCGCACGGGCTTGTTGCAGGTAAGCATCGGCACCCTGAAAGTAGTCAACGTCGGTCAAAACCGACAAACACGTTGCGCCGCCCAGCTCATAACTTTTGGCAATGTCGGCCGGAACAAAATCTTCGCGGATCACGCCCTTGCTCGGCGATGCCTTTTTAATTTCGGCAATCACAGCCGGTTGCTTCAGCTTGGCCTGAGCCAACAAGGCTTTAGCAAAGCCGCGTACAGGATCAGCCTGAGCCGCCAGACCTTCAAGCTCCGCCAGGCTCACGCGTGCGCTGCGCTCGGCGACTTCTTGAACTTTGCGCGCCAGAATTTTTTCCAGAACGGTAGGCACACTCATGCTTCATTCTCCTGCTTGAAGATCGCGGTAAAGGCGCCCAGCTCTTCGAGTTTTTCTCGCGCCAGACCTGTGTGCAACGCATCGTGGGCCAAAGCCACACCCTCTTTGAGCGTGTAGGCAAGGTCAGCGGCGTACAGCGCAGCGCCGGCATTGAGTACGATCATTTCAGCGGCCTTCTGGCCAGCCTCAGTTTTGCGACGGCCCAAGGCATCGCGGATCAGCTCCAATGATTGCGCCGGGCTATCCACCACCAGGCCAAACAAACTCTGGCTCTTTATACCCAAGTCTTCTGGCTGAACCCAGTACTCAGTGATTTCACCTTTTTTCAGCTCAGCCACAAACGTTGGTGCGGCCAGGCTGAATTCATCAAGACCGTCTTGCGAATGCACCACCAGCACGTGTTTGCTGCCCAGACGCTGCAACACTTCAGCCAGCGGACGGCACAGCGCCTGGTTGAACACCCCGACCACTTGATGCAACACACCAGCCGGATTCGTAAGCGGGCCAAGCATGTTGAACAAGGTGCGCAGCCCCAGGTCGCGACGCGGGACGGCCGCGTGCTTCATGGCGCCGTGATGGGACTGGGCAAACATAAAGCCAATGCCAACGCTGTCGATGCAACGCGCCACCTGAACAGGTGTCAGGTTCAGGTACACACCGGCAGCCTCAAGCAGGTCGGCACTGCCGCTTTTGCCCGACACCGCACGGTTACCGTGTTTGGCCACCGTGCAACCGGCAGCAGAAATCACCAGGGCAGACGCCGTGGAGACGTTGAAAATGTTCGCGCCATCACCCCCGGTGCCGACGATATCCACCACGCCGTCCAGGGTATTGAGCTCGACCTTGTCCGCCAACTCACGCATGGCCGTGACGGCACCAACGATTTCGTCGATGCTCTCGCTCTTCATGCGCATGCCCATCATGAACGCGCCAATCTGCGCTTCAGTGCATTGGCCGGTCATGATGTCGCGCATTACATCGCGCATCTCGGTTTCGCTCAAATCAAGGTGACCGACGATACGGCTCAGGGCTGTTTTGATATCCATAAGAAGTCCTTAGCGCGTGCCGCCAGTTTGTTTGAGGAAGTTAGCGAACAGTTCGTGGCCCTGCTCAGTCAGAATCGACTCCGGGTGAAATTGCACCCCTTCGATGTTCAGCGTTTTGTGGCGCAGGCCCATGATCTCGTCAACCGAACCATCGGCATGTTGCGTCCAGGCCGTGAGTTCCAGGCACTCCGGCAGGGTTTCACGCTTGACCACCAGCGAGTGGTAACGCGTCACCGTCAGCGGGTTATTCAGGCCCTGGAATACACCCGTGTCCAGGTGATAGACCGGGCTGGTTTTACCGTGCATCACTTGCCGGGCGCGAACCACGTCACCGCCAAAGGCCTGGCCGATGGACTGATGGCCCAGGCACACACCCAGAATCGGCAGCTTGCCGGCAAAGTACTTGATCGCTTCAAGGGAAATGCCCGCCTCATTAGGCGTGCACGGGCCGGGCGAGACCACTATGCGCTCAGGTTTGAGCGCCTCGATCTGGGCCACGGTCAATTCGTCGTTGCGCACCACTTTGACCTCGGCACCCAACTCGCCGAGATATTGCACAACGTTGTAAGTAAAAGAGTCGTAATTGTCGATCATCAGCAACATGGCAAAGCTCCTCAGGCGTCGGATGCAGGGGTTTGTTCAGCGAGCGCTACGGCACGAAACATCGCGCGACGTTTATTCAGCGTCTCTTCCCACTCCAGGGCCGGTACCGAGTCAGCGACAATGCCGCCGCCGGCTTGTACGTGCAATTCGCCATCTTTGATCACTGCGGTCCGAATCGCGATGGCCGTGTCCATGTTGCCGTTCCAGGCGAAATAACCGACTGCGCCGCCATACACGCCACGCTTGACCGGTTCCAGTTCGTCGATGATCTCCATCGCGCGAATTTTCGGTGCACCCGACAACGTGCCCGCAGGCAAAATGGCGCGCAACGCGTCCATTGCGGTCAGGCCGTTTTTGAGCTGGCCAGTGACGTTAGACACAATGTGCATCACGTTGGAGTAACGCTCGATCACCATCTTCTCGGTGAGCTTCACCGAACCGGTTTCCGAAACGCGCCCCGTGTCGTTACGCCCAAGGTCAATCAGCATCAAATGCTCGGCAATTTCCTTGTCATCCCCCAGCAGGTCCTTTTCCAGCGCCAGGTCCGCTTCTTCCGTGGCGCCGCGTGGGCGAGTCCCGGCAATCGGGCGCACGGTAATCAGATTGTCTTCCACCCGCACCAGCACTTCCGGCGAACTGCCCACCACGTGGAAGTCACCAAAGTTGAAGAAGTACATATACGGCGTCGGGTTGAAGCAACGCAGCGCGCGGTAAAGATCAATCGGCGCAGCCTTGAAGTCGATCGACATGCGCTGCGACGGCACAACCTGCATGCAGTCGCCCGCCAGGATGTAGTCCTTGATCGTATCGACGGCTTTTTCGTAGTCGGCCTGGGTGAAGCTGGAACGGAACACCGGATCTGCCGCTTGCTGCTGGGTGAAATCCAGGCCACGGCGCGGGGCAATCGGTTGGCGCAACTGCTCAAGCAACGCCTCAAGACGCGCCTGGCCCTCGTCATAGGCATCGGCCTCAGACGGATCCACCAGCACGATTGCGTGCATCTTGCCGGCCAGGTTATCGAACACCACAACAGCGTCCGACACCATCAGCAAAATGTCCGGCACGCCCAGCGGGTCCGGGTTCGGGCATTTACCCAAACGCTTCTCGACATAACGCACGCAGTCGTAGCCGAAATACCCCACCAGACCGCCGTTAAAACGCGGCAGACCGGCAATGGTCGGTACGTTGTAACGCGCCTTGAAGGCCTCAACGAAAGCCAGCGGGTCTTCAACGTCATGAGCTTCGATTTCTACACCGTCGTGGGTGATGCGGATCTGCTGCTCATGGGCACGCAACACCGTGCGGCATGGCAAACCAATGATCGAATAACGCCCCCACTTCTCGCCGCCCTGCACCGACTCCAGCAGATAGGAGTTGGGCTGGTCGGCCAGTTTCAGGTAGATCGACAGCGGCGTGTCGAAGTCAGCAAGGGTTTCACGTGCAAGCGGGATACGGTTGTAGCCAGCAGCGGCCAAGCGCAGGAATTCTTCGCGGATCATGAGGTGCCTCGTGGTCTGAGGTAAAACAGTCAGGTATGCAAACGTGCCGGATCTCCGGCCAGATAAAAGTCAGGCGCGCCAACGCCAACGGGCCAGGGCCTTGATAACTTTCATCCAGAGTTTGCGAGTGACCACCACGATGGAATCTCTTTGAGAGGGGTGAACAGGAGCGCCCAACGTTATCTCAGGCGCCGAATCTAAGCAACCGGCTATCAGCTCTTGCAGGTTATCAATGACCGCATCCGGTGATTCTTCGGCAATCGGTCGGCCATGGTTATAGCCGTAGCTCAGCGCAACACAGCGCACACCTGCGGCCTTGGCCGCCAGCACGTCATTGCGCGAATCGCCGACAAACAGCGACTCCTGCGGGGTTACACCGGCCATTTTCATGACAAAAAACAGCGCTGCAGGGTCCGGTTTTTTCTGCGCCATGGTATCGCCGCCGACAATCCAGCGAAAAAACCGGCCCAGCTTCATCTCATCCAGCAGGGGCGCCACAAACCGCTCGGGTTTGTTGGTAATCAGGGCCATCTCAACGCCCTGCTTTTGCAGCCACTTGAGGCTTTCGCGCACACCCGGGTAAACCTTGGTGTGTTCATGGCCGCCCGCGTAGGCTTCCATGAAAATTTCCAGCGCCTGCTCGGCTTCGGCGTCATCGACGCCCTTGGCGTCCATGTTGCCCGCCAGCGCACGGCGCACCAGCAACGGCGCACCGTTGCCGACCCACATCCGCACGTTCTCGATACCCGCTGGTGGGCGCCCCAGTTTGAGCAGCATGGTCTCAACGGCGACGGCCAGATCTGGAACCGAGTCGATCAAGGTCCCATCCAGATCGAACATCACCAATTTAGGCAGCGGCCCCTGGAGCGACTGCTCAAAACGGCTCATGGGCGCGCCAACGCAAGCTCGGCGCGCATTTTCTGGATGACGTCTTCGTAGTTAGGCGTGTTGAAAATGGCCGAACCGGCGACAAAGGTGTCTGCACCGGCTTCAGCGATTTCACGGATATTGCCGACGTTCACGCCACCATCGATTTCCAGGCGGATATCGCGGCCCGAAGCGTCGATCAGTGCACGGGCTTCGCGCAGCTTGTTCAACGTACCGGGGATGAACTTCTGCCCGCCAAAACCCGGGTTAACGCTCATCAGCAAGACCATGTCGACCTTGTCCATCACGTACTTGAGCACATCCAGCGGCGTGGCCGGGTTAAACACCAGGCCCGCCTTGCAGCCGCCTTCGCGGATCAACTGCAAAGAGCGGTCAATGTGCTGAGTGGCTTCGGGGTGGAAGGTGATGTAAGTCGCACCGGCTTCGATAAAGTCGCCAATGATCCGGTCGACCGGGCTGACCATCAAGTGGGCATCAATGGGCGCGGTAATGCCGTACTTGCGCAGCGCGGCGCAGACCATCGGGCCGATGGTCAGGTTAGGGACGTAATGATTGTCCATGACATCGAAGTGCACGATATCAGCGCCCGCGGCGAGTACATTGTCGACTTCCTCGCCCAGGCGGGCGAAATCGGCAGAGAGAATCGATGGGGCAATAGCGAAGGGCTGCATAACGCACCTTTTAATAAGCAAATCACGGTGGCGGGCATTGTATACGCCCTGCCAAGAAGCGCCACCGCACCGTGATGATTGGCGCCTAATGCCAACTTCACGACCGCTTCCCGCCCGATCGCAGCCTGAGGCAGCGACTACAGGGCACATACCTATGTAGTCGCTGCCGAAGGCTGCGATAAGGGCCGAAGGACCTTCCAGCAATATCTTGCGAATAAAGACTGCGGCTACTTCTACGCCCAACTGCTAGTTTTAAAAAACACGGACCTAAACGAGGGCAAAGGAATGCCGCGTTGCTATACCAGCAATCGCCTATTAAAAGGCCGCTACTCCGAAACCGGACGACTGTATCTGCTCACCACGGCAACTGATCAACGACGTCCTGTTTTTGAAGACTTTCAGTTAGGCAGGCTTTTAGTCGATCAATTTAAACAAGCCCATGACGAAGGCATCGTGACATCAAAAGCATGGGTCGTGATGCCGGACCATTTTCATTGGTTAGTCGAACTGAACAACAAAACACTGGGCGAATTAATGTGCCGCATCAAGTCACGCAGCAGCGTGACCGTTAACAACGCCAGCCAGTCCAGTGGTCGACTGTGGCAAAAGGGTTATCACGACAGGGCATTGCGCCGTGAAGATGACCTCAAGGCAACCGCCCGTCACATCGTACAAAACCCGATCCGTGCGGGCCTGGCCACACGAATCGGGGACTATCCCTTATGGGATGCGTGCTGGATGTAACCCTTACGCCTGGGCCGTGCGCATTTTTTCGCTGCGCCCGCGCAACCACTCCAGGGTCAGCAACAACACCACCGAGAAGGCAATCAACAAGGTCGCCGCAGCGGCAATGGTCGGGCTGAGGTTTTCGCGGATGCCGCTGAACATCTGCCGTGGCAAGGTCGCTTGTTCGGGCCCGGCCAAAAACAGGGTCACGACCACTTCATCAAACGAGGTCGCAAAGGCAAACAGCGCCCCCGAAATCACCCCCGGCGCAATCAGTGGCAAGGTCACCCGGCGGAACGCCGTCAGCGGCGAAGCCCCCAGGCTGGCCGCAGCACGCACCAGGTTCTGGTTGAAGCCCTGCAAGGTCGCTGACACGGTGATGATCACAAACGGCACACCCAACACCGCGTGCACCACGATCAACGAAAAGTAGCTATTACCCAGGCCCAGCGGCGCAAAAAACAAGTAGCTGGCCACACCGATAATCACCACCGGCACCACCATTGGCGAAATGACCAAGGCCATCACCAGCGCCTTGCCCGGGAAGTGCCCCCGGGTCAGGCCAATGGCCGCCAACGTACCAAAAACCATGGCCAGCAACGTCGCGGCAGGCGCCACGATCACGCTGTTTTTCAAGGCCCGCATCCACTCCGCCGAGCCAAAGAAATCCTGGTACCAGTGCAGCGAAAAGCCCTGCAACGGATACACCAGAAAGCTGCCCGAGTTGAAGGACAACGGGATGATCACCAGCACCGGCAAAATCAGAAACAACAGGATCAGCCCACACAGAATGCGCAAGCTGTAAAACCACACCCGCTCAATGGGCGACATATAAGGACTCAGCATGGCGATCTCCTTAGCTCAAGCGCAGGCGGCTGGCGCCTACCAGCCAGTTGTAAATCAGATAAAGCACCACAGTCGCCAACAGCAGCAGGCCGCCCAATGCCGTCGCCATACCCCAGTTGATGCTGGTGTTGGTGTAGAACGCCACGAAGTAACTGACCATTTGATCGTTCGGGCTGCCCAGCAAGGCCGGGGTGATGTAGTAGCCAATCGCAATGATGAACACCAGCAAGCAACCCGCGCCCACACCGGCATAGGTCTGTGGGAAATACACTCGCCAGAAACTGGCAAACGGGTGGCAACCGAGTGAGATCGCTGCGCGCATATAGGTCGGAGAAATGCCTTTCATCACGCTGTAGATCGGCAAAATCATGAACGGCAACAAGATGTGCACCATCGCGATGTAGACACCTGTGCGGTTGAACACCAGCTCCAGCGGCTTATCAATGATGCCCAAGCTCATCAGCCCGCTATTGATCAGGCCACCCGATTGCAACAAGACAATCCAGGCGGCGACCCGAACCAGCACCGAGGTCCAGAACGGCAACAGCACCAGAATCATCAACAGGTTGCTTTTGCGTGCTGGCAAGTTGGCCAACAGGTAGGCCAGCGGATACGCCAGCACCAGGCAGATGCAGGTGATGACAAAACCCATCCAGAACGTACGCGCAAAAATGTCCAGATAGATCGACTGATCCGGGGTGGCCGGGGCTATTTCGCCCAAGTCGTCAATACGGTGATCAACGGAGGCCAACAGGTAAAACGGGGTAACGCTTGAGGTGTTGCGCTTGATCGCCTGCCAATAAGCCGGGTCGCCCCAGCGCTCGTCCAGGCCTTCCATCGCGTCTTTGTAAGACGCTGGCTGCGCCTTGAACGGCAGCCCCTTGGCGGTTTTCATCAGCAGGCTGCGGTAGCCGGCCAATTCCATGTTCAGACGCTTGGACAAATCACCCAACACTTGATTCTTGCGGGCTTCGGCCAAGTCTTCGCTCAACGCCTGGTACACCGGCTCAGCGGGCAAGCCCTTACCGTCCCAGCTGTGCACGGCCACCACTGTACGCGGCAAACCCTCTACCACTTCCGGGTTACCGACACTTTTGTAGAGCAGGGCCGCGATGGGCACCAGGAACACCAGCAACAAGAAAATAACCAACGGTGCGATCAGGGCCTGCGCTTTCCAGCGATTAACCCGTTCGGCACGCTTTAGGCGTTTTTTCAACGACGTGTTGGAGACCTCGTTCAGGGGAACGGCGATGGCCATGGCGAACTCCGGAAATCTTTAAACGATGGCGGCGTGGCCAGATCAGCCACGCCGCCGTTGCGTAGTGCTTACTTGGCAGCCCAGGCGTTGAAACGCTGCTCCAGTTGCTCACCGTTATCAGCCCAGAAGCTGACGTCGATTTGCACCTGGTTAACGATGTTTTGCGGGGCGGTCGGCATGTCTTCCTGCACGTCTTTAGGCAGCAAAGGCATGGCTTCTTTGTTCGCCGGGCCGTACGCAATGTTTTGCGAGTAGAGGCTCTGCTGTTGCGGCTGCAAGGTGAAGGCCATGAACTTCTTCGCCACGTCGGCTTTAGCCTTGCTCAGGCCTTTAGGGATGGCCCATGCATCGAAATCATAAATGCCGCCATTCCAGACAATCTTCAGATTGCTTTCTTTCTGTACCGCCGCGATCCGGCCGTTGTACGCCGAGCTCATGACCACGTCGCCAGAGGCCAGGTACTGCGGCGGCTGAGCGCCCGCTTCCCACCATTGGATGAAAGGCTTGAGCTCATCGAGTTTTTTGAAGGCGCGGTTCTGCCCGTCCTTGCTCGCCAGCACGGTGTACACATCTTTCGGCGCCACGCCGTCGGCCATCAAGGCAAATTCGAGGGTGTACTTGGCACCTTTACGCAGACCGCGCTTGCCCGGGAATTTTTGCGTGTCCCAGAAATCCGCCCAGCTGGTCGGTGCGGTTTTCAGTTTGTCTGCGTTGTATGCCAATACCGTTGACCACACGAAGAAGCCCGCGCCGCAGGTCTGGATTGCGCCTTTTACGTACTGGTCCGGGTTGCCAAACAGTGCAGGGTCCAGCGCTTCAAACATGTCTTCATCGCAACCACGGGCCAGTTCTGGCGACTCCACTTCTACCAGGTCCCAGGAGATGCTTTTGGTGTCGACCATGGCCTTGATCTTGGCCATTTCACCGTTGTACTCACCGGCGATGATTTTGCCGTCGCCCTTGGTTTCCCACGGCTGGTAAAACGCTTTGACCTGCGCCGCCTTGTTCGCGCCGCCAAACGACACCACGGTCAGGTCAGTCGCGGCCAGCGCACTGCCCGCAAACATCAGGCCGAGGCTCAGAGCCGTTAACTTTAAAGTCTTGTGCATTGTGTGTTCTCCGCTGTGCAGGGTGGGTGAAGCCGGGCGATCAATTCGCCTCTAATACAGGGTCCAGCGCACGTACATGTTCGACTTGCCAGCCCAGCGGCACGACGTCACCGACGGCCAGGGTGGGGTCCAGCTCGGCAATCGGCTGTTTCACAAAGAAATCGGTCTTGCCGCAGACTTCCAGACGAACCCGGACGTGGTCGCCCAGATAGATAAATTCTTCGACACGCCCCGAGAAACGGTTGGCGCAGGACTCGCTCGCGTCCTTGAGGGTAATGCGCTCGGGACGAATCGACAGCGTCACCGGATCACCCGTGCGGCCCACATTCACGGCCAGCGCCTGAACCTTCTCGCCACGGCTCAACTCGACCACGCAGCGCTCCCCGTCCTGGCTGTGCAGGCGGCCGCTGAGGCGGTTGTTCTCACCAATAAAGTTGGCCACAAAGGTGTTTTTGGGCTCTTCGTAGAGGGTACGCGGCGGGGCAATCTGCTGGATCTCGCCCTGATGGAACACCGCCACCCGGTCCGACATCGTCAGCGCTTCGCCCTGGTCATGGGTCACGTACACCACGGTCACGCCCAGGCGTTGGTGCAGGTGCTTGATCTCCATCTGCATGTGTTCACGCAGCTGTTTGTCCAGTGCGCCCAATGGTTCGTCCATCAGGACCAACTGCGGCTCAAACACCAGCGCCCGCGCCAGGGCAACACGCTGCTGCTGGCCACCCGACAATTGCGCCGGGTAACGCTGCGCAAACGCTTCGAGCTGGACCATGCTGAGGACTTTTTTCACCCGCTCGCTGACATCGGTGCGGTTGAGGCCGCGCACCGACAACGGAAACCCGAGGTTTTCAGCCACAGTCATGTGCGGGAACAAGGCGTAGTTCTGAAACACCATGCCGATGTCGCGCTTGTGCGGCGGCACATTATTGATGGCCCGCCCGGCCAGCAAAATCTCGCCTGCGGTCGGCGTTTCAAAGCCGGCCAGCATCATCAGACTGGTGGTTTTGCCCGAACCGGACGGTCCGAGCAAGGTCAGAAACTCGCCTTTGCGAATATCCAGATTAAGATCTTTGACGATCAGGTTTTCGCCGTCATAGCTCTTTTGCACGCCACGGAAGCTGACCAATACATCACTCGCCCCAGCGCTTGCACCGACCTCACTCATAACCGCACCTTTTGTTTTGGACTGCTGTAGTCCAAGACTAAAGAAGGTGCCAGCCCGCAGAAATCGGGGCGCAGGAGAGATTTACATCAGCAGGCTGGAAGGCTCTTTGTAGGGATTGCCCTATAGCGATGTCGCAAACAGAACGCACCCTGCCACCCGGCCCAACGATTACGTTGAGAGTCGTCATAAAACTGTCGCAAACAGATATGCACCCTCAAAGAAACCTGTAGGAGCGAGCTTGTCTCGCGATCTTTTTTGCCTTCTAAAAATCGCGAGGCAAGCTCGCTCCTACGGTTCAAATCAACTTATGCTCCATCGCATACTTCACCAACTCCGCCAGCGAAGTGACATTGAGCTTCTGCATCAACCGCGCTTTATGGGTGCTGATGGTCTTGCTGCTCAGCGCCAGTTGCTGGGCAATGTCGTTGACGTTCGCGCCTTGGGCCAGGCGCTCAAACACCGAAAACTCGCGCTCGGACAACAACGCGTGCAGCGGCCGCTCATCCGTCAGCCCCACCTCAAACACCATGCGATCTGCCAGCTCGGGGTCGATATAACGCCCACCCGCCGCCACCTTGCGAATCGCGGTCAACAGCAGTGCCGGGTCGCTGTCTTTGGTGGCATAGCCCGCCGCGCCAAACTTCAAGGCACGGGCCGCCATTTGCGCTTCGTCGTGCATCGACAACACCAAAATAACCGGCGGGTTGTTCAACGCACGAATCCGCGGGATGGCCTCCAGCCCATTCACCCCCGGCATGGAGATATCCAGCAGCACCACTTCACACGGCACATGGCGCAAGGTTTCAAGCAATTGCTCACCATTGCTCGCCTCGCCCACCACCAACAAGTCTTTCGCCAGGCCGATCAATTGCTTGATGCCTTCACGCACGATGGTGTGATCTTCTGCTACCAGTACACGAATCACAGGTCCTTCCTTATTCAGAGTCACTTGGGTCTGGCTGGCGTTGAATCAATGGCACGCGCACCGCCAAGGTAGTGCCCTCGCCCGGTTCGCTGTGCAGGTCCAGGGTGCCGCCAAGCATCAATACCCGCTCGCGCATGCCCACCAAGCCGAAGGAGGTCGAGCGCCCGGCCGACGGTTCAAAGCCCCGGCCATCATCACTGATGGTCAGGCACAACTCCCGGCCTTCGACACTCAAGGTCAACTCAACCGTTTGCGCGTCAGCGTGGCGCAGCACGTTGGTCAGGGCTTCCTGCAAAATCCGGAACAGGCCCACTTCCTTGGCCGCACTCAACGGCGGCAGTTGTTCAGGGACTTGTACCAGACACGGGATATTCGAGCGTGCTTCAAAACGACGGGCCTGCCACTCAATCGCCGAGCTGATCCCGGCATCCAGAATCGGCGGGCGCAAGGCCGTGGCCACATCGCGCACGAGCTGGAACAACTGGGCGATGAGTTTTTTCATGCTATTGAGCCGCTCGCGCAACCCCGGATCAAGGTCCGCATACGCCAGCTCACACATTGAGGTTTCGAGTTTAAGCACCGTGAGCATTTGCCCCAGCTCGTCATGAACCTCGCGGGCAATTCGCGCCTTTTCTTCCTCGCGCACGCTCTCCAGGTGCGCTGAAAGCTCACGTAACTGACCGCGCGAGCTGTCCAGCTCCAGCTCGATGCGCTTGCTCTCGCTGATGTCCCAGACAATCCCGTCCCAGACCACCGTACCGTCTTCAAGACGGCGGGTAATGGCTTTGATCTCGGCCCAGCGTTGCAGCCCTTCGCGGGTCAGGATTCGCCCTTGCCACGACCAGTCGCTGTCACTGTCTATGGCCACGTCCTGCACCCGATGGTAATCGGCTCTGTCATCCGGGTGCACGAGGCTGCGCAGGCCAACGTCATGCCGACGTAAGGTCGCCGGAGAAAACCCCACCAGGCTCTCGCTGCCTTCACTGATGTAAGGGAAATCCAACTCGCCCGTCAGCAACGAGCGCTCCAGTCGAAATACCAGCCCCGGCACATTGGCTGCAATGCCTTGCAGGCGCGCATCGCTTTCTTGCAACGCGGCCTGCACACGGCGGCGCTCGGTGATGTCATGCAGGTAAACCACCAGGTATTCGGCCTGTTTAAAGCGCAGGAAGCTCAAGGTCACGTCAGCCGGGAACTCGCTGCCATCAGCCCGCACGCAAATCGCTTCCATGCGCTGCGCCGTGTCCTCGTTACCCCGCGCGCGGCGCCACAAGCCCAACCAGCGGTCCATGTCCAGGCCCGGCTCAAAATCACTCAGTGACCGATCGAGTACCGCGCCCGGCGAATACCCCAGCATGTTTTCGGCCGCCAGATTGGCGTACCGAATATGGCTGTCCCAGTTAACCCATAAAATTCCCACCGGGCTTTTATCGATAGAAAACTGCGTCAGGCGCAGGGCCTCGGCGCTGGCGGCCCCCTCGGCGAGGTCTTCGCGGGCTTTTAACAGCGCCTGCTCCAGAACACTCTGCTGGCGGCGCTGCCACACCACAATGGCCATGCTGGCCAACATCAGCGCCGCGAACAACAGCACGAGGTTTTGCCAGAAGCCGGGGGAGTGGGTTGAGCGCGCGAACTTGGGCTGCAACCAAAGCGTGTGCAGTTGCTCCATATCCCGTGCTGGTATCGCATGGAGCCCGCGCTCCACGATGCCGGCCAACTCGGGCAAGTCCCGACGCGTACCCACCCGCAAAAGCTGCGGCAAGCCAATGTCGCCAACCACCGCCAAAGCGGTGAACTCAGGCTCGGCAGAAAGCCGCGCCAGTTGCGCTTCATCAATCACCGCATAGGTGGCTTGCTGACTCAGTAAGAGTTGCAGGGCCTGACGCTCCAGCGGCACGCCTTGCAGATTGAGCCCCGGATAACTGGAGCGCAAAAAGTCTGCCGTGGCTCCGGGCATCCGCACGGCGACACGGGTTTTGCTGTCGATGCGATCAAGGTCTACCGAACCTGAGCCATTGCGTTCACCGACCAACAATTGCGGGACCCGCATATAAGGGTCAGAAAAAATCCACACGCGCAGCCCGGCCGGGGTTTGCTTGAGACCCGGCGCGATGTCGATTTGCCCCTCACGCGCGGCCTTCTCCAACTGCTCAAGGTCCGGATAGGTGCGCCAGGTCAGGTCAATATCCAGGCTCTGCGCCAGCCATTTCATCAGCTCAACATTGGCCCCGGACAACTGCTGCAAGCGTTGGTCAAAGGTGGCATAAGGCGCCTGCAACACCAGGCCGACCCGCAGCGCTTTATGCTGCGCCAGCCATTGCTGTTGCTCGGGACTTAATTGCGCAGCCGGGATAGTCGCCGCGTGCCCCATCAAGGGCAGCCACAACCAGCCGATAACCAACAGATAGCAAAAACGCTTCATCGCAACACTCACACCCATTACGCTGCCGGGATAACTTCTGGCCTGGAATTACTTATGTCTTCTTTGCGCCTGGCGTTGGCGGCGTTGTACCTGTCATCTGCCTTACCGGTCCTGGCGGCCGAGCCAGCTCCCGACACCACACCCGCGCAACCCGCACCCGTGGTGCGTCAACCCTTGCCTGAACGCAGCCAGGAAGACGCCACTGCGCTTGAGCGACAAGTGCCGGCCGCTGAGCAGCAACAACTGCAAGCCGCGCAGGACACTTTTCTGGCGCTCTGGAAACCGGCCAACAGCAGCGACCCCAGCGGCGTCGTGGTAATCGTCCCCGGCGCCGGTGAAAACGCGGACTGGCCACGGGTCGTAGGCCCATTGCGCAACAAACTGCCAGACGCCAACTGGGCCAGCCTGAGCCTGAGCTTGCCTGACCTGCGCAGTGAAGCCAGCCAACCGCGCGCGGCCGAACCAGAGAAAATTCCTACAGAGCCCGCGCCGAACAGTAGCAGTAAAGAGGCCAGCACCACAGCCAAACCCATCGAGCAGGCCGCCAGTGTCGGTACCGAGAACCCGGACACCGAGTTGCAACCCGAGCAAACCCTGGAAGCGCTGACCAACGCTGACGCCGAGCGAATTTTCGCCCGCATCGACGCTGCCATTGCCTTCGCTCAACAGCAACACATGCGCAGTATTGTGCTGCTCGGGCACGGCACCGGGGCCTATTGGGCGACGCGCTACCTGAACGAAAAACAGCCCAAGCAGGTGCAAAAGCTCATTCTGGTAGCAGCGCAATCACCGGCTCAGGTCGAGCCCGATATCAATGTATTGGCCCCGGCGCTCTCGGTTGAGCTTCTGGATGTGTTCTACAAAGACAAACCGCTTATGCGCAAAGCCGCTTTGCAACGGCTACACGCCAGCAAACGCATGGATCGCTCAAATTTCAACCAAGTAGGCCTGGACACCATTGCCGGCAATCGCGAGGCCGAACAAGAACAACTGTTGCGCCGGATTCGCGGCTGGCTCAGCCCGAAGGCTGTGGATAAGCCGGATTAACGAAAACCGCGGTACTCACGGATCAACGCATACGCGTGATGCAGCTCGCGGGTTTTATCGGTGGCCTCACGCACCTGCGCCGGGGTTGCACCGGCGCCCGCCACTTTGTCCGGGTGGTGACGGCTGAGCAAACGCCGGTAAGCCCGTTTGATGTGCTCGGGATCGGTGCTGGCGGTCACGCCGAGCAAGGCAAGCGCCTGCTGGTACGTGCCGCCCCGGGTTGCGGGCGTTTTTTTCTGCGGCTCGTGATCGGCTCCCAGCAGTTGCACTTGCTGCGGGGTCCAGCCCAACCAGCGGCCCCACTGGAAAATCAGTTTTCGCTCTTTGGGGTCTACCCGTCCGTCCGCCACAATCATTCGCCAACAGGCCCGCAGCACGCCTTCGGCCGCCGCAGGCTGAGCCCGCAAGCGCAGCAGATAACCGCGTAACGAGTCATGCCCGGACTTGCCCCGGTTGAACGCGGCAATCGCACGCTGCTGCGCGGCCGGGTTCATGTCGAGCTGGCGCATTTCCTGGCGCGCCTGTTCGATATGTTTATCCACAACCCGCCCGCCGCTTTTGGCCAGCCGACCGAGTAACACAAACAGCAGTTCATCATTGCGCAAGGCCGGGCGGCCGCCCAGACGCTCACGCAATTGCGCCCAACTGTGAAGTTGCAAGCGCCGGTCCAGGGCCTGCCCCAACAAAGCGCCAAGCATGGCCCCCGGAATGCTGGCGATAAAAAAGCCAGCCCCGGCTCCGATCAGAGTCCCTGGCCACAGCATCTTAGTGTTTGCCCTTAATCAACAACTCAACCTCTGCCAACCGTTCATGTGTGCCGACATCCACCCACTGCCCCTGCAAGCGCTCGCCTGTAACTGCACCTGCAGCCATGGCGGTGCGCAGCAAAGGAGCCAGCTTGAATGCCCCCGCTGTCGAGCCGTCGAACAGGGTCGGGCTCAAGACCGCAATCCCGCTGTACGTCAGCGTGTCGGCGCCGGGCAGCGCGTCCTGCACGTGACCATCGCTCAGCGAGAAATCACCGCCGGGATGATGCGCCGGGTTGTCCACCAGCACTAAATGCGCTTGCCCGGCCAGCGGTTGGCGCAACCCGGCGAAGTCGTAATCGGTCCAGATGTCGCCGTTAACCACGACAAAAGGTTTATCGCCCAACAGCGGCAAGGCTTTAAAAATGCCTCCACCGGTTTCCAGCGGCTCGCCTTCGGCGGAGTACTGAATGCTCACCCCAAAACGTGCGCCATCGCCCAGGTGGTCTTCGATTTGCTGACCGAGCCAGGCGTGATTGATCACGATCTCGGTAAAACCTGCCGCTGCCAGCGCGCGCAGGTGGTACTCGATTAATGGCACGCCGCCTGCGCGAATCAACGGTTTAGGCGTGTGCAGGGTTAACGGGCGCAAGCGTTCGCCTTTGCCCGCAGCCAAAATCATCGCTTTCATGCACGGGCCTCGGCAGACAGGGGCAGGCTGGCGAACAATTGACCCAGCTCAGCCAGTTCAGGACGGCGCGCCAGAACCGCTTCTATATAAGAGAAGAAGCGCGGCACGTCGGCCAGGTAGCGGGGTTTGCCATCACGGTGGCAGATACGGGCAAAGATACCGATCACTTTCAAGTGGCGCTGCACGCCCATCAAATCGCTGGCCCGCAAGAACTCTTCAAAATTGGCGCCGACCGGAATGCCCAGCGGCAAGGCCAGCTTCCAGTAGTCTTCCAGCCAGGCGCGCACGCGCTCTTCGGGCCAACTGAGAAACGCATCCTTGAACAGGCAGGTGATGTCATAGGTCACCGGGCCATACACGGCATCCTGAAAATCGAGCACGCCGGGGTTGGGAATACTGAGCATCAGGTTGCGCGGCATAAAGTCGCGGTGCACCAGCACTTGGGGCTGCGCCAGTGCGCTGTCGATCAACAGCGTGCTGACACGCTGCCAGGCCGCCAATTGTTGCTCAGTGAACTCGACGCCCAAATGCCGGCGCACGTACCACTCAGGGAACAGCTCAAGCTCGCGGCGCAGCAAGGCCACGTCATAGCTGGGCAAAGGGGCCGTCATCGGCAATTGCTGGAAGGCCAGCAAGGCTTCGATGGCGTCCTTGAACAATTCATCGGCGTTGCTGCTGTTGATCACGTCCAAAAAGGTTTTATTGCCCAGATCGTTGAGCAAAAGGAACCCGCGCTCCAGGTCTTGAGCGTAAATTTTTGGAACATTTATCCAGCTGGTACGCAATAAATCTGCGATTTCGACGAAAGGTTGGCAGTTTTCCTGGGGCGGCGGAGCATCCATCACGATAAAACTGCGGCCCTCGCCCTCCCATCGGAAGTAGCGTCGGAAACTCGCGTCACTGCTGGCCGCAGTCAATGTGGCCGGGGGCACGGGACCCCACCCCTCGTTCTCGAACAAGGTGTCCAACTGTTCATCAAGCCAAACATTCAGGTGTTGCAAGCGTACATCTTGGTCAGGCATTACAAGGGTCTCCGACGGCGCTAGCCGTCAAGCGGGTCATGCTTTATTATCCAGAATCTTTTCCAGACCATCGATAGGCGTGCGGTCCCCCCACCGCGGGCTGATGGCACGCAGGAAGCCCGGACTAATAAGATGGCATTGAAATCCCCCGCGTTTCGTAAAAAATTTCCGTTGCTGGTAACTGGCAGTCTGCTGGCCATGCAACCTCTAGCCGTGCCATTCGTATTTGCCGAGGAGCAGTATGACTGTTCCGCATCGGCTTCGGGTGGCTGGGATTGCGCGCCGAAAGCAAATACTGCGCAATTGCCACCACGCCCGTCGCACACTGGCACCGTGGCGCAAGCCAATGGTGAGTCGGGCGAGCAAGGTGAGCAAACCCCGCTGGTGACATCCGCCAAAGGTCGTGGCCTCAAGGCGCGCAGTGCTGACTACAGCCACCTGGACTGGGTCCCGCGTGACAAGCTCACGCCGGCGCAACTGGCTGAAACCGGCCCGTATTGCTCTGGCGCCTATATCGAGCCTACGCGTCCCGGCATGCGCGACACCACCAGCAAAAGCGATTCGCCGACCTTCATTGGCGCCAAAGCTTCCCGCTACCAGCAGGAAGAGCAAATCGCGACCCTGGCCGGTGATGTGGTCATGCGCCAAGGCAGCATGCAGGTCGAGGCTGACGAAGCCAACTTGTACCAGGCCGAGAGCCGTGGCGAGTTGAGCGGCAATGTGCGTCTGCGTGACAACGGTGCACTGCTGGTTGGCGACCACGCCGATGTGCAGCTGGACACCGGTGCCGCCAAGGTCGACAACGCCGAGTACGTGTTGCACAAGTCGCGTATTCGCGGCAGCGCGCTGTACGCCAAACGTGCCGAAGACGCGATCATCCGCCTCAAGGACGGTACGTACACCACGTGCGAGCCGAACAGCAACGCCTGGCAGCTCAAAGGCAACAACATCACGTTGAACCCGGCCACCGGTTTCGGTACCGCAACCAACGTGACACTGCGGGTTAAAGACATTCCTGTCCTTTACACCCCGTACATTTACTTCCCGATCGACGATCGCCGTCAGTCCGGTTTCCTGCCGCCGTCCTTCAGCAGCAGCTCCGACACCGGCTTTACGCTCGTGACCCCGTACTACTTCAACCTGGCACCCAACTACGATGCCACGTTGTACCCGCGCTACATGACCAAGCGCGGTCTGTTGATGGAAGGTGAGTTCCGCTACCTGACCGAGTCCAGCGAAGGACAGTTCGGTGCCGCGTACCTCAACGACGACAACGACGATCGCAAGCGGCAGACCGACTACGAAAAAACCCGCTACATGTACAACTGGCAGCACAAGGGCGGGCTTGATTCGCGCGTGCTGACCGAAGTTGACTACACCAAGATCAGCGATCCGTACTACTTCCAGGATCTGCAAAGTGATCAGGTTGGCGTCGAAAGCCGTGACTACCTGAACCAGCAAGCAGCTGTCAGCTACCGTGGCGATGACTTCACCGCCAAGCTGAACGTGCACGCTTACCAGTTGGCGACCGTGACCCAGGTCACGCCGTACAACCAGATGCCACAGCTCACCTTCAATGGTGGCCTGCCGTATCACCCGGGCGGCGTGAACTTCTCTTACAACACCGAACTGGTGCGGTTTGAGCGTGACCTGGAAAACGGCACCTACACCGACGAATACGGCGTCACCAAACCGCGTCTGGACACAAACGTAACAGGCCTGGCGCGCGCCAACGGCACACGTCTGAACCTCGCACCGGCCATGTCGCTGCCAATGACCTCGAGTTACGGCTACGTGACCCCGACCCTCAAGTACGCGTACACCCAGTACGATCTGGACCTTGATGGCACCGGCAAGAGTGACATTGTAAAAGCTCAAGCTGCAGCAGCATCTGCTGGCACGAGATACAACGGTGGTGTTTACGACAGCTCGGTCAGCCGCAGCGTACCGATCGCCAGCGTCGACAGCGGCTTGTACTTCGACCGCAACACCAACTGGTTCGGCACCAACTACCGCCAGACCCTGGAACCACGGGCGTTCTACCTGTATGTGCCTGAGCGCAACCAGGAAAACATCCCTGTTTTCGACACCAGCGAAAGTACCTTCAGCTACTCCTCGCTGTGGCGTGACAACCGCTTCACCGGCTCTGACCGCATCGGCGACGAAAACAAATTGTCGCTGGGTCTGACCAGTCGCTGGATCGAAGAAAACGGCTTCGAGCGTCAACGCGTGAGCATTGGCCAGGCGTACTACTTCAAGGACCGCAAGGTTCAGTTGCCAGGCATCGATGATAAACGTGACGACTCGACATCGAACGTTTCCCCGTACGCACTCGAATACGCTTACCGCTTCAACCGCGACTGGCGTGCAACCGCTGACTACAACTGGGACCCGGAAACCCGTAGCCCACGTTCTGGCAGCGCAATGATGCATTACCAGCCAGAAGACAACCCGAACAAGGTCGTCAACCTGGGCTATCGCTATCGCAACGACCAGGTGGTGTACAACCAGTACACCGGTAAGTGGCAATTCGGCGGTGACTACCTGTCTCCTGGGCAGGACGGCTACATCAAGGATTACTACAAAATCCAGCAGCACGACTTCTCGGTGATCTGGCCGCTCGTGCCGCAATGGAGCGTCATCAGCCGCTGGCAGTACGATTACAACCGCAACCGTACCCTGGAAGCCTTCGGTGGCTTTGAGTACGACAACTGCTGCTGGAAAATGCGCCTGATCAGCCGCTACTGGGTTTCCAACGACGAATACACCCAAGAAGCCCCGCAAAACGAAAAGGGCGACCATGGGATCTTCCTTCAAATTGTGCTGAAAGGTCTCGGCGGCGTTACAGGCGCCAAAGTAGAGAGCTTCCTCGACAAAGGCATCCAAGGTTATCGTGAACGTGAAGATCAAGCTTTCTGAGTGTCTGCGCCCCCTAGTATTGGGCGCATTGTTCCTGGGTACTGCGGCGGCACACGCTGCAGTTCAGCCCCTTGATAAGGTGGTGGCCATCGTCGATAACGACGTGATCATGCAGAGCCAGCTGGACCAGCGTGTCCATGAAGTTCAGCAAACCATCGCCAAGCGCGGGCAGGGTGTCCCCCCTGCCAGCGTTCTGGACCAACAAGTGCTTGAGCGTCTGATTGTCGAAAACCTGCAACTGCAGATCGGCGAGCGTTCGGGCATTCGTATCTCTGACGAAGAACTGAACCAGGCCATCGGCACCATTGCCCAGCGCAATAACATGACCCTTGATCAGTTCCGTCAGGCATTGGCCCACGACGGCCTGTCCTATGACGATGCGCGCGAGCAGGTTCGCCGCGAAATGATCATCAGCCGTGTACGTCAACGCCGTGTGGCCGAGCGTATTCAGGTGACCGATCAGGAAGTGAAAAACTTCCTCGCCTCTGACCTGGGCAAGGCGCAACTGTCCGAGGAATACCACCTGGCCAACATCTTGATCCCGACGTCTGATAGCGCGAGTTCAAGTGAAGTCCAGGCGGCGGCCCAGAAGGCTGAAGACCTCTACAAGCAACTCAAGCAAGGTGCTGACTTTGCCCAGCTGGCGATCGCCCGCTCCGGCAGCGACACCGCACTGGATGGCGGCGATATGGGCTGGCGCAAAGCGGGCCAGTTGCCACCTCCGTTCGATCGTATGCTGAGCAGCATGCCGACAGGCGACATTACGCCTCCGGTCCGCACGCCTGGTGGCTTCATCATTCTCAAGCTGCTCGACAAGCGCGGCGGCCAGACCGTGATGGTCGACGAAGTTCATGTTCGTCACATCCTGATCAAGCCAAGCGAAATCCGCACTGAAGCGCAAACCAAGGAACTGGCCCAGAAAATCTACGACCGCATTCAGTCGGGCGAAGACTTTGCCACCCTGGCCAAAACTTATTCGGAAGACCCAGGCTCAGCCCTTAACGGCGGCGACCTGAACTGGATCGACCCGAACGCGCTGGTACCTGAGTTCCGTGAAGTCATGGCAGAAACCCCGCAAGGCGTCCTGTCCAAGCCATTCCGCACTCAATACGGCTGGCATGTTCTGGAAGTGTTGGGCCGTCGCTCCACTGACAGCACCACCCAGGCGCGCGAGCAGCAAGCCATGAACGCCTTGCGTAACCGCAAGTACGACGAAGAGCTGCAAAGCTGGCTGCGTCAGATCCGTGACGAAGCCTATGTAGAAATCAAACTCCCTGGCGCAACCAACCAGGCAGAGAGCGCAGACCCAGCACAGTGAAAACACAGCGTTTTGCACTGACACCCGGCGAGCCGGCAGGCATAGGTCCCGACCTGTGCCTGCTTCTCGCCTCGCAACGCCAGCCACATCCCCTGATTGCCATTACCAGCCGCGACCTGCTCCATGAGCGGGCCGCGCAGCTGGGCGTGGCTGTCAGTTTGCTGCCTGTCAGCCCGGACAACTGGCCCGACCAACCGGCACCTGCAGGCAGCCTCTATGTCTGGGACACGCCGCTCAATGCCCCTGTCACCGCAGGCACATTGGACAAAGCCAACGCCCCGTTCGTACTGCAAACCCTGACCCGTGCAGCCCTTGGCTGTGTTGCAGGCGATTTTGCAGGCATGATCACCGCGCCCGTGCACAAAGGCGTGATCAACGAAAGCGGCATCGCGTTTTCTGGCCACACCGAATTTCTGGCAGACCTGACCGGCACCGAGCAAGTCGTGATGATGCTTGCCACGCGCGGGCTGCGCGTCGCGCTGGTGACCACTCACTTGCCGCTGCGTCAGGTGGCCGATGCAATCACACCTGAGCGTATAACCCGGGTAACCCGAATTCTGCATGCCGACCTGCAACACAAGTTCGGCATCGCCCAACCGCGTATCCTGGTGTGCGGGCTCAACCCCCACGCCGGTGAAGGCGGCCACTTGGGCTTTGAAGAAATCGACATCATCGAACCCACCCTGGAGCGTCTGCGAAGCGAAGGCATGGACCTGCGCGGCCCGTTGCCTGCAGACACTCTGTTTACCCCCAAATATCTGGAGCACTGCGATGCAGTGCTGGCGATGTACCACGACCAAGGCCTGCCCGTGCTCAAGTACAAAGGGTTTGGCGCCGCCGTCAACATCACCCTGGGCTTGCCGATCATCCGCACGTCTGTCGACCATGGCACCGCCCTGGATCTGGCAGGCAGCGGCAAGATCGACACTGGCAGTCTGCAAGTCGCCCTGGAAACCGCCTATCAGATGGCCGAGACACAACTATGACCGAGCAATACCAACACAAGGCGCGTAAGCGCTTTGGCCAAAACTTCTTGCACGATGCGGGCGTTATCGACCGCATCCTGCGCGCGATCAACGCCAAGTCGGGCGACCGCCTGCTGGAGATTGGTCCGGGCCAGGGCGCACTGACCCAAGGCATTCTGAGCAGCGGCGGGCAACTGGACGTTGTCGAGCTGGACAAAGACCTGATCCCGATCCTGAATCAGCAATTTGCCGGTATGAGCAACTTCAACCTGCACCAGGGCGACGCGCTGAAGTTTGACTTCGCAACGCTCAATGCTGCGCCGCGCACGCTGCGTGTCGTCGGCAACCTGCCGTACAACATCTCCACGCCGCTGATTTTCCACCTGCTGAAAAACGCCGAACTGATCCGCGATATGCACTTCATGCTGCAAAAAGAAGTAGTTGAGCGCATGGCCGCAGGGCCTGGCGGCGGTGACTGGGGTCGTCTGTCGATCATGGTTCAGTACCACTGCCGCGTCGAACACCTGTTCAACGTCGGCCCTGGCGCCTTCAACCCGCCGCCAAAAGTCGACTCGGCGATTGTCCGCCTGGTGCCACACGACGTGCTGCCGCACCCGGCCAAGGATCATCGCCTGCTCGAACGCGTGGTGCGTGAAGCCTTCAACCAGCGCCGCAAAACGCTGCGTAACACCCTCAAAGCCTTGCTCAGCAACGACGACATCGAAGCCGCCGGCGTCGATGGCAGCTTGCGCCCGGAGCAACTCGACCTCGCCGCTTTCGTGCGCCTGGCCGACACACTCAGCGAAAAAGCGGCTAACGCGCCCGTTGCTGACTGATTACTGAGAAAAAACGGTGCCCGGACCAGACATAGCCTCTGGCCGGGCACCCGCCCTCTAGCCTAGACTCAGGCAGCTGTTTTATTCCGAACGTTGTCTGCGCTTTTCAGTAAGGCCTCTCGCATGCATGAGCCCCGCTATGTGATCGACGTCAGCGTCGTCACGCGTTACCTGCCAGAACAATCTCAACCCGAGCATCAGCGCTACGCCTTTGCCTACACCATTACAGTAAGCAACACAGGCACCGTGGCGGCCAAACTGCTGTCCCGGCATTGGGTGATTACCGATGGCGACGGGCATGTCGAAGAAGTGCGCGGAGCCGGAGTGGTCGGGCAACAGCCGTTGATCGAGCCCGGCGAGCAGCACACGTACAGCAGCGGCTCGGTGCTGACCACCACTGTGGGCACCATGCAGGGCAGCTACCTGATGCAGGCAAATGACGGCCATCAGTTCAAAGCCATCATCAAGCCCTTCCGCCTGGCCGTCCCCGGAGCGCTTCACTGATGGCGGTCTATGCCGTGGGTGACCTGCAAGGGTGCTTGCAGCCCCTCAAGTGCCTGCTGGAGCAAGTGGCCTTCGACCCGGCCAACGATAAACTGTGGCTGGTGGGAGACCTGATTAACCGCGGCCCGGAATCGCTCGAAACCCTGCGCTTTCTCTACCGTATGCGCGAGTCTGTGGTGTGCGTGCTGGGCAATCACGACCTGCACCTGCTGGCGGTTGCCTACAACATCGAACGCCTGAAAAAGGGCGATACGCTGCGCGACATCCTGCAAGCGCCCGATTGCAACGACCTGCTCACCTGGCTGCGACAGCAACCGCTGCTGCACTACGACGCCGAGCGCAATACGGCGCTGGTGCACGCCGGGATACCGCCACAGTGGTCACTGAAAAAAGCCCTCAAATATGCCGGTGAAGTTGAGCACGCCTTGCGCGATGACAGCCTCATCAAGCCGTTCCTGGACGGCATGTACGGCAACGACCCGGCCAAGTGGGACAGTGACCTCACCGGTATCACCCGCCTGCGGGTCATCACCAACTACTTCACCCGCATGCGCTTTTGCACCCGCGACGGCAAACTCGACCTCAAGAGCAAAGAGGGTCTGGGCACCGCGCCGCCGGGCTTTGCACCATGGTTCAGCTACAAAGAACGCAAAACCCGGGACACCAAGATCATCTTTGGCCACTGGGCGGCACTTGAAGGCCAATGCCCAGAGCCTGGGGTATTCGCACTCGACACCGGCTGCGTCTGGGGCGGTGCGATGACCTTGCTCAATGTCGATACCGGCCAGCGCCTGAGCTGCGACTGTGATGAGCAGGGGCACCCGGCCCCTCAACCGCTTTGCCCCCCAACCCCTTCTTCGCAACCGCCGCTCGCGCCTTGATTCGCACGCGCTGTCTGGCTAAAGGAAACTCCCATGACCGAATTCAAACGCATTCCCCCAGAACAAGCCCAAGCCCTGCGCGAAAAAGGCGCTGTCGTCGTCGACATCCGCGACCAGCCCACCTATGCCGCCCTGCATATCACCGGCTCACAGCATCTGGACAACCACTCGATCGCTGACTTCATCCGCGCAGCCGACCTCGACGCCCCGCTGATCGTCACCTGCTACCACGGCAACTCCAGCCAAAGCGCAGCGGCTTACCTGATCAGCCAAGGGTTTTCTGACGTTTACAGCCTCGATGGCGGCTTCGAACTGTGGCGCACCACCTACCCCGCAGAAACGTCCGAATAAGTAGCCCGAAAAATATTTTCATCCGCCCAAGCCCGCGTCCTGAGCGGGCTGGCGCTCTTGCAGACCAACGGTCGCGCCAACTATTCGCGCATCTCTTCTTGACCTCCCCGATTACCAACTATCCTTAAGCGCAGGCCATCCGAATCTGGGGAGAGCCGGTACACCGGTGTATGGATCATCAGTAGTAACTTCAAGGGGTTAAGCACCTTGATGGTGTCCTGGGGGGTACACGGCAACTGCAACGTTGCTGCATGCCAGCACTCGAACTGACCGATCAATCGCCGGCTCCACGTATCGAGCGAGGTGACGTCATGAGTATTTTTAGCCACTTCCAACAACGCTTTGAATCCACACGCCAAGAAGAGCTCACGCTCCAGGAATACCTTGAGCTGTGCAAACAAGACAAAAGCGCTTACGCCTCAGCTGCCGAACGGCTGCTGATGGCCATCGGTGAACCGGAACTCCTGGACACCTCAACCAATTCCCGCCTGTCGCGCATTTTTTCGAACAAAGTGATTCGCCGCTATCCGGCCTTTGCCGACTTCCACGGAATGGAAGAGTGCATTGACCAGATCGTGTCGTACTTCCGCCATGCCGCGCAGGGCCTGGAAGAGAAAAAACAAATTCTCTACCTGCTCGGCCCGGTGGGCGGCGGCAAGTCTTCGCTGGCAGAAAAGCTCAAAGAACTGATCGAGAAGGTCCCGTTCTATGCGATCAAGGGCTCACCCGTCTTTGAATCACCGCTGGGGCTGTTCAACGCGACCGAAGACGGCGCGATTCTTGAAGAAGACTTCGGCATCCAAAAACGCTACCTGAACACCATCATGTCGCCTTGGGCCACCAAACGCCTGGCCGAATTTGGTGGCGACATCAGCCAGTTCCGCGTCGTTAAACTCTACCCGTCGATCCTCAATCAGATCGGCGTGGCCAAAACCGAGCCCGGTGACGAGAACAACCAGGACATTTCGGCCCTCGTCGGTAAGGTCGATATCCGCAAACTCGAAGAATTCCCGCAAAACGACGCCGACGCCTACAGCTACTCGGGCGCACTGTGCCGGGCCAACCAGGGCCTGATGGAATTCGTCGAGATGTTCAAGGCACCGATCAAGGTGCTCCACCCTCTGCTCACTGCCACCCAAGAGGGTAACTACAACAGCACCGAAGGGCTGGGCGCGATTCCGTTCAACGGCATCCTGCTGGCTCACTCCAACGAATCGGAGTGGCACACCTTCCGCAACAACAAGAACAACGAAGCGTTCATCGACCGGATTTACATCGTCAAAGTCCCGTACTGCCTGCGCGTCAGCGACGAAGTCAAAATCTACGACAAGCTGTTGTTCAACAGTTCGCTGGCCAAGGCCCATTGCGCGCCGGACACCCTGAAAATGCTCGCGCAGTTCACTGTGCTGTCGCGCCTTAAAGAGCCAGAGAACTCCAACATCTACTCCAAGATGCGGGTCTATGACGGCGAGAACCTCAAAGACACCGACCCGAAAGCCAAGTCGATTCAGGAGTACCGCGACAGCGCAGGCGTGGATGAAGGCATGACCGGTCTGTCGACCCGTTTCGCGTTCAAAATCCTATCCAAAGTGTTCAACTTTGACCCGCACGAAATTGCTGCCAACCCGGTGCACCTGCTCTATGTGCTGGAGCAACAGATCGAGCAAGAGCAGTTCCCGGCAGAAACCCGCGAGCGCTATTTGCGCTTCCTCAAGGAATACCTGGCACCGCGCTACATCGAGTTCATCGGCAAGGAAATCCAGACCGCTTACCTGGAGTCCTACAGCGAGTACGGGCAAAACATCTTCGACCGTTACGTGCTCTACGCCGATTTCTGGATTCAGGACCAGGAGTACCGCGACCCGGAAACCGGCGAGATCCTCAATCGCGTAGCGCTTAACGAAGAACTGGAGAAAATCGAAAAGCCGGCCGGTATCAGCAACCCGAAAGATTTCCGCAACGAAATCGTCAACTTCGTGCTGCGTGCCCGCGCCAACAACAATGGCAAAAACCCGACCTGGCTCAGCTACGAGAAGCTGCGTGTGGTCATCGAGAAGAAAATGTTCTCCAACACCGAGGACTTGCTACCGGTTATCAGCTTCAACGCCAAAGCGAGCAAAGAGGACCAGCAAAAACACAACGACTTCGTCACCCGCATGGTCGAACGCGGCTACACCGACAAACAAGTACGACTGCTCTCCGAGTGGTATCTGCGAGTCAGAAAATCGCAGTGAGGCAGTTGTAAGCCTCAAGCCTCAAGCTGCAAGAAGAAACACAAGCGCTGTGCTTCGACTTGCAGCTTGCAGCTCACAACTTGAAGCTGCCCGGAGGGCCTTATGAGCTATGTGATCGACCGACGCCTCAATGGCAAGAATAAAAGCACGGTAAACCGTCAGCGTTTCCTGCGGCGTTACCGCGACCACATCAAAAAGGCGGTCGAAGAGGCCGTAGGCCATCGTTCCATCACCGACATGGAGCATGGCGAGCAAATCAGCATCCCGGGCCGCGACATTGATGAGCCCGTGCTTCACCACGGCCGTGGTGGCAAGCAAACCACGGTTCACCCCGGCAACAAGGAATTTACCAGCGGTGAACATATCCAGCGCCCACAAGGCGGTGGCGGTGGGGGCGGCGGCCCTGGCAAGGCGGGTAATTCCGGTGAGGGCATGGATGAATTCGTCTTTCAGATCACCCAGGAAGAGTTCCTCGAATTCATGTTCGAAGACCTGGAACTGCCGAACCTCATCAAACGCCACCTGACCGGTACCGACACCTTCAAAACCGTGCGCGCGGGCATCAGCAACGAAGGCAACCCGTCGCGCATCAACATCATCCGCACCCTGCGTTCGGCCCACGCACGGCGTATCGCCCTGTCCGGCAGCAGCCGGGCAAAACTCAAAGAAGCCAAAGCTGAACTTGAGCGGCTAAAACGTGAAGAACCGGACAACTTCGGCGATATCAGAGACATCGAGGCCGAAATAGAGAAACTCAGCGCACGGATACACCGTGTGCCGTTCCTCGATACCTTCGACCTCAAGTACAACCTGCTGGTCAAACAACCCAACCCCAGCTCCAAGGCGGTGATGTTCTGCCTGATGGACGTTTCCGGGTCCATGACCCAGGCCACCAAAGACATCGCCAAGCGCTTCTTCATCCTCTTGTACCTGTTCCTGAAACGGAACTACGACAAGATTGACGTGGTGTTCATTCGCCATCACACCAGCGCCCGAGAGGTCGATGAAGAGGAGTTCTTCTATTCCCGGGAAACCGGCGGCACCATCGTTTCCAGCGCACTCAAACTGATGCAAGAGATCATGGCCGAGCGGTATCCGGCCAACGAATGGAACATCTACGCAGCCCAGGCCTCGGACGGTGACAACTGGAACGATGACTCCCCTATTTGCCGCGACATCCTGGTCAACCAGATCATGCCGTTCGTGCAGTACTACACTTACGTTGAAATCACCCCGCGCGAGCATCAGGCGCTCTGGTTCGAATATGAGCGCATCAGAGACTCGTTCCCCGACACGTTCGCTCAACAGCAACTGGTCTCGGCCGGCGATATCTACCCGGTCTTCCGTGAACTCTTCCAGCGCAGGTTAGCCACATGACCGCCAAAGAGCATAAACGCCAACCCATTTCCACAGGGTCCGAGTGGACCTTTGAGCTGATCCAGGCTTACGACCGCGAAATCAGCCGCCTCGCGGAACGTTATGCGCTGGACACCTACCCCAACCAGATTGAGGTGATTACCGCCGAGCAAATGATGGACGCCTATGCGTCCGTCGGCATGCCACTGGGTTACCACCATTGGTCCTACGGCAAACACTTCTTGAGTACCGAGAAATCCTACAGCCGTGGGCAGATGGGGCTGGCCTACGAAATCGTGATCAACTCCGATCCGTGCATCGCCTACCTGATGGAAGAAAACACCATCTGCATGCAAGCCTTGGTCGTGGCCCACGCGTGCTACGGGCATAACAGCTTCTTCAAGGGTAACTACCTGTTCCGGACCTGGACCGACGCCAGTTCGATCATCGACTACCTGGTGTTCGCCAAGCAGTACATCATGCAGTGCGAAGAACGCCACGGCATCGATGCCGTCGAAGACCTGCTCGACTCCTGCCATGCCTTGATGAACTACGGCGTGGACCGCTACAAACGGCCCTATCCGATTTCGGCCGAAGAAGAACGCCGTCGCCAGAAAGACCGCGAAGAGCACCTGCAAAAGCAAATCAACGACCTGTGGCGCACCATCCCCAAAGGGGTGGGCAAATCCAGTGAAAAGGACAACGCCCGCTTTCCGGATGAGCCGCAGGAAAACATCCTGTACTTCATTGAAAAACACGCGCCACTGCTGGAACCCTGGCAGCGCGAAGTCGTGCGCATTGTGCGCAAAATCGCCCAGTATTTTTACCCGCAGCGCCAAACCCAGGTGATGAACGAGGGCTGGGCTACGTTCTGGCACTACACGCTGATGAACGACCTGTATGACGAAGGGCTGGTCACCGATGGCTTCATGATGGAGTTCCTGACCTCGCACACCAGCGTGGTCTTCCAGCCAGGCTTTGACAGCCCGTATTACAGCGGGATCAACCCCTATGCACTGGGGTTTGCGATGTACCAGGACATCCGCCGCATGTGCGAACACCCCACCGAAGAAGACCGGCGCTGGTTCCCGGACCTTGCAGGCAGCGACTGGCTGACCAGCATCAAATTTGCCATGAGCAGCTTCAAGGACGAGAGCTTCATCCTGCAATACCTGTCGCCCAAGGTCATTCGCGACCTCAAGCTCTTCAGCATCATGGACGACGATCAGAAAGACGACCTGCTGGTGCCTGCGATTCACGACGAGAACGGTTACCGCACCATCCGCGAAACGCTGGCGGCGCAATACAACCTGGGCAATCGTGAACCCAACGTGCAGATCTGGAGCATTGATCGACGCGGCGACCGCTCTCTGACCTTGCGCCACCAACAACATGACCGCAAACCGCTCGGCGACTCCACCGACGAGGTACTCAAGCACCTGCACCGTCTGTGGGGCTTCGATATCCATCTGGAGACCCTGCAAGGCGACCAGATCATGAAGGTGCAGCACGTACCGCCCAAAGGCGAGCATGGTGAAAACGACTACGGCCGTCTGGACTTGTCCGCCGTCCACCTGTAACCACATCGGCCTCCGCTAACGCGGCACACGGGTTATCCTGTCGCGCTAACGGAGGCTTTTTATGAAGATCTATAAAGTGGGCGGCGCAGTGCGCGACCGCTTGCTGGGTAAACCCGTCACCGACATCGACTGGGTGGTGGTGGGTGCGACTGCCGAGCAAATGCTCGCAGAAGGGTATCGCCCGGTAGGGTCGGACTTCCCGGTGTTTCTTCACCCAAAAACCGGGGAAGAATATGCACTTGCCAGAACCGAACGCAAAAGCGGCCATGGCTATGGTGGCTTTGTCTTCCATGCCAGCCCCGACGTCACCCTCGAAGACGACCTGATACGCCGCGACCTGACCATCAATGCGATGGCCGAAGACGCTGATGGCAATATCACCGACCCGTACCACGGCCAGCGAGACTTGGAAGCACGCATTCTGCGCCACGTTTCCCCCGCGTTTGCCGAAGATCCCTTGCGAGTTCTGCGTGTTGCCCGCTTTGCCGCCCGTTATGCAGGGCTTGGTTTCAGCATCGCTCCCGAGACCCTGGAACTCATGCGCCAACTGTCCGTCTCTGGCGAACTGCAGGCCCTGACGCCCGAGCGTTGCTGGAAAGAAATCTCCCGCGCCCTCATGGAAGATCACCCACAGGTATTCATCGAAGTACTGCGCAGTTGCGACGCGCTTGAGGTGCTGCTGCCAGAGGTCAACGCCCTGTTTGGCGTGCCACAACCTCCCATTCATCACCCCGAAGTCGACAGCGGCCTGCACACGCTGAGCGTGCTCGAACAAGCCGCCTTGCACCACCAGCCGCTGACTGTGCGCTGGGCTTGCCTGCTGCACGACCTGGGTAAAGGGCTGACACCCGAGAGCCAGTGGCCACGACACATTGCCCACGAGCACAAAGGGCTGCGTCTGATAAAAGCCGTCAACGAACGCTACAAAGCACCGAGAGATTGCCAGGAATTGGCGCTGTTGGTGGGCGAGTACCACACCCATGGTCATCGCGCCCTGGAGCTCAAGGCATCGACATTGCTGGAGTTGCTGCAGCGGTTTGATGTATATCGCCGCCCTCAGCGTTTTGAAGAATTTGTGGTGGCCTGCGAAATGGACGCCAGAGGGCGTTTAGGCCTGGAGAACCGCCCTTACCCACAGGCGGATTATCTGCGCGGCGCGGCCCTGGCAGCACAAGGCGTGACCGTACAACCGCTGATTGAACAAGGTTTCAAAGGCCCCGAACTGGGTGAAGCCCTCAAACACGAACGGCTCAAGGCCCTGCAAGCCTACAAAGACGCCGCCAAACACTGACCGTCTGTAGGAGCGAGCTTGCCTCGCGATCTTTTAAACAATCAAAAGATCGCGAGGCAATCGAGCGTCGAGCGGCTGCTCCTACAAAATCAAAGCATCTCTGCCGGCGTCAACTGCACGCCCCGCCACTCAAACGCCACAGGCGCTAATACCTGGTCGATGTGCGCTTCGGCCCACATCTGGGCAAGGGTTTTACCCACGCCCGGATGCACCTTATCTGGCGCCATCAAAGACAATGGCCACAGCACGAACGCATTCTTGAGAATTTCTGCTCGCGGCAAGGTCAGGAACTCAAAGTCGCCCACCAGATCGCCGTAAAACAACACGTCGATATCCAGCGGCAGCCCTTTGCGATCCGGCGCATAACGCCCGTTATCGGCTTCAATCAGCTTCAAACGTCGGCTTAATTCAATCAGTGGCAAATCGGTTTTGGCCGCGACCACCAGATTGAAAAAAGGCCCGCTTTTGATACCCACCGGCTGACTCTCAAACACCGCCGAACACGTCATGCCCTCTAAAAATACCGCAAGCGCATCCAGCCCGGCACACAAATGCCGTTCACGCTCGATATTGCTACCGAGCCCGAGATAAACCTCTGTTAGCGGCATCCGCGCTCAATCTCCACACCCACCCCTGTGGCCGCCGCAACGGCGCCGGGCTTGGTCAGCTTGAGGTGCAGCCAGGGAATGTTGAACTCACTCATCAGCACCTGCGCCAAACGTTCGGCAAACGTTTCTACCAACTGGAACTGAGCCTGTTCAGCAAACGCCTGGATGCGCGCTGACACACTGGCGTAATCCAACGCCAGGGTCAGGTCGTCTCCGGACGCTGCCGGGCGGTTATCCCACGCAAAACTCAGGTCAAGCCGCAGGCACTGACGGATGCCGCGCTCCCAGTCATAAGCACCGATAACGGTGTCAACTTCCAGGCCTTCGATAAACACTCTGTCCAAGCACTCTTCTCCGCAGCACGACAAGGGCGCAATGCGCCGTTAGAATCAGGGCGTCCTTGCCCGGAATAGTTAGCATGTTTTGGTTACTGGCGATGCTCGCCTACCTGCTTGGTTCTATGTCCTTCGCTATTTTGCTCAGCCGCCTGACGGGAAATCCCGACCCGCGAATGAGTGGCTCAGGCAATGCCGGCGCAACCAACATGTTGCGCCTGGCCGGTAAAAAGCTCGCCATCCTGACCTTGCTTGGCGATCTGTGCAAAGGGCTTTTACCCGTATTGCTGGCCTATCAACTGGGCTGCACGCTCCAGCAACAAGCCTGGATCGGCGCCTGCGCCGTTGTAGGGCACATGTACCCACTGTACTTCCGCTTTCGCGGCGGCAAGGGCGTTGCCACCGCTGCCGGCATGCTGCTGGGCCTTTATCCGCCCGCTGCGCTGCTGGCTGCTGTCGCATGGCTGCTGACCTTCCAGCTCAGCCGTACGAGCTCGCTGGCCTCACTGATTGCCGCCCCCCTCACCCTGCCCTTGCTGGCCTGGCAAGAACCTGCAGCGCTGCTGCCCATGAGCGCCCTGACGACGCTCATTGTGTGGCGGCACCGCAGCAATCTACGCGACCTGATGGCTGGGCGCGAACGGCATTTCTGAACCCTTACAGCGGTGGCAACTGCTCCATCGGCCAGCGCGCCTGCACGCTGATCGCCAGGCTTTCGTGTTGGCCCACCAGTAAACGCTGACACCCGGCATAGGCAATCATCGCGCCATTATCCGTGCAGAACTCCGGGCGAGCGTAGTACACCTGACCGTTCATCTCACCGAGCATTTTCTCGAGCGATTCACGCAGCGCCTTGTTCGCACTCACACCCCCGGCAATGACCAGGCGCTTCATCCCGGCAGCCTTCAGCGCACGCTTGCACTTGATGGTCAGGGTCTCGACAACGGCCTGCTGAAACGCGAGCGAAATATCGCAACGCGCCTGCTCTGTATCTTCGCCCGCGTCTACACAACGCTGCCAAGTATTCAGCGCGAAGGTTTTAAGGCCGCTAAAACTGAATTGCAGCCCCGGACGATCGGTCATTGGCCGCGGGAACACAAAACGCCCGGCAACCCCTTGTGCAGCCAGGCGCGCGATCTCAGGGCCACCCGGATAACGCATCCCCATCATCTTGGCGGTTTTGTCGAAGGCTTCACCCGCCGCATCATCCAGACTCTCGCCCAAGAGCTCGTATTGACCGATGCCATCGACACGCACCAGCTGCGTATGGCCGCCCGACACCAACAAAGCGACGAACGGGAACTCAGGTGGCTGCTCTTCCAGCATGGGGGCCAATAAATGGCCTTCCATGTGGTGCACGCCAAGGGCAGGAATACCCCAGGCAAAGGCCAGCGCCTGGGCGCACGAAGCCCCGACCAGCAAGGCCCCGACCAGTCCCGGCCCTGCCGTGTAGGCAATGGCGTCAATCTCTGTAGGCACGCAATCGGCTTCAGCCAACACCTGACGAATCAAGGGCAGCATGCGCTTGACGTGGTCACGCGAGGCAAGCTCCGGCACCACACCGCCATAAGCGCGGTGCAGGTCGATCTGACTGAACAGCGCATCGGCCAAAAGCCCGCGCTCACTGTCGTATAGCGCGACGCCGGTTTCGTCGCAGGAAGTTTCTAATCCCAGTACTAGCATGGGTTTACGCCTTGTTGAGGCTCAATTCGAAGGCGCGCATAATAGTCGCCACTCCCGCCCCCGACCAGCGGTTTTCGATCAGAGGCTTTGCATTCCGGGCGTTGAGGGGTTAACATCCGCAACCCTTAAAAACCGACGTCTTACAACGCAATTTAGCCTTGGGACGTTGACCCCGGTAATGAATGAAGGTAGCTCTGGATGCCAGCCGTCAAAGTAAAAGAGAACGAACCCTTCGACGTAGCTCTGCGTCGTTTCAAGCGCTCCTGCGAAAAAGCCGGTGTACTGGCTGAAGTTCGCAGCCGCGAATTTTACGAGAAGCCGACTTCTGAGCGTAAGCGCAAAGCAGCAGCAGCTGTTAAGCGTCACGCGAAGAAAGTTCAGCGCGAGCAGCGCCGCGCCGTTCGTCTGTACTAATACACAGACGTTCGTTGCAAGCTTCTGCCAAGCCCGGCCTAAAGCCGGGCCGTAGGCAGTTGCAGCAAGTTACATGCTCTACCGTCAAGGCCGCAGATGCGACCGCGACAAAGCGCATCACCACGTCAGACCTGGTTTTAACAACCAGCGGTGCACGTCTTTACTGACGAGCCTTACAAGGCTACCGACGAGCACACTTTTCCTGATTATCCCAAGACAATCAGCCCAAGGTACTTCTCCTGTGCCTGCTTATGAGCCACCCGAGACCCACCACAGGTCAATTCGGACTCAGAGCGCAACACCTATCGAACATATTCGTACTGATTAAAACCCTAGTCAGATGAGATTCGACAGATACACTTCCCCACAATGACTGAGCAGACGCCACACGATCGAGCCATGCACCTGCGTGCACGCCATCATGCCAAGCCACTCATCTGGGTTAAATTCTGCTCCGTGATGACGAGAACGCCATGGCCGGGTTAATCCCCCAGAGCTTTATTGACGACCTTCTGAACCGCACCGATATCGTCGATGTCGTCAGCTCGCGCGTGCAAATGAAGAAAGCAGGCAAGAACTACACGGCTTGCTGCCCGTTTCACAAAGAAAAAACGCCCTCGTTCAGTGTCAGCCCCGACAAGCAGTTTTATTACTGCTTTGGCTGCGGCGCAGGCGGTAATGCCCTCGGCTTCATCATGGACCACGACAACCTGGACTTCCCCCAGGCCGTCGAAGAGCTGGCAAAAGCAGCCGGCATGGAGATCCCCCGAGAAGAAGGCGGCCGCTCACACAAGCCACGGCAACCTACCGACTCACCGCTCTACCCGCTTCTGACCGCTGCCGCCGACTTTTACCGGCAAGCACTCAAGAGCCATCCTGCACGCAAAGTCGCCGTCGAATACCTGAAAGGCCGCGGCCTGACCGGCGAAATCGCTCGCGACTTTGGCCTTGGTTTCGCCCCGCCCGGCTGGGACAACCTGTTCAAGCACTTGAGCAACGACACCCTGCAGCAAAAAGCGATGATTGACGCCGGGCTGCTGGTGGAGAACGCCGAGACCGGCAAACGCTACGACCGCTTTCGCGATCGCGTGATGTTCCCGATCCGCGACAGCCGGGGCCGTATCATTGCGTTCGGCGGCCGCGTGCTCGGCGACGATAAGCCCAAATACCTGAACTCCCCGGAAACCCCAGTGTTCCACAAGGGCCAGGAGCTCTACGGGCTGTTCGAGGCACGCAAATTCAACCGCAGCCTCGATGAAATCATCGTGGTTGAAGGCTACATGGACGTGATCGCGCTGGCCCAGCAAGGCCTGCGCAATGCCGTCGCCACCCTCGGCACCGCCACCAGCGAAGAGCACATGAAACGCTTGTTTCGCGTGGTGCCCAGCGTTTTATTCTGCTTTGACGGCGATCAGGCTGGCCGCAACGCTGCCTGGCGCGCCCTTGAGGCCACACTTTCTTGCTTGCAGGACGGGCGCCGTGCGCGCTTTCTGTTTTTGCCCGAAGGCGAAGACCCGGACACACTGGTGCGCTCCGAAGGCACCGATGCCTTCAAGGCGCGCATCAACCAGCACGCGCAACCGCTGGCCGATTACTTTTTCCAGCAACTGACCGAAGAAGCCGACCCGCGGTCGCTTGAGGGCAAAGCCCACATGGTCACGCTGGCAGCACCGTTGATCGACAAAGTGCCAGGCGCCAACCTGCGCACGCTGATGCGTCAGCGCCTGACCGAAATCACCGGCCTGACCCACGACATGGTCAGCCAACTGGCACAAAGCGCGCCCGTCAAACCCCAGGCCCAACCCGCTTACGACCCCGGCATTGATTACGACGCAATGCCCGACTACAGCGACTTCCAGCAACCGGACGTGTACATCCCCCAACAGGAATGGACCCCGAAAAAGCCTGGTGCTGGCGGTAAAAAGTGGGAAAACAAACCTTGGGACAAAAAAGGTAAACGGGGTGCCGAGCGCGAGCAGGCCTGGGTGCCGGTCGGCGTTGAACCGCCCACGCTAACGGCCTTGCGCACGCTGCTGCACCACCCCCAACTGGCAAAAAAAGTTGAGGATGCCGGGCACTTTGCGGCCGAAGACCAGACAAATAATCAACTACTGATTGCTCTGGTAGAAGCCGTACAGAAAAATCCTAAGCTAAGCTCTATTCAGTTGCTGTCGCGCTGGCACGGCACCGAGCAGGGTCGATTGTTACAACGATTGCTGGAAAAGGAATGGCTAATTGACGCCGACAACCTTGAACAACAGTTTTTCGACACCATAACTAGCTTGTCAGCACGCCAACGTGAGCGAAATCTAGAGCAACTTCTTCGAAAAGCACGTCAAGGCGAGCTTAGTACCGAGGAAAAAAACCAGTTACGCGACCTCTTGAGTCGCAATAATCCTGCATCAAACCCGACCTCAACTGGCGCGTGAGGTCACAGCTAAGGTATAATCCTCGGCTTGTTTTTTGCCCGCCAAGACCTTCAGTGGATAGGGTGTTATGTCCGGAAAAGCGCAACAGCAGTCTCGTATCAAAGAGTTGATCACCCTCGGCCGTGAGCAGAAGTATCTGACTTACGCAGAGGTCAACGACCACCTGCCCGAAGATATTTCAGATCCGGAGCAAGTGGAAGACATCATCCGCATGATTAATGACATGGGGATCCCCGTACACGAGAGTGCTCCGGATGCGGACGCCCTTATGTTGGCCGATGCTGACACCGACGAAGCCGCTGCTGAAGAAGCAGCCGCAGCGTTGGCGGCAGTAGAGACCGATATTGGTCGTACGACTGACCCTGTACGTATGTATATGCGTGAAATGGGTACGGTAGAGTTGCTGACACGTGAAGGCGAAATCGAAATCGCCAAGCGTATCGAAGAAGGCATCCGTGAAGTGATGAGCGCAATCGCGCACTTCCCTGGCACGGTTGACCACATTCTCTCCGAGTACACTCGCGTCACCACCGAAGGTGGCCGCCTGTCCGACGTTCTGAGCGGTTATATCGACCCGGACGACGGTATTACGCCACCTGCCGCAGAAGTTCCGCCACCTGTCGACGCCAAAGCGGCTAAAGCTGACGACGACAGCGACGATGACGACGCAGAATCTTCAGACGATGAAGAAGAAGCTGAAAGCGGTCCAGATCCGGTCATTGCCGCCCAGCGTTTTGGTGCCGTCTCTGATCAGATGGAAATCACTCGCAAGGCGCTGAAAAAGCACGGTCGCGACAGCAAGCAAGCCATCATCGAACTGGTTGCCCTGGCTGAGCTGTTCATGCCGATCAAACTGGTTCCGAAGCAATTCGAAGGTTTGGTTGAGCGTGTTCGCAGCGCCCTGGAGCGTCTGCGTGCACAAGAACGCGCCATCATGCAGCTGTGCGTACGTGATGCACGTATGCCACGCGCCGACTTCCTGCGCCTGTTCCCGGGCAACGAAGTTGACGAAAGCTGGAGCGATTCGCTGGCCAAAGGCAAAAGCAAATACGCTGAAGCCATCGGTCGCCTGCAACCGGACATCATCCGTTGCCAGCAAAAGCTGTCGGCACTGGAAGCAGAAACCGGCTTGACGGTTGCTGAGATCAAGGACATCAACCGTCGCATGTCGATCGGTGAGGCCAAGGCCCGCCGCGCGAAGAAAGAGATGGTTGAAGCGAACTTGCGTCTGGTGATCTCCATCGCCAAGAAGTACACCAACCGTGGCTTGCAGTTCCTCGACCTGATCCAGGAAGGCAACATCGGCTTGATGAAAGCGGTAGACAAGTTTGAATACCGCCGCGGCTACAAATTCTCGACTTATGCCACCTGGTGGATCCGTCAGGCGATCACTCGCTCGATCGCCGACCAGGCCCGCACCATCCGTATTCCGGTGCACATGATCGAGACGATCAACAAGCTCAACCGTATTTCCCGTCAGATGTTGCAGGAAATGGGCCGTGAACCGACCCCGGAAGAGCTGGGCGAACGCATGGAAATGCCTGAGGACAAAATCCGCAAGGTATTGAAGATCGCTAAAGAGCCGATCTCCATGGAAACCCCGATCGGTGATGACGAAGACTCCCATCTGGGCGACTTCATCGAAGACTCGACTATGCAGTCGCCAATCGATGTAGCCACCGTTGAGAGCCTTAAAGAAGCGACACGCGACGTACTCGGCGGCCTGACGGCACGTGAAGCCAAAGTACTGCGCATGCGTTTCGGTATCGACATGAATACCGACCACACCCTTGAGGAGGTTGGTAAGCAGTTCGACGTTACCCGTGAGCGGATTCGTCAGATCGAAGCCAAAGCGCTGCGTAAGCTGCGCCACCCGACGAGAAGCGAGCACTTACGCTCCTTCCTCGACGAGTGATCCCAAAACCCCCGGCCCTGCCGGGGGTTTTGCTTTGTGGGCAATACAGCGTCTGCGCAGCTTCAAATGCGACAGAATTCGCACGCAGAATTCTTCGTACCTCTAATTAAGATTTTTCGGATAGCACTCCTAAGAAACCATCGTTATAATCCCCGGCTTACTTAGGGCCTATAGCTCAGTTGGTTAGAGCAGGGGACTCATAATCCCTTGGTCGTAGGTTCGAGTCCTACTGGGCCCACCACATTAAAAGCCGCGCACTGCGCGGCTTTTTTGTGCCCTTAACAAAGAGCTCATCGCACCACTCCCCCGTAGCAGTTGACGAGCCTTGCGAGGCCACGTCCGGCTGCATAGCAGCCGTCATCCACCCCGCCACCCTGACCAACTGTAGCCGCTGCCGAGGCACGAGGCTGCGATGCGGGCCGCAGGACCGCCCCTGAAGCCCCGCAATCCCCCACCACCTCACAAAAACGCAATCCACAGCCCCGCCATCAGCAAGGTCACCAAGGTCACGGGCACCCCGGACTTTGCGAATGACCCGAACGAGATCTTGATACCGCACCCCGCCGCCTGTTCCACGACGATGATCCCGGCCAGGCTGCCGAAAATAATAAGGTTGCTCGAAAACCCGGTACCCAACGCAATCGCAGCACCTAACGATTGCGCGTTGTTGTCCGGGTGCAGGTACGGAGAAAGCAGCATCACCGCCGGGTTGTTGCCGACCACATCACTGAGCAATGAACCGGCCACAAACAGCGAAATTGGGTCGTTGACGTCGATGCCCACATGGCGCAACCAGTCAAACAGCGATTGCGGCAGTCCGGTATTGGCAAGTGCCTGGTTGCAAATAAACAAGCCGATAATCAGCAGCAACAGGTTGCCGTCAACTTGCTTGAGCACGTCTTTGGAAGCCAGGCTGCGGTTGACCAGCAGGATGCCCGCGCCGGCCAGGGCCACCAGTTCTCGCGGCCATATATCGGCCACCAGGGCGATGATTACGGCGCTGGCGACGATGATGGCTTTGGTCGTTTCGACTTTATCGAGCTGTATGGGAGGGTGAACGACCGCTTTATCGGTCTTACGCTCAAGCGTCCATTTGCCACGGTATTGCCACGCGATGATGCACCAGATGATGGGCAGCGATAAAAGCGCCGGCACCCCTGCGGCAATCATGAATTCGTTAAACGAGAGATCAAGCGCTTGCGCCGCAATCATGTTTTGCGGGCTGCCGATCAGGGTGCCCGCAGCACCGGCGTTGGCCGCAAAACAAAATGCCAGCAGAAACGGCACCGGGTTAAGCCCCCGTGCCAGCGCCACGCTGACCAGCAGCGGCGTCATCGACAACACCACCACGTCATTGGTCAGCAATGAGGAAAGCCCGGCACTGACGGCAATAAACACTGCCAACAGCGCGACCGGGGTAATTTTCAGCGTTGCGACTTTCTCCGCAGCCCAGGCATAAAACCCCGAGACCGTGAACGCCCCCGACACCACCATCAAGCCAAACAACAGCCCAAGGGTGCGGTAGTCGATGGCATCCCACGCGGCTTGCGGGCTAAGGCTTCCTGCTACGATCATGGCCAGGGCGCCAACGACTGCAGCGCCCGTTCTGTCCACGTTAAATGCCGGCAGCTTACCGACACCCATTACCAAATAAACCATGAAGAAAATGAGCAGGGTTGTGTACATAACGACGCCTAATGCAATGAAGCCCGTCACAGGCCGATATAAGGTGAACCGCTAAATGCCAATAGCGCTTCCTGCTCTGATCAACCAACAGGAAACGCTATGAGATGTCAGACCTGGCCATCGCCGCCCTGAACGTTCAGAACCTTCAGGGCGGCGCTCTAATGATTTAGAGTTTTTCTTTCTTGGCCTGGTGGTACTTCCTTCTGATTTCTTTGAGATCAACCGTAGGTTTGGGCAACTGCATCTTCATGTCTTTGAGCGTCTTCTCAACAATGCTCCCGACGGCCAGGTTGCGGAACCACTTGTGGTTGGCCGGGATGACATACCAGGGCGCATGGTCAGTCGAACATTTGTTCAACATCGCCTCATACGCCTTGATGTAGTCGTCCCACAGGGCGCGCTCTGAATAGTCACCCTCGCTGATTTTCCACTGCCGCATCGGATCATCCAGACGCTCTTCAAAGCGTCTGAGTTGCTCTTCAGGCGAGATGTACAAGAAGAACTTCAGGATCGTCGTGTTATTCGAATGCACGGTGCTTTCAAACGCATTGATCAGGTCGTAGCGCTTTTCAATAACCTTGCCGGGCGCCATTTTGTGCACGCGCTGCACAAGCACGTCTTCATAGTGCGAACGGTTAAAGATAGCCACGTTACCGTCAGCCGGCACATGGGGATGCACCCTCCAAAGAAAATCATGGCTGCTTTCTTCGGGTGTCGGCTGCTTGAAACCATGCACATTGGTGCCTTGCGGGTTCATCGATCGCAACACATGCCAGCAAGTGCCATCTTTACCGGCTGCATCAATGCCCTGCAAAACAATGAGCAAGGAATGTTTGCGCTCGGCATAGAGCTTCTTCTGCAGGTCAGAGATGCTGGCGGACTGTTGATCAAGATGCTTTTGCGCATCCTTTTCCGATTTATAAGGACCATGAAAGTCAGGGTCCACGTCAGCGAGGCGAATTTTTGACCCTGGCTTAACAATCAACTTACTCATAAGGCTCATAGTCTGGCTTCCCTAGTCATGCGATGGCTTTAGTCAGGTTTTCGCTTTGTTTTTCACGCTTGTCGACGACGGAGAAGTAGATCAACTTCACGATATCGATGATCACCATCCAGACAAGGACGTACACCCAGACAACGCCGATCAGTTCCCACGAAATAGCCGGAACGAAAATACCGAAGGCACAAATAAACACCGCGACAATCTGCGTACCGATAACCGCCAACAACAGCGGCAACGACGGGAACGGTGGTTTGAACACACTGTTACGGTTACGCACCACAAACAGCAACAAGTGGCCGCCCGCTGCCAACTGCAAGAACAACATGGTCTGTAGATGACTCAGATCGAGTGCAAACACATGCATCAGTTCTGCGTTGTTCATCCAGTACATCGAGATCAGAACAAGACCAAAGCTCTGCGCCAGTGCCATCAACCCCATCAATGAAGAGAATATGATGATTCGGTGCATATCCCACCGCACCGGTTTCTTGGCTATTTTGACGTTGTCATAGGCGATGGTCATGATCGGAATATCATCCAGCAACGCCAGTACCACAATCATGATGGCGGTCAACGGACGCACACCGAACACCAAATAAGACAGCACCACCACAAACATGATGCAAATCGTCATCGCAATCCGGTAGTACACATACGAGGTAATGCGCTCGAAGATAGCCCGCGCTTCTTCAATGGCATTCACAATCGTGGATAACCCCGGGGCGGTCAAAATCAGCGCGGCGGCCGATCTTGCCGCATCCGTTGCACCCGACACAGCAATACCGCACTCAGCTTGTTTCAAGGCCGGGGCGTCGTTAACACCATCCCCTGTCATTGCAACAATGTGATTACGCTCTTGCAGCGCTTTAACGATCTGGTATTTGTTCTCCGGGAATACACGCCCAAACCCGTCGGCCGCCTCAACTGCACGGGCCGCATCAATCGGAATATGGTTGTTGTCCGTATCTTTAGGGAACACCTGATCAGCAACCAGCAAGTGCGTCCCAAGCCCCAGTTGCCGGGAGATTTCGGAACCAATCGCCACGTCATCGCCCGTGACCATCTTCACCGACAGGCCTAGCGCACGTGCCTGGGCAATGGTTTCTTTAGCGTCAGGGCGCGGCGGATCGAGCAAGGCCAGCAAGCCCAGGAGGTCCCAGGTTTTGCCGCCATCATCCGAACGTGCAACACCGAGTGCGCGCGTGCCATGGCTGGCCAGTTCGCTGACTTTGCCGAAGTAAGCCGTGGAGCGCGGATCATCGCTGGAGGTCTCACTGATACCGCACAACGTGGCAATCACTTGCGGCGCCCCTTTCGCATAGGACGTCTGTTTTTGCGAAGCGTCTTGCACCACCGCCAAGGTCTTTTTATTGACCGGGTCAAAAGGCGTGAAGCTGACTTGTTTAAAGCCCTCCAGCGATTTTTTATCCTTCAGCGCACTCAAAACAGCCTGGTCAATGGCATCCGTACTTTCAGGCTGACACGCCAACGCCGCGCCTAGAATCACTTCATCGGGGGTTGTTTTAGGGTCAAAAGGGATCGCGCTATCAACGGTCAGGTGGTTTTGCGTCAATGTCCCGGTTTTATCGGAACACAACACATCAACCCCGGCCAATTCCTCAATGGCCGACAACCGCGAAACAATGGCCTTTTGCTTGGATAACGCCAACGCCCCGAGCGCCATAGTGACGGACATGACCGCGGGCATGGCCACCGGTACCGAAGCGATCAGCAGTACCAACACAAACTGCGCAATATCACCGGCCTCAGACCACGCCCAATGCCCTTGCACAACAATGTCTTTATACAACTGCGTGCCGACCAGAATCAGCGCCAGAATGGCCGCGAGGATAATAAGGAAATCCCCGATACGCAGTACCGCTTGTTCAGCGTGGGACTTGGCACCCGCACTGGCCACCAACTTGGCCGTGCGACCAAAGAACGTATTGTTACCGGTTGACGTGACAATACCGGTCATCGAACCTTGCCGCGCGATAGAGCCGGAATAACCGCTGTCACCGACCATCTTCGATACAGGCAAAGACTCACCCGTCAACGCCGCCTGATCCACCGATAAATAAGCACCGTCGATCAGCAGCAAATCGGCGGGCAAAATCTCCCCACCGGACACTGTCACCACATCCCCCGGCACCAGTTCGGCCGCATCGATGGTTTGCAACTTCCCGTCACGCTTGGCGTGGGCTTTAAGTGCCAAACCTTTCTTCAGCGCCGCCAGTGCACTGGCCGCTTTGTTGTCCTGCCAAAAACCGACAGCCGCGTTATAAAGCAGCAGGCCGGTAATCACGATGAAGTCTGGCCAGTCCTGACGCGCCAACGAGATAAGTGCCGCAATTTCAATCATCCATGGAATAGGCCCCCAGAAATAACCGAGCAGTTTTTTCCAGCGACTGTCTTCTTTGGCCTCAATGGCGTTCGGCCCATACTTTTCAAGCAGGCTCTTGGCGGTTGCCGAACTAAGGCCATCTGGCGAACTGTTGAGTTGGCTTATTTCTTTCTTGATACCCTCAGCATCCAGTCGCGCCGGCTTGGCGTTAGAAGAGCTGGACGAACTGGGCGAGCTAGCTTTTTTCACCGGGTCACTGCTTGTAGACCCATCGCCTGCCAATGTGATGTCGGACATTCCCTTACCCTCTTAGACGGCTCTCGCTTATTCAGCACTCTCAAACTTCCAGTGTCGCAACCCAATAAAGTTGCGCACTCACCTATCTATCTTAAGGTCCGCACTTAATAATAATGCCGCTCTGCATAATCCATGACTGCAAAGTGGCTATTAATGACTGACCTGCTTAAATAACGACTGTTAAACAACTTAATTAACGTATCACCGGCACAACTAACTTTTATCCAATCTTAACGAAGTATCGAAATAGATTGGTTTTTTAACTTACTTTAGATAAACCTATTATTTTTTATGATAATAGTCAGATTGTCACAATTCATGTAACACCCCGCATCTTCGGGCAAGCGTAGATCAACGTTCATCAATTTCAACACTGCCGGGCCAGATTTTGCCGGTTGAGAAGACCCGGCCTGTCCCTTACCCTACCCGCCCACCCTGCCCACACCGGAGCCTTCCTGTGCCTGATACCCACCCGCCTGCACTGGATGACATTGACCGCCAATTAATCGCGGCCTTGCAGCTTAATGCGCGTGAAAGCGTGGCGATGCTGGCGCGACAGTTGGGGATTGCGCGCACCACGGTGACGTCGCGCCTGGCCCGGCTGGAGAAAACCAAGGTCATCACCGGCTATGGCGTGCGTTTGAGTCAGCGTCTGGTGGATGGCGGGCTGCAAGCCTATGTCGGGATTACCGTGCAGCCGCGCTCCGGCAAAGAGGTGGTGCGGCGTCTGAGCAGCATGGCCCAGGTGCAACAGTTGTGCGCCGTGAGTGGCGAGTTCGATTACGTGGCCTGGCTGCGCAGCGAATCCCCCGAGCAACTGGACCAGTTGCTCGATCAGATCGGCAGCGTCGACGGTGTCGAAAAAACCACCACCTCGATCATTCTCAGCAGCAAGGTTGATCGCGGCTAAGGCGTTACGCCTGCGCCACACATCACTCTGTCAGCCAGATTCGTCATATTGACTAAACAAATGTCATAACGACGACACTTTGCGTCTTATTACCGTGTTCCGCGCTCCCTAAACTGGCGGCTGTCTTTTCCTATACTCACGTGTAACGCGAGTCGCCCAGTAAGGTCAGCCATGAACAAGAACAATCGCCACCCTGCCGACGGCAAAAAGCCGATCACTATTTTCGGCCCCGATTTCCCCTTTGCCTTTGATGACTGGATCGAACACCCGGCCGGGCTGGGCAGCATTCCGGCCAATAAGCTGGGCGCTGAAGTAGCGATTGTCGGCGCCGGGATGGCGGGTATGGTGGCCGCTTACGAGTTGATGAAGCTGGGCCTCAAGCCCGTGGTCTATGAAGCGTCGAAGATGGGCGGGCGCCTGCGTTCGCAAGCCTTTGAAGGCAGCGAAGGGGTGATTGCCGAGTTGGGTGGCATGCGTTTTCCGGTGTCTTCCACCGCGTTTTACCATTACGTCGACAAATTGGGCCTGGAAACAAAACCGTTCCCCAACCCGCTGACACCCGCGTCGGGCAGCACCGTCATCGACCTCGAAGGCCAGACCTTCTACGCACAGAAGCTGGCGGATCTACCCGCCCTGTTCCAGGAAGTGGCCGACGCCTGGGCAGACGCGCTGGAGGAAGGCTCGCGCTTTGGCGATATTCAACAAGCCATCCGCGACCGCGACGTGCCGCGCCTGAAAGAGCTGTGGAATACCCTGGTTCCGTTGTGGGACGACCGCACCTTCTATGACTTTGTCGCCACCTCCAAAGCCTTCGCCAAGTTGTCTTTCCAGCACCGCGAAGTGTTTGGTCAGGTAGGGTTTGGCACCGGCGGTTGGGACTCGGACTTCCCCAACTCGATGCTGGAAATTTTCCGCGTGGTGATGACCAACTGCGACGACCACCAGCACCTCGTGGTGGGCGGCGTCGAGCAAGTGCCGCTGGGCATCTGGAGCCATGTGCCGCAGCGCTGCGCCCATTGGCCTGAAGGTACCAGCCTGCGCTCGCTGCATCGCGGCGCCCCGCGCACCGGAGTCAAAGCCATATCACGCGCCGTCGACGGGCAGTTTTCGGTCACCGACAACCTCGGCGTCACCCGCACCCACGAAGCCGTGTTGGTGACGTGCCAGAGCTGGTTGCTGACCACGCAAATCGACTGCGAAGAATCGCTGTTCTCACAAAAAGTGTGGATGGCGCTGGACCGTACCCGTTACATGCAGTCGTCAAAAACCTTCGTCATGGTCGACCGCCCGTTCTGGAAAGACAAAGACCCGGACACCGGCCGCGACCTGATGAGCATGACCCTCACCGACCGCCTGACCCGTGGCACCTACCTGTTCGACAACGGCGACGACAAGCCGGGGGTGATTTGCCTGTCGTACTCATGGATGAGCGATGCGCTGAAAATGCTCCCGCACCCGGTGGAAAAACGCGTCAAGCTGGCCCTCGACTCGCTGAAAAAGATCTACCCGAAGGTCGACATCGCCAGCCGCATCATCGGCGACCCGATCACCGTGTCGTGGGAAGCCGACCCGCATTTCCTCGGTGCCTTCAAAGGTGCGCTGCCGGGTCACTACCGATACAACCAGCGCATGTACGCGCATTTCATGCAGCAAGACCTGCCCGGCGAACAGCGCGGGATTTTTATTGCCGGCGATGATGTCTCATGGACACCGGCCTGGGTTGAAGGCGCGGTACAAACGTCGTTGAACGCGGTCTGGGGCATCATGACCCACTTCGGCGGCAGCACCCACGCCGACAACCCGGGCCCAGGCGATGTCTTCCACGACATCGGCCCGATTGCCTTGCCGGACTGACCGCAAAGCAACCCCGCTGCCCCCCTGTAGGAGCGAGCTCGCCTCGCGATCTTTTGACCTTGAAAAGACCGCAAAACCAGCCCGCCCCCACAGGGATAGTGAATAAGGAGAGCCACCATGCGCATCGCCCTTTACCAATGCCAGCCCTTGCCACTCGATGTGGCAGGCAACCTCCAGCGCCTGGCTTCCATCGCTTCACAGGCCCAGGACATTGACTTGCTGGTCCTGCCCGAAATGTTCCTCACGGGCTACAACATTGGCGCCAAAGCGGTGGCCGATCTGGCCCAGCCCTCTGACGGCGACGCCGCGCTGCAGATTGCCGAACTGGCGCAAACCACCGGCATCGCGATTGCCTACGGCTACCCCGAGCGCGACCTTGACGGGCACCTCTACAACAGCGTGCAGGTGATCGACAGCCACGGCAAAAGCCTGTGCAATTACCGCAAAACCCATCTGTTCGGCCAACTCGACCGCGACATGTTCAGCCCCGGCCCGGACGCCTTTCCGGTGTTCGAACTGAATGGCTGGCAACTCGGCCTGCTGATTTGCTACGACCTCGAATTCCCCGAAAACACCCGCCGTCTGGCCCTCGCCGGGGCCGAGTTGATCGTCGTCCCCACCGCCAATATGGCGCCGTACGACTTTATCGCCGAGGTTACCGTGCGTAGCCGGGCCTTCGAAAACCAGTGCTATGTGGCCTACGCCAACTATTGCGGGCACGAAGGCAACGTCCATTACTGCGGGCAAAGCAGCATTACCGCCCCCAACGGCGTGCAAGTGGCCTTGGCCGAACAGGACGAAACCCTGATTACCGCCACCCTCGAAAGCCAACAATTGGAGGATGCCCGCACCGGCAACTTCTACCTGGCCGATCGCCGCCCCGAACTTTACACCCCGCTGAGCAAGCGCTGATCGCCCGTAATCCGCTAGCATGTGGGCATCTCTGTTCCGGAAATGCCCATGTCTGCGCTGAACCCCTCCCAAGCCCGCCGTTTGACCCTCACTGACGGCCTGACTCTTTCACTGCGCCACGCGCCGCGCCTCAAGCGCTGTGCGGCGTTTTTACGGGTTCACGCAGGCAGCCACGACGTGCCAGCCGCCTGGCCAGGGCTGGCGCATTTTCTTGAACACCTGTTGTTCCTCGGCACCGAGCGCTACCCCGCCGCCGACAACCTGATGGCCTACGTGCAACGCCACGGCGGCCAGGTCAACGCCCGCACCAGCGAGCGCCACACCGACTTCTTTTTTGAACTGCCGGTGGCCGCGTTCGAAGGCGGCCTGGCGCGTTTGTGCGACATGCTCGCTCAGCCACGCATGGACCCGGCAGAGCAACTGCGCGAACGTGAGGTGCTGCACGCAGAATTTATCGCCTGGGCCCGTGAGCCATCGGCCCGGCGCCAGTTCGAATTGCTCCAGCCGCTGAACCCGTCCCACCCGCTGCGGGCTTTTCACGCCGGTAATCGCTACAGCCTGCCGATCCAGCGACCTGCATTTCAGCACGCCCTGCACGATTTTTACCGAACGTTTTATCACGCCGGCAACATCAGCCTGAGCCTGGTCGGCCCGGTACCCGAAGACGAACTGCTAGCCCTGGCCGAGCGCTATACCGAGCCCTTCGCCACCGGCCCAGTGAAGGCGCAAAACCGCCCACCGGCCTTGCTGCCAAACGGTGAAACCGTGTACCAGCAACTCGACGACCAACACCTAAACCTGCTGTTCGCCTTCGAACAACTGCCCGAGGCCTCAAGCACGGCGCTGGACTTTTTGTGCCGCTGGATCAATGCCGACAAGCCGGGAGGCCTTATCGCCTACCTGCGCGAACAGCAACTGTGCACCGGCCTGAAAGCAGAGGTGCTGTACCAGTTCGAAGGCCAGGCGCTGCTGCACATCGCCTTCAGCGCCGCGGGCAACATGACGCAAAACGCCACGCCAGTCCGTGAAGCGTTTTACGACTGGCTGGCCTATTTCAACACGCAGCAAAACCATCCCGCCCTGCGCAACGAATTCCAATGGCTGCGCCAGCGTCAGCTGGAGGTCAGCAGCGCGCTGGAACTGGCCCGCGCTGATTGTGAGCAACGTGTGCCTGGGTTGTCAGATCAAGCCGTAGCAGCGCTCGCCGGCTTGCTGCAACAGATGCTGCCACCGGTGCAACCGGCCGCTGGCCACGCCTGGCAGTTGCCACCGCCCAACCCGTTTTTGAGCGCCCCCGAAAAGCCAGCCAATGCGGGATTGATCCGTGGCCAAACCAGCGCTCACCGGGGCTTGCGCACCTTTGCCCAAGACCGCTTGCGCAGCCGTCGCGACCATTCGGCCATGAGCTTTAACGCAGAGCTACCCGCCACCGGCCACGAGGCCGCGGTTTACCTGCGTTGGCGCTTGCCAACCAGCCCGGCCGACAGCCTGCTGCTCGCACTGGAGAACCGCCTGCGTCCGCTGCAACAGGATGCCCGCGAGGCTGGGGTCGAACTGTCATGCAGTGCTTCAGGCCATGACTGGCAGCTGAAAATGCAGGGCTTGCACACGCCGATGCCCGCCATTCTGGAACACGCTTTGCGCGCCCTTGAAACACCGGACGCACTGCCGGTTAGCTCACCAGCGGCGCCGCTGATGCCGATTCGCCAGCTACTCAAACGTCTGCCGCAATGCAGCCAGGCTGCCACCGACGCCACCTTGAGCGATGCCAGCCAATGCTGGGCGGCGGCACGCTGGGACGGCCTCGCGCTTGGCCTGCCTGCGGCCACGCAGCCCTTGATCAGCGCCGCCTTAAACAAAGCACCCGGCACGCCGGACGCACACTTGCCAACGGCCGCACATTCGACGCAACGGCGCTGGGTCACCGAACCCTGCGACTCCAGCGAACACGCCGTGCTGCTGTTTTGCCCGGCACCCGACGGTGATCTGGCGGCCGAGGCCGCGTGGCGTTTGCTCGCCCAGTTGGCAAGCACTCCGTTCTATCAACAACTGCGGGTAGAGCAGCAATTGGGCTACGCAGTGTTCAACGGTCTGCGCCAGCTCAATGGGCAAACCGGCCTGCTGTTCGGCGTGCAATCGCCTCACGCCCCCGTGGCAGACATCTTCGAACACATCCGCACATTCCTGGCTCAATTGCCGACGCTCGTCACGGCACTGGATGAAACAACCTTCATCCAGGCGCGAGATACCTTGGCGCAGCAATTTTTGCCCGAGTCATTAAGCGGGGTTCAAGCGAGTGAGCTGCTGTGGCAAGCAAAAATGGGGGGCCACCCGTCGGACGACTTGAAAGCGCTCTATACCGCGCTTATAAGGCTGGATCCACGGACTACACTGCAGGCAGCTCAGCAGATTAATCAGCCTGAGTGCGCTTGGCTGTGCCTGGCTACCCAGCCCGCAACTGAATCGTTTTTTCTCGGACAAAGCTGATTTTTACCAACCGCGTAATGAGCTTTCTCCGACATTGAAGCGCTCAGCAACAGACAATTTTAGTAACATAGCCGTCCAAGTTGTCAGAACCACTCTTTCGGGAGAGGGACTAACCCAGAGACACCCCACCAACCGCTGAAGGAGACACCCTATGTCGTGGACTAAACCTGCTTACACCGACCTGCGTATTGGCTTTGAAGTGACCATGTACTTCGCTAGCCGTTGATCTGTCGCGGCTCTTGGTTATCAAGAGTTGAGCAGAGCAACCCAACGCCTCGGCTCGCCGGGGCGTTTTTATTTTCAGATTTGCAAGAGAACACGCCATGTTTGTCCAGATTTTAGGTTCCGCCGCCGGCGGTGGTTTTCCACAGTGGAACTGTAACTGCGTGAACTGCGCGGGTTTTCGCGATGGCAGCCTGAACGCCAAAGCACGCACCCAATCCTCGATTGCGATCTCTGACGATGGCGTCAACTGGGTGCTGTGCAACACCTCGCCCGACATCCGCGCGCAACTCCAGAGCTTCGCCCCGATGCAACCGGGCCGCGCCCTGCGAGACACCGGCATCAGCGCCATTATTTTGATGGACAGCCAGATCGACCACACCACCGGCCTGCTGAGCCTGCGCGAAGGCTGCCCGCACGAGGTGTGGTGCACCGACATGGTCCACGAAGACCTGAGCACCGGCTTCCCGCTGTTCAACATGCTCAAGCACTGGAACGGCGGCCTGAACTGGAACCGCATCGAGCTGCACGGCTCGTTCACCATCCCGGCCTGCCCGAACCTGCGTTTCAGCCCGCTGCCGTTGCGCAGTGCTGCGCCACCTTACTCGCCGCACCGCTTCGACCCGCATCCGGGTGACAACATCGGCCTGATCGTTGAAGACCTGCGCACCGGCGGCAAGCTGTTCTACGCGCCGGGGCTGGGCAAGGTCGACGCGCCGTTGCTGGACATCATGGCCGGCAGCGATTGCCTGCTGGTGGACGGCACGATGTGGGACGACGACGAAATGCAACGCCGTGGCGTGGGCACCCGCACCGGCCGTGAAATGGGCCACCTGGCACAGAACGGCCCCGGCGGCATGCTCGAAGTGCTGGAGCAATTGCCCGAGCAGCGCAAGGTGCTGATCCACATCAACAACACCAACCCGATCCTCGACGAAGACTCCGCCGAGCGCGCCGAACTGGCCCGCCGGGGTGTTGAAGTGGCCTTTGACGGCATGAGCATCGAGTTGTAACCCACCCAAAACCTGTAGGAGCGAGCTTGCCTCGCGAGCTTTTAAACGATCAAAAGATCGCGAGGCAAGCTCGCTCCTACAGAGGTTCACCTTCTGGAGGCACTATGACCCAAGCCCCACTCTCCACTGCCGAGTTCGAAGCCGCGCTGCGGGCCAAAGGCGCGTATTACCACATCTATCACCCGTATCAGGTGGCGATGTATGAAGGCCGCGCGACCCGCGAACAGATCCAGGGCTGGGTCGCCAACCGCTTCTATTACCAGGTCAACATCCCGCTCAAAGACGCCGCCATCCTGGCCAACTGCCCGGACCGCGAAGTCCGCCGCGAGTGGATCCAGCGCCTGCTCGACCACGACGGCGCCCCCGGCGAAGACGGTGGCATCGAAGCCTGGCTGCGCCTGGGCCAGGCCGTGGGTCTGGACCCGGACCAGTTGCGCTCCCAGGAGCTGGTGCTGCCCGGCGTGCGCTTTGCGGTCGACGCTTACGTCAACTTCGCCCGTCGCGCCACGTGGGAAGAAGCCGCCAGCAGCTCGCTGACCGAAATGTTTGCCCCGCAGATCCACCAGTCACGCCTCGACAGCTGGCCGCAGCATTACCCGTGGATCGACCCGGCCGGTTATGAATACTTCCGCACCCGCCTGGGCCAGGCGCGCCGCGACGTTGAGCATGGCTTGGCGATCACCCTGCAGCACTACACCACCTACGCGGGTCAGCAACGCATGCTTGAGATTCTCCAGTTCAAACTGGACATTTTGTGGAGCATGCTCGACGCCATGACCATGGCCTACGAGCTGGACCGCCCGCCCTATCACAGCGTGACCGACCAACGTGTCTGGCACAAAGGAATCGCCCTATGAGTTTCGATCGCAGCAAAACCCCGACCTGGCGCCAGGGCTATCGTTTTCAGTACGAACCCGCGCAAAAAGGCCATGTGCTGCTCTACCCCGAAGGCATGATCAAACTCAACGAGAGTGCCGCCCTGATCGGTGGCCTGATCGACGGCGAGCGCGACGTGGCGGCGATCATCGCCGCACTGGACGCGCAGTTCCCCGGCGTGCCGGAGCTGGGCGATGACATCGAGCAATTTATGGAGGTCGCACGTGCACAGCACTGGATCGAACTTGTCTGACAGACCGCTGGCGCTGCCGCCCAAACCCGAGGTCGGCCTGCCGCTTTGGCTGCTCGCCGAGCTGACGTATCGCTGCCCGCTGCAATGCCCGTATTGCTCCAACCCGCTGGACTTCGCCCAGCAAGGCAAAGAGCTGAGCACCGAGCAATGGGTCAAAGTGTTTCGTGAAGCGCGGGAAATGGGTGCAGCACAGTTGGGTTTTTCAGGCGGCGAGCCGCTGGTGCGTCAGGACTTGGCCGAGCTGATCGGAGAGGCCCGCACACTGGGTTTTTACACCAACCTGATCACCTCCGGCATCGGTCTCACTGAGCAAAAAATCAGCGACTTCAAAAAGGCCGGACTGGACCACATCCAGATCAGCTTCCAGGCCAGCGACGAGCAAGTGAACAACCTGCTCGCGGGCTCGAAAAAGGCCTTCGCGCAAAAGCTCGAAATGGCCCGCGCGGTCAAAGCCCACGGCTACCCGATGGTGCTGAACTTCGTCACCCATCGGCACAACATCGACAAAATCGACCGCATCATCGAGCTGTGCATCGCCCTCGAAGCCGACTTTGTCGAGCTGGCGACCTGTCAGTTCTACGGCTGGGCGCAGCTCAACCGGGTGGGCCTGCTGCCGACCAAAGAGCAATTGGTACGCGCCGAGCGCATCACCAACGAATACCGCGCCAAGCTCGAAGCACAAGGCCACCCGTGCAAGCTGATCTTCGTCACCCCGGACTACTACGAAGAGCGGCCAAAAGCCTGCATGAACGGCTGGGGCAGCATCTTCCTCACCGTGACCCCGGACGGCACCGCCTTGCCGTGCCACGGAGCTAGACAAATGCCGGTCGAGTTCCCTAACGTGCGTGACCACAGCATGCAACACATCTGGTACGACTCGTTCGGCTTCAATCGTTTTCGAGGCTATGACTGGATGCCCGAGCCTTGCCGCTCGTGCGACGAGAAAGAAAAGGACTTCGGCGGCTGCCGTTGCCAAGCCTTTATGCTCACCGGAGACGCCAGCAATGCGGACCCGGTGTGCAGTAAATCGCCGCAACACGACCTGATTCTCAAGGCGCGCGAGGAAGCCGAGCACGCCACCCAGACCATCGAACAATTGGCCTTCAGAAATGAACGAAACTCACGCCTCATCGCAAAAGGCTGAACCTTTCAGCGCCGCCCTCGCCGTTGCCGCCGGTGTCGATTTTGCCGAACTGCGGGTCGGCCCCCACGGCCTGTTCTGGAACGAGTACCGCCCGCAAGAAGGCGCCTGCCGCATTTGGCACTGGCGCGATGAGCAGGCGCATTGCCTGACCCCCGCCACCTTCAGCGTGAGCAGCCGGGTGTATGAATATGGCGGGGGTTCTTTTTGCCTCAGCGATGACGGCGTGGTGTTCGTCAACGAAACCGATCAGCAACTGTACCAACAGGCCTTGGACGGCAGCGCACCGCACGCGCTGACCCACGGCACCTGCCGCTACGGCGACGTGCAGTTTGCCCACGGTCGGGTATTGGCCGTGGAAGAAGACGCCGCGCAGCACCGGCTGGTCAGCATCGACCTGAGCACCCGCCAGCGCCAGGTGCTGGCCGAAGGCGCCGACTTTTACGCCGCCCCTACGCTCAGCCCAAACGGCCAGTGCCTGGCCTGGATTGAGTGGAGCCGCCCGCACCAACCCTGGACCTCAACCCGCCTGATGCTCGCAGAAGGCCATCACCAGGGCCAGTGGAACCCCGCGCACTGCATTGCCGGGGACCTGAGCGAAGAGTCTCTGCAACAGCCACGCTTTGACGAACACAACCGCCTGTACTGCCTGACCGACCGTGGCGGCTTCTGGCAGCCATGGTCCGAGTCGGGCGAAGGCCTGGTGCCCGCGCAAAGCGCAGCGGCCGATCACGCCCCGGCGCCTTGGCAATTGGGCGGCCGGACCTGGCTGCCGCTGGGTGAGCAAAGTTACCTGGCCACCTGGACCGAAGCCGGTTTCGGACGCTTGGGCATTCACGCGGCTGACGGCAGCGTCGAAGACTTCACCGGCGACTACAGCCGGTTTCGCTGCCTGGCGCTGGATGATGCCTACCTCTATTGCATCGCCGCCTCCCCCGTCAGTCCGTCGGCGATCCTGCGCATTCGCCGCAGCGACAAACAGGTCCGCGTGCTGGCCGGTGGCGTGGCGCCGTTGCCCGCCGAACAGATCAGCCGCCCGCAGACCTTGCGCTACCCGTCCGGTAACGGCGAAGCCCACGGCTTCTTCTATCCGGCGATGCACGGCGAGGTTAAACCGCCCTTGGTGGTTTTCGTGCACGGCGGCCCGACATCCGCCTGCTACCCGATGCTCGACCCGCGTATTCAGTACTGGACCCAGCGCGGCTTTGCCGTGGCCGACCTCAACTACCGGGGCAGCACCGGCTATGGCCGCGACTATCGGCAAGCCTTGCACCTGAAATGGGGCGAAGTGGACGTTGAAGATGCCTGCGCGGTGGTCAGCTACCTGGCCGGGCAAGGGCTGATTGATGGCGAAAAAGCCTTTATTCGCGGCGGCAGCGCGGGCGGCTACACCACCCTGTGTGCGCTGGCGTTCAAAGATGTATTTCGTGGCGGTGCCAGCCTGTATGGCGTCAGCGACCCGATTGCGCTGACACGCAGCACCCACAAGTTTGAAGGCGACTACCTCGATTGGCTGATCGGCGACCCTGTGCGCGATGCCGAGCGTTACGCTGCGCGCACGCCGTTGCTGCACGCCGGGCAAATCCGCGTGCCGGTGATCTTCTTTCAAGGAGAACTGGACGCCGTGGTCGTGCCACAGCAAACCCGCGACATGCTCAAGGCCCTGGAAGACAACGGCATCCCGGCCAAAGCGTATTACTACCCGCAAGAACGCCACGGCTTTCGCACAGCCAGCAACCAGGCCCACGCGCTCGAGCACGAATGGCTGTTCTACAGCGAACTGCTAAACCCCTGAAACCCCAAAACCCCTGTAGGAGCGAGCTCGCCTCGCGATCTTTTGATCTTTAAAAGCTCGCGAGACAAGCTCGCTCCTACAGACGGCGGGTCAATTCGAACGCTTGGCGATGATGTACACCGCGTGCACGATCCCCGGGATGTAACCGCACAGGGTCAGCAAGATGTTCAACCAGAATGCCCCGCCAAACCCCACCTGCATGAACACGCCCAATGGCGGCAGCAAAATGGCAATGATGATCTTCAGAAATTCCATACGCTCGGCTCCCAATCCTTAACGGGCTCACACGGCCCTTACCCTTAATCGACTCACCGGCCCGACAAAAGGTTCAGCGCAGACTTATCCACAGACAAAAAAACGCCCCGCGCCGAACGAAACAGGCACAGGGCGACGCGTTATACCGCGAGACGGTTCTTTAAATGGCGTTACGTCGCAACCGCACGACGGCAGTGCAACTGCGCCGTACGCACGCGGGCAAAGGCCCGAGCCAGACGCAGCAACATCTCGTCGATGTTGCCTTTGCTCACGCACAACGCCGGGGTAAAGCGCAGGCAATTGGGCTGCGGGGCGGTGATCAACAGCCCTTCGTACAGCGCAGCTTTAACCACGTCCTCGGCCGAGTCATCCGACAAGGTCAGGCCCCAAAACAAACCCTGACCGCGCAATTCACCCTGTGCATAACTATTGGCCAGTCGCCCCAGCCCTTCGCGCAGGTACTGGCCCGCGTCGCGCACCTGCGCCAGAAAATCTTTTTCCAGAATCGTGTCGAGCACCGCCACACCGGCTGCGGTCATCAACGCGTTGCCGTGGTGGGTGCCGCCGAGCTCGCCGGGCTCCAGGCAGCATGCCTTGCCACGGGCCAGCAATGCGGCCAACGGCACGCCGCCGCCCAGGCCTTTGCCCAGGGTAACGATGTCGGCGCGCACGCCGTAGTTCTGCTCTGCCAGCAACGAACCGCAGCGGCCCATGCCGGTCTGGACCTCATCCAGAATCAGCAAAATACCCAGCTCGCGGCACAGGCGCTCGACGCCCTTGAGGTAATGCTCGGTCGCCGGAATCACCCCCGCATCGCTCTGCACCGGCTCCAGCATGATGGCCACGGTCTGTGCATCCACCGCCGCGTGCAGCGCAGGCAAGTCGTTAAACGGTACGTTGATAAAGCCTGGCAGTTGCGGCTCAAAGCGGTTGTCGAAGGTGCCGCTGCCCGAAGCCGACATCGCGCCGAAGCTGCGACCGTGGCAGCTGCGCGTTGCAGTGATGATCCGGTGGGCGCCGTTACGGTGCAGTTGGCCCCACTTGCGCGCCAGCTTGATCGCGCCTTCGTTGGCCTCGGCCCCGGTGTTTAAAAAGTGCACCTGATCGCTGCCCGTGCTGTGGCACAAGCGCTCGGCCAGGGTCAGCATGGCGCGGTTATAAAAACCTGCGCCGGGGTTCATCAATGACTGGGCTTGTTCCGTCATGGCCTTGACCAGCACCGCCGGGCTGTGGCCCAGGCTGTTCACGGCACCCCCCTGGGTGAAGTCGAGGTACGCACGGCTCTCGCTGTCCCACATCCAGGAACCCTGGCCACGCACAAACACCTGCGCCGGGCGTTCTACGCTGGGCATCAGGCAAAAGCGGGCTTCGGGGGTGCTCTCATGCGCGGGGGCAGGCTCCGCCACGGGTTGAGCAAGATGGGCTTGGGGGCGACGCAAGTTAAACAGGTTCATGCACGCAGGCCTTGTGTTCATAAGCAGATTCGATTTGCAACCGCCCCGGCACGGCCCGGGCGCTAAAACCTCTGACGGGTTTTTAGCCTTGCCTATGTAAATAAGCGCGCCACCGGTACGGTTTATCGCGCGTTTTTGCTCGATAGCCCCAGTGGAACGGGCGTAGACTAGGCGCCCACAAGCCTTTGAGCTATTTCGTTTTTTAAGCATTTTCGATAAGTATTACTTATGGATTTCAAGCAACTGCGTTATTTCGTCGCGGTGTACGAAGAAGGCCATGTGGGCCGCGCTGCCGAGCGTCTGTCGATCTCCCAACCGGCGCTGTCACAGCAGATCCGCCAGCTCGAACACAACCTCGACGTGACCCTCTTCGAGCGCAGCAGCAAACGCCTGCTGCCCACCCTGGCCGCCCATACGCTGTACAACCACGCCTTGCCGCTGCTCGACGGCTTGCAGCGTGCGCGTGAAGCGTTGAGTAACTTTCAAGGCCATGCGCTGCGCACCATTGCCATTGGCGTACTGCAAACCGTGCACACCAGCCTGGTGCCGCAAATGCTCGAGCGCGTGCGTCAGGCACAGCCGCATTTGGTGGTACAGATTTACGAATTGACCGGCATGGAGATCGAACGGCGCCTGCTCAATGGCTCACTCGACATCGGCATCAGCTACCTGCCGCCACGCCAGCCGGGGTTGCATGGCACGCAGTTGTACGAAGACGAACTGCAACTGGTCATCCCGGCGGATCATCCATTGCGTGAATTTAAGAAGGTGTCACTGACACAGGCCGCCGAGTTGCCGATGTTGTTGCTCGGGGAAGAGTTTCAGGTGCGCCAGATCTGGCAAAACCAATTGGCCAGCCTGGGCCGTCGCCCGCAGGTGCAGGCCGAGTTGAACACCATGGCCGGGATACTCGACAGCTTGCTGCACACCAAGTTGGCGACCGTGCTGCCGGGGCGCTCGCGCCATGAGAATGACCATCAGGCGCTGCTCTGGAAACCCCTGAGCGAACCCCGCGTGCCGCTGAAAGTCGGCCTGGTGTGCCGCGACGTGCAGCGCCAGCAAGCCACCCTGGGGCTACTGCGCAGCCTGCTTGAAGACGTGATCCATTCGTAGTCGCTGCCGAAGGCTGCGAAGGGTTGCGGAGCAACCCGTTTTCTTGAGAGCGGGCGCAACGCCCATCGCAGCCTCGTGCCTCGACAGCGACTACAAGAAATAGGAATTTCAGGCGCACAAAAAAGAAAACCCCGCCTAAGCGGGGTTTTGCAGACTGTTTCCCTGACATCCTTTTCGCTCCACCATCCTGGCGGAATCCTACGTGTCCGTGTTGTTGCTTTGAGCTTCCTGCTCTACGTCCTTGAAACCAAGATTACCCATGGATCCAATTTGGCGATATGGGCGATTGGCAGCACGTAATGTAAGCAAAAGCTTACACAGGACTAAACACCTTAAAACTGGGCCTCATCCAGCAAATACAGCGACTCACTGCCCGCCTTGACCGAAGCACTCAACGAATGGATACGCGGCAATAAACGCGCGAAATAAAAGCGCGCAGTGCCCAGCTTGCTGGCATAGAACGCGTCATCCGCCTCTTTACCCTGCGCCGCACGGGCCATCAACGCCCACATGTAGGCATACGCGGTGTAGCCGAACACGTGCAGGTACTCCACCGACGCCGCGCCGATTTCATTCGGGTTGTGTTGTGCGCGGTCGAGTACCCAGGCGGTCAACTGGTCAAGGGTGTCCAGCGCAGCAGCCAACGGCTGGGTGAACTCGTTGAGGTCAGCCGGGGCCTGCGCGATGAACTGGCGGATCTCGTCAGCAAACACGCGGTAGTCAGCCCCGCGATTGCCGACGATTTTGCGCCCCATCAGGTCCAGCGCCTGAATGCCGTTGGTGCCTTCGTAGATCTGCGTGATGCGCACATCACGCACCAGTTGCTCCTGGCCCCACTCGCGAATGTAGCCATGGCCGCCAAACACTTGCTGGCCGTGCACAGTGGTTTCCAGCCCCAAGTCAGTCAGGAAGGCCTTGGCGACTGGCGTCAGCAACGCCACCAAACCATCAGCGCGAGCGCGGGCGGTTGGGTCTTCGCTGAACTTGGCGATGTCCAACTGATTGGCCACGTAAGTCGAGAACGCACGGCCGCCTTCGTTGGACGCCTTCATGGTCAGCAGCATGCGGCGCACGTCGGCGTGCACGATGATCGGGTCAGCCGCTTTGTCTTTAGCCTGTGCGCCGGTTGCCGCGCGCCCTTGCAGGCGATCACGGGCGTATTCCACGGCGTTCTGATACGAGCGCTCGCCCGAGGCCAGGCCCTGGATACCCACGCCCAGACGCTCGTAGTTCATCATGGTGAACATCGCCGCCAGACCACGGTTAGGCTCGCCCACCAGATAACCCACGGCTTCATCGAAGTTCATCACACAGGTCGACGACGCCTTGATGCCCATCTTGTGTTCGATCGAGCCGCAGAACACCGGGTTACGCTCACCCAGGCTGCCATCGGCGTTAACCAGCACCTTGGGCACCAGGAACAGCGAAATGCCTTTAGGCCCCGCCGGCGCGTCCGGCAGCTTGGCCAGTACCAGGTGGATGATGTTTTCGGTGAGGTCGTGTTCGCCACCGGTGATAAAAATCTTGGTCCCGCTGACCTTGTACGAACCGTCTGCCTGCGGCTCGGCCTTGGTGCGGATCATCCCCAGGTCGGTCCCGGCGTGCGGCTCGGTCAAACACATGGAACCGGCCCACTCGCCCGAGTACATATTGGGCAGGTACGTGGCTTTGAGTTCTTCGCTGGCGTGGGCGTTGATCGACACACAGGCGCCTGAGGTGAGCATCGGGTACAGGCCAAATGCCAGGCTGGAAGAGTTGATCATTTCTTCGACCTGGGCCGACACCGCCTTGGGCATGCCCATGCCGCCGAACTCCGGGTTGCCACCCACGCCTACCCAACCGCCTTCAGCGTAGGTTTTATAGGCATCGACAAAACCGGCCGGCGTGGTCACCACGGAGTCATTCCAGTGGCAGCCTTCCTCGTCAGCCTCGCGGCTCAACGGGGCGACGCTCTTGGCGGTCACCTTGCCGGCTTCTTCGAGAATGGCTTCGACCGTTTCAGCATCAACGAACTCGGCCAATGCAGGCAGTTGCGCCCAGAGAGCAGCAACTTCGAACACTTCATTGAGGACGAAGCGCATATCACGCAGCGGCGCTTTGTAATCAGCCATGGCAAACCTCGTAATCTGTAAACGACGATTAATGTGGGACGCAGTCTAGCTTAACGACGCGAGCGATACATAGGGTCAAGCAGTGACTTATATTTATAATTTGGTCACTATTTGTAGGAGCGAGCTTGCCTCGCGATCTTTTGATCTTTAAAAGATCGCGAGGCAAGCTCGCTCCTACAGGGGATAAACCAAAAAAGCCGCTTTCCCGAAGGAGAAGCGGCTTTTCAAGGTGACTCACCGGGGCTTAGTAGCCCAGGTCGAAGTCTTCTTCTTTCATGTCCATCAGGTTGGCAGCACCCGACAACATGGCCGCAACGTGTGTGCGGGTACGCGGCAGGATGCGCTGGAAGTAGAAGCGCGCAGTCTGCAGCTTGGCGTTGTAGAAGGCTTCTTCAGAAGTGCCCTCGGCCAGTTTTGCAGCCGCCAGACGCGCCATGTCAGCCCAGAAGTACGCCAGGCACGCATAACCGGAATACATCAGGTAGTCGACCGAGGCCGCACCCACTTCTTCGCGGTCTTTCATGGCCGCCATACCGACCTTCATAGTCAGCTCGCCCCACTCTTTGTTCAGTGCAGCCAACGGGGCGACGAACTCTTTAACCGCTTCGTTGCCTTCGTTGTTCTGGCAGAACTTGTGGACGATTTTGGTGAAGCCCTTGAGCGCTTCGCCTTGAGTCATCAGCACTTTACGGCCCAGCAGGTCGAGAGCCTGGATGCCGGTGGTGCCTTCGTACAGCATCGAAATGCGGCTGTCGCGAACGTTCTGCTCCATGCCCCACTCAGCGATAAAGCCGTGGCCGCCGTAGATTTGCACGCCGTGGTTAGCGGCTTCGAAGCCCACTTCGGTCATGAACGCTTTCGCAATCGGCGTCATGAACGCCAGCAGCGCGTCGGCTTTTTTCTTCTCTTCTTCGTCAACGCCGTATTTCACGATGTCGACTTGCTTGGCGGTGAAATACACCATGGCGCGGTTGCCTTCAGCGAACGCCTTGGTGGTCAGCAGCATGCGACGCACGTCCGGGTGAACGATGATCGGGTCAGCCGCTTTTTCAGGGACTTTAGGGCCGGTCAGCGAACGCATTTGCAGACGGTCACGGGCATATTTCAAGCCGCCCTGGAAGGCGATTTCAGCGTGGGACAGACCTTGCAGTGCGGTGCCCAGACGTGCGGTGTTCATGAAGGTGAACATACAGTTCAGGCCTTTGTTCGGCGGGCCGATCAAGAAGCCGGTGGCGCCGTCAAAGTTCATCACGCAGGTGGCGTTACCGTGGATGCCCATTTTGTGCTCAAGCGAGCCACAGGAAACAGCGTTGCGCTCGCCCAGGGTGCCGTCGGCGTTAGCCTTGAACTTGGGCACGATGAACAGCGAGATACCTTTGGTGCCAGCCGGAGCATCCGGCAGGCGGGCCAGTACGATGTGGACGATGTTGTCGGCCATGTCGTGTTCACCGGCCGAGATAAAGATCTTGGTGCCAGAAATCTTGTACGAGCCATCAGCCTGAGGCTCAGCCTTGGTGCGCAGCAGGCCCAGATCGGTACCGCAATGCGATTCGGTCAGGCACATGGTGCCGGTCCACTCGCCGGTTACCAGCTTGGTCAGGTAGGTGTTTTGCTGCTCAGGGGTACCGTGCTCGGAGATGGTGTTCATCGCGCCGTGCGACAGGCCCGGGTACATGCCCCACGACCAGTTGGCCGCACCGACCATTTCACTCACCGCCAGACCCAGGGACTCCGGCAGGCCCTGGCCGCCGTGGTCGACGTCGTGGGCCAGGCTTGGCCAGCCGCCTTCAACGAATTGTTTGTAGGCTTCTTTAAAGCCTGTCGGCGTTTTAACCCCGGATTCACTCCAGGTGCAGCCTTCGATGTCACCCACGCGGTTCAGCGGTGCCAACACCTGCTCACAAAACTTGGCGCCTTCTTCAAGAATGGCGTCAACCATATCTGGCGTAGCGTCCTGGCAAGCCGGCAGGCTCTGATAGTGCGCTTCGTAACCGAGCAGTTCGTCACGAACGAAGCGAATATCACGCAAGGGGGCCTTGTAATCAGGCATAGCGATAAACCTCTGCTGATGAATCCGGGGATGAACAACCGCGTAGATTTGTTATTGCGGTCAAACAGGTGTTTGAAACATACGTTTACGCCCATTTGTTGTCAAGCAGCGCGAAGCCTCCGTTCGTCTTGGTACGAACAGATCACAGAGAGTAGAAGTTTCATCGAATCCTGTAGGAGCGAGCTCGCCTCGCGATCTTTTGATCTTTAAAAGATCGCAAGACAAGCCCGCAGCTTAGGACTCAGTCCAGCAAGTCCAGCTGCAAGTGCTCAGCCACCGCTTGTGCCGAGGCCGTTTTGAGTTTGGGCACGCGGCCCAGGCAAGGGGCCGGCAGGCGCTCGGCCAGGGTGGCGAGGTTCTCTTCAAGGCGCGCTGTTTTCGGGCCAATGATATTAGCCACCCAACCCGCCAGTTGCAGGCCGTCTCGGGCGATGGCTTCGGCGGTCAACAAGGCATGGCTGATGCACCCCAGGCGCACGCCGACCACCAGAATCACTGGCAGGTCGAGGGCCTGCGCCAGGTCCGACAAACTGTCTTGCCCCGACAGCGGGACTCGCCAGCCTCCCGCCCCTTCAATCAAGGTGAAGTCGGCCTGCTGGGCCAGCACATGGCGCATGGGCGCCAGCAAGGTCTGCACATTGACCACCTGGCCGGCTTCACGCGCCGCGATGTGCGGGGCGATGGGCGGCTCAAAAGCCACCGGGTTGACTTCGTCATAGGTCAGCGTCACAGAACTCACGGCCATCAATGCCAGCGCGTCGGCATTGCGCAGCCCTTGCGGGGTGATCTCACAGCCCGAGGCCACCGGCTTGCCAGCCACGGTGCTCAATCCGGCTTCGCGCGCGGCATACAACAAACCGGCGGCAATCGTGGTTTTGCCGACATCAGTGTCGGTTCCCGTAATGAAGTACGCTGGGCTCATCGCGTTTTCTCCAGGATGCCGTAGACCACCTGATAGGTTGCCGGTAGCCCTTGTGGCTGACGAAACTGCTCATAAGCGCTAACCAAAGCCTGCAGCCGCGCTCTGCCGGTCAACCCTTCCGGGCGACCCGGGTTCAGATTATGCGCACCCAATGCTTTCAATTCATGGGTCAGTTGGCGCACCTGTGCGTAGTGCAGCACATGGGGCTGACTCTGCAAGTCGAGCACGCGCATCGAGCTGTCAGCGCACAGCTGCTGATAGGTGGCAAATTCACGAAAGCGGTTCACATGGACTTGCCCGTCCACGGCTCGCCAACTGTCACGCAGCTCACTCAACGTGCCCACGCACAAGCTTGCAAACGCCATCACGCCACCGGGCTTCAGCACACGATGGGCTTCGCTGAGTACCTGCGCAAAATCACCGCACCACTGCAACGCCAGGCTGGAAAATATCAGGTCGCAACTGTCGGCTTGCAGCGGCAAGCTTTCGGCATCCCCGGCGATAAAATGCGTGGCGCCGCCCAAGGGCCGGGCGTACGCCAGCATGCCCTGAGCGATGTCCAGCGCCAGCCCTTCACGGTGGGGAAATTGCTGCGCCAGGGCCCGGCTGAAATAGCCCGTGCCGCTGCCCAGATCCAGCCAGCGCTGCGGCGCCAGATCAGCCGGTAAACGCGCCAGCAACGCATGCCCGACGTCACGTTGCAGTTCGGCCACGCTGTCGTAACTGGCCGCCGCACGCGAAAACGACACCGCCACCTGACGCTTGTCCGGCAGGTGGCCTGCACACGTTGCAACACTGAGATCAGTCATCGTCCAGCTCATGTAAAAAAGCCTGAATCGCGGCCGCCAGTTCGTGGGGCGCTTCCAGTAAAAAGGCATGACAGGCCTGTTCAATCAGACCCACTTCGACATCGGGCAACAGCGCCAGCAACGCCTCGGCCGCCGCCACCGGCACCAGCCCGTCGGTCCCGGCAAACAGGTGCAGTTGCGGCCCGTTGAAGGCTTGCAGTGCGGGGCGCACATCCAGTTGGCCCAGCAGTTCCAGCCCGGCCAACAAGGGTGCCGGCTGAGCTTTGGGGGCTGCGCCCAAGAGCAATTGCGCCATGGCGCGCGGGTCTGCCGCGCCTTGGCTACAAAGCAGGCCAAAGCGTTTGAAGGTGCTGTGCGGCGCTTCAGCGAAGCCTGAGATAAACGCCTCGAAGGTGGCGTTAGGCATTGCCGTTGGCCAGTCCTCACGGCTGACAAAACTCGGGTTGCTGGCCAAAGTGACCAGCCCGCAGCAGCGATCGCCACGGCGGGCGGCCAACTCACTGGCGAGCATCCCGCCCAGAGACCAGCCGCCCAGCCAGGCGTTGTCGGGAAGATTGGCGTCCAACTCGTCGAGCCAGTCGGCCAGTTGCGCAGACTCCAGCACCGGCAGCGGTTCAACCTCGACCCGCAAATGCTCATCCAGACCGCGCAAGGCTGCGGCCAACGGTTCCAGCGGGGAAATCCCCAAGCCCCAGCCGGGCAGCAAAATCAGACGATCACGCATGGTCGGGCTCCAGCTTTCGCCAACAGTCATCCAGTGCGCTTAACAATAGCTGCACCTGAGCCTCTGTGTGGGCCGCCGACAAGGTCACGCGCAACCGCGCACTGCCCGCCGGTACCGTCGGCGGGCGGATCGCGGTCACCAGCAAACCGCGCTCACGCAACATCGCAGACAAACGCAACGCCCGGCCACTGTCGCCAATCACGATCGGCTGGATCGGCGTAAAGCTGTCCATCAACTGCAAACCGATCTGCTCGGCGCCGCTGCGGAACTGGCGAATCAGGGTGTTCAGGTGTTCGCGGCGCCAGTGCTCGCTGCGCAACAGCTCAAGGCTTTTGAGGGTCGCGCAGGCCAGCGCGGGCGGCTGGCTGGTGGTGTAGATATAAGGCCGGGCGAACTGGATCAAGCTCTCGATCAGCTCTGCGCTGCCCGCCACAAACGCACCGCTGGTGCCGAACGCTTTGCCCAGCGTGCCCACCAGCACCGGCACGTCGTCCACGCCCAAGCCAAAATGCTCGGCAATCCCGCCGCCCTGCGCACCCAGCGGGCCAAAGCCGTGGGCATCGTCGACCATCAGCCAGGCGCCTTTGGCCTTGGCCTCACGGGCCAGGCTCGGCAAGTCGGCCACATCGCCGTCCATGCTGAACACGCCGTCGGTGACCACCAAAGTGTTGCCGCAGGCTTTCTCCAGACGCTTGGCCAGGCTGGCCGCGTCGTTGTGCAAATAGCGGTTGAAGCGCGCGCCGCTGAGCAAACCGGCATCCAGCAACGAGGCGTGATTGAGACGGTCTTCGAGCACCGTATCGCCCTGCCCGACCAGGGCGGTGACCGCCCCCAGATTGGCCATATAACCATTGCTGAACAGCAGCGCACGCGGGCGCCCGGTGAACTCGGCCAGGGCTTCTTCCAGCGCGTGATGCGGGCCGCTGTGGCCGATGACCAAATGCGACGCCCCGCCGCCCACGCCCCAGCGGGACGCACCGGCCTGCCAGGCTTCGATCACCTGCGGGTGATTGGCCAAGCCCAAGTAGTCGTTATTGCAGAAGGCCAATAGAGGCTGACCATCGACCACCACCTGCGGCCCTTGCGGGCTCTCAAGCAATGGCCGTTGACGGTAAAGATTGTCGGCACGACGCGCAGCCAGACGGGCGCTTAAATCAAAAGACATGCTGGCCTCGGAAATGGATTGCACAAGACCTGTAGGAGCGAGCTCGCCTCGCGATCTTTTGATCGTTTAAAAGATCGCGAGGCAAGCTCGCTCCTACAGTTAAGAGGCTTACACCGCAGCGTTATAGAACTGTTCGCTGGATTTCTGCTCAATCAGCGCTTGCTCGATCGCCGCCTGATGCACTTCATCGGCGTGTTCCTGGCGGGCTTCGGGCAAGATGCCCAGGCGCGCAAACAGCTGCATGTCTTTGTCCGCCTGCGGGTTGGCGGTGGTCAGCAATTTGTCGCCGTAGAAAATCGAGTTGGCCCCGGCAAAGAACGCCAGCGCCTGCATTTGCTCGTTCATGGCTTCACGCCCGGCCGACAGGCGAACATGGCTTTGTGGCATCAAGATACGCGCCACGGCCAGCATGCGGATGAAGTCGAACGGATCGATGTCCTCGGCATTGGCCAGCGGCGTGCCCGCCACTTTCACCAGCATGTTGATCGGCACCGACTCCGGGTGCTCGGGCAGGTTAGCCAGCTGGATTAGCAGATTGGCGCGGTCGTCCAGCGACTCGCCCATGCCCAGAATGCCCCCGGAACAGATCTTCATCCCCGCATCGCGCACGTAGCTCAAGGTTTGCAGGCGTTCGCTGTAGGTACGGGTGGTGATGATGCTGGTGTAAAAGTCGGGCGAGGTGTCGAGGTTGTGGTTGTAGTAGTCCAGCCCCGCGTGCGCCAGCGCCGCCGTTTGCTCCTGATCGAGCTTGCCCAGGGTCATGCAGGTTTCCAGGCCCATGGCCTTCACGCCTTTGACCATTTCCAGCACGTAGGGCATGTCTTTGGCCGACGGGTGCTTCCAGGCCGCGCCCATGCAGAAACGCGTCGAGCCGATGGCTTTGGCCCGCGCCGCCTCTTCAAGCACCGCCTGCACCTGCATCAACTTCTCTTTTTCCAGCCCGGTGTTGTAGTGACCGGACTGCGGACAATATTTGCAATCTTCCGGGCAGGCCCCGGTTTTGATCGAAAGCAGCGTCGAAACTTGCACCCGATTGGCGTCGAAATGCGCGCGGTGCACGGTCTGCGCCTGAAAAAGCAGGTCATTGAACGGCTGGACAAACAACGCTCGAACTTCGGCTAAAGACCAATCATGTCGCAAGTTGGCATGGGTGCTGGCGCTCATCGGCGATTCTCTTGTTTATGCTGGGACTTGAACCTGAAGCAACCGCCTCAGGCACGGCACGGATGCGCAATATGTTTGAGGATGCTACATGACTTGTCAACCACGCTTGTTTAGCGTGGTTGACAAGTGGTTATTAATTAACCAAACGTGTTTAGTGTGCGATGAACGCACCGACACCCCGCTGCCACTCTGCGCGGCCTGCGAACTGGAGCTGCCCTGGCTGGGTGACCGTTGCGAGCGGTGCGCATTGCCGCTGCCAATGGCCGGGCTCACCTGCGGCCTGTGTATCAAGCACCCACCGGCCTACGAATCGGTGTACGCGCCGTGGGTGTACGGCTTCCCCATTGACAGTTTGATCATCCGCTTCAAGCACAACAGCCGCTGGCCGTATGGCCGCTTGTTGGCCGACATTCTCGGCCAATCGCTGCGTGATCGGTTCAACACTGGCGACCCTCAACCCGACTGTTTACTGCCGGTGCCGCTGTCCACCCAGCGCCTGCGCCAGCGCGGCTACAACCAGGCCGCCATGCTCGCCCAGTGGTTGAGCCGCTATTTGGGTATCCCGTGTCACGACGACTGGCTGCTGCGCCACCAAGACACCGCCGCGCAGCAGGCGCTGGACGCCAAGGCCCGCAAGCGCAACTTGCTCCACGCCTTCAGCCTGGCCCCGCAGGTTGACGTGCGCGGCCTGCACCTGGCGCTGGTGGACGACGTGCTGACCACTGGCGCCACCGCGCAAAGCCTGGCGCGCCTGTTGCGTCAGGCCGGCGCGCGACAGGTAGATGTGTATTGCCTGGCGCGCACGCCCAGGCCCGACGCGCCGCCTTGACGCCACGGGGCTGAGCAGGCACTTTCCGGGGCTCACCCTGCTTTGCGAATGACGCCCCCATGCAACTACCGACTTTGCTCACCCAGCACATCGCCCGCCGCCCGCAGCGCATTGCCTTGTTGCAGCACATCGCCGAGCAAGGCTCGATCACCCGCGCCGCCAAAAGCGCGGGCATCAGCTACAAAGCGGCGTGGGACAGCATCGACGAGCTGAACAACCTGGCGCAAACCCCGCTGGTTGAGCGCAGTGTGGGCGGCAAAGGCGGCGGCGGTGCGCGCCTGTCGGTGGCCGGGGAACGGGTGATGCGCCTCTATCAACGCCTGCAAGCCCTGCAAAGCCAAGTGCTGGACGCCGCCGAAGACGCCAGCGATCTCGACCTGCTGGGCCGCTTGATGCTCAGAACCAGCGCCCGCAACCAGTTGCACGGCAGCGTCAAAGCCATCCACAGCCATGGCCACAATGACCTGATAGAACTGCAACTGCCCGGCGGCCTGACACTGCACGCGCAAATCACCCACGACAGCACCCAGCGTCTGGAACTGGGCGTCGACACCCCGGTGGTGGCGTTGATCAAGGCGGGCTGGCTGCAACTGACGGCACCCGACCAGCCATTGATGGCTGGGCACAACCTGCTGCGCGGGCGCATCGAACAGATCCTCGACGCCGACGACAGCCCCAGCGAAGTGCGCATCAGCCTGCCCAGCGGCCAAACCTTGTGCGCCCTGAGCGAACCGCAACACCTCGAAACACTCAAGTTGGCGGTGGGCAGCGAGGTCAATGTGCAGTTTTCACCGACCCTGGTGTTGCTCGGCACACCCCTCTAACGGCCTTGTGGGAGCGGGCTTGCTCGCGATGCAGACACCTCGGTCGACCCTTTGACCGCACCGATGCCATCGCGAGCAAGCCCGCTCCCACACGTTTTCTGCAACACCACTGTCATAACCGCTGCTTAAGGTTGCGCAAAAACCTTAAAAGGCCTGCGCACTATGAACCTCCTGGATGATCAACACCCCACCGACCTTGAGCGCATCGTCGGCTTGAGTCGACGCGGGTTTATCAGCGCAGGCGCCCTATGCGGCGCGGCGATGTTTCTGGGTGGCAACCTGCTCAGCCGCAGCGCGCTGGCCGCCGGGGTCAGCTCGGCCGCAAGCCCCTTGCTGGGCTTTGCCAGCATCAATGCCGCCACCAGCGACAGCCTCAGCTTGCCACCCGGCTACCGCGCCTCGGTGTTGATCAGTTGGGGCCAGCCCCTGCACACCAACGGCCCGGCCTTTGACCCCAGCGGCAACGGCAGCGCCGACGCTCAGGAAGTGCAGTTTGGCGACAACAACGACGGCATGAGCCTGTTCGCCTTCCCCGACGACCCCAACCGCGCCCTGCTGGCGATCAACAACGAATACACCAATTACCGCTACCTGTACCCCCACGGCGGCTTGCCGACATCGGCCGAAGAGGTGCGCAAAGCACAAGCCAGCGAAGGCGTGTCGGTGATTGAAGTGCAGCGCAAAGGCGACGGCTGGCAGTTCGTCCAGGACTCGCCCTTTAACCGGCGCATCCACGGCAACACGCCGATCCGCCTCAGCGGCCCGGCCGAAGGGCACGCCTTGCTGCGCACCCAGGCCGACATCAATGGCGCCCGGGTACTGGGTACCTTCCAGAACTGCGCCAACGGCAAAACACCGTGGGGCACCTACCTCACCTGCGAAGAAAACTTCACCGACTGCTTTGGCAGCTCAGACCCCCAGCAGACCTTCGACGCCGCGCAAAAGCGCTATGGCGCCACACTCGCCAGCCGCGAGATCAACTGGCACCTGCACGACCCGCGCTTCGACCTGGCGACCAACCCCAACGAGCTCAACCGCCATGGCTGGGTGGTCGAAATCGACCCGTTCGACCCGAAGTCGTTGCCGGTCAAACGCACCGCGCTGGGCCGCTTCAAACACGAAAACGCCGCATTGGCACAGACCCGTGATGGCCGCGCCGTGGTGTACATGGGCGACGACGAACGCGGTGAGTTCATCTACAAGTTCATCAGCCGTGACCGCATCGACACCCACAACCCCAAGGCCAACCGTGACCTGCTGGACCACGGCACGCTGTATGTGGCGCGCTTCGATGCGGGCGACAAGCACCCCGATCATCCCAAAGGCCAAGGCCAGTGGATCGAACTGCGCCACGGCAAAAACGGCATCGACGCCAGCCAGGGTTTCGCCAACCAGGCCGAAGTACTGATCCACGCCCGGCTCGCGGGCAGCGTGGTCAACGCCACGCGCATGGACCGCCCGGAATGGATCGTGGTCAGCCCCAAAGACGGCCAGGTGTATTGCACCCTGACCAACAACGCCAAACGCGGCGAAGACGGCCAACCCGTCGGCGGCCCTAACCCGCGCGAAAAGAACGTTTACGGGCAGATCCTGCGCTGGAAAGCCCACAACGACGACCACGGCGCCGACAGCTTCGACTGGGACCTGTTTGTGGTCGCGGGCAACCCGGTGGTGCACCCAAAACAGCCCAAAGGCGGCTCGACCAACATCACCCCGCAGAACATGTTCAACAGCCCCGACGGCCTGGGTTTTGACGACGCCGGGCGCCTGTGGATCCTGACCGACGGCGACTACAGTAACAGCGGCGACTTCGCCGGCATGGGCAATAACCAAATGCTCTGCGCCGACCCCGACAGCGGTGAAATACGCCGTTTCATGGTCGGCCCGGTGGGCTGTGAAGTGACCGGCATCAGCTTCTCGCCGGATCAAAAAACCCTGTTCGTCGGTATTCAGCACCCCGGCGAAAACGGCGGCTCGACCTTCCCCGAACACCTGCCCAACGGCAAACCGCGCTCCTCGGTCATGGCCATCAGCCGCGAAGATGGCGGGATCGTCGGCGCTTAGCGATGGGCCTTTGCTGCTCGCGATCTTTTGCTCTTTTAAAAGATCGCGAGGCAAGCTCGCTCCTACAGGGGTCAGTCTGCGTTAACATGCTTGGCCGGACGCGGCAGCCTGCTGCGCGCAGGAGTCAGCATGTCTCATCCGTTCGCAACACTTACCCCTGATCTGGTGCTCGACGCCGTCGAAAGCATCGGTTTCCTCAGCGACGCCCGCGTGCTCGCCCTCAACAGTTACGAAAACCGCGTGTACCAGGTCGGTATCGAAGGCTCGGAGCCGCTGATCGCGAAGTTCTACCGCCCACAGCGCTGGACCAACGAGGCGATCCTCGAAGAACACCGCTTTACCTTCGAACTGGCCGACTGCGAAGTGCCGGTGGTGGCGCCGATCATTCATAACGGCCAAAGCCTGTTCGAACACCAGGGTTTTCGCTTTACCTTGTTCCCGCGACGCGGTGGCCGTGCCCCCGAGCCGGGCAACCTCGACCAGCTGTACCGCCTCGGCCAACTGCTCGGACGTCTGCATGCGGTGGGCGCCACCAAGCCTTTTGAACACCGCGAAGCCCTGGGCGTGAAGAATTTTGGCCATGACTCGCTGAACACCTTGCTCGAAGGCAACTTCATCCCGCGCAGCCTGTTACCGGCTTACGAGTCGGTGGCCCGCGATCTGCTCAAGCGTGTCGAAGACGTGTACGCCGCCACCCCGCACAGCAACATTCGCATGCACGGCGACTGCCACCCCGGCAACATGATGTGCCGCGACGAGGTGTTCCATATTGTCGACCTCGACGACTGTCGCATGGGCCCGGCGGTGCAAGATCTGTGGATGATGTTGGCCGGTGATCGCCAGGAATGCCTCGGCCAACTGTCCGAACTGATGGATGGTTACAGCGAGTTCCACGACTTCAACCCCCGTGAACTGGCCCTGATCGAACCCCTTCGCGCCTTGCGCCTGATGCACTACAGTGCCTGGCTGGCCCGCCGTTGGGACGACCCGGCGTTCCCGCACAGCTTCCCGTGGTTTGGCAGCGAGCGGTATTGGGGCGATCAGGTGCTGGCGTTGCGCGAACAACTCTCGGCGCTCAATGAAGAGCCGCTGAAACTGTTTTAAATTGGTGCCCTTTGTAGGAGCGAGCTTGCCTCGCGATCTTTTTAAAAGATCAAAAGATCGCGAGGCAAACTCGCTCCTACAGCACCCGTCATTTGCTTAAACAAGGATCCTGCATGCAAGCCGCCAACCCGCGTCGCGGGTACATTCTGGGCCTCAGCGCCTATGTCATCTGGGGCCTGTTCCCGCTCTATTTCAAACTGCTGGAAAGCGTGCCCGCCGCCGAGATTATCGTCAGCCGCGTGCTCTGGTCAGCGCTGTTTGGCTCGCTGCTGTTGCTGGTGTGGAAGCACCCCGGCTGGTGGCAAGAGCTGCGCGACAACCCCAAACGCCTCGCCGTGCTCAGCGGCAGCGGCCTGTTGATCGCCACTAACTGGCTGACCTATGTGTGGGCAGTGAACAACGACCGTATGCTCGAAGCCAGCCTGGGTTACTACATCAACCCGCTGGTCAACGTACTGCTCGGGATGTTGCTGCTGGGTGAGCGCCTGCGCCGCCTGCAATGGATTGCCGTGGGCCTGGCCGCCATCGGTGTGGCCGAGCAAGTGTGGCAAGCCGGCAGCCTGCCGTGGGTGTCGCTGGTGCTGGCGCTGACCTTTGGCTTTTACGGGCTGATCCGCAAGCAGGCGCCGGTCAAGGCCTTGCCGGGGCTGGTGGTCGAAACCTGGATTCTGGTGCCCATCGCCATCGGCTGGCTGCTGATGCACCCCGAGGCCAACAGTGCCCACGCTGATTTCTGGGCCACCTCACAAGCCTGGCTGCTGGTGGCCGCAGGCCCGGCCACATTAATCCCGCTGGTGTGCTTCAACGCGGCCACGCGCCACCTGCCCTACACCACCATCGGCTTTATGCAGTACGTTGCGCCCACCCTGGTGCTGATTCTTGCCGTGTGGGTGTTTGGCGAACACTTGTCCGAGAGCACCCTGATCGCCTTTATGTTCATTTGGGCGGGCCTTGTGGTGTACAGCATTGACGCCTGGCTGAGCCTGCGCAAAAAAGCCTGACCTGAACCCCGTGGGAGCACGCCCGCTCCCACGGGGTTTTTATGGGCCTGCTTATAAAATTGTGTACTGTTTTTAGAATTATCTGGAACAACCTGCACTTTTCTTGAGAACATCCTGTTCTTCTACGTGACCGATAGCTTAATAAAAGTCGCAGAACGACGTAGTTAGTCTGATTTTCACATCGGCAAATGATCATGTAGTATGCCTCGGCGACCACTACATAATTGGCAACAAGGTCGGTCAATGCGTCTGCTTTACCCCGTATGACCCCGCTGCGGCGGTGTTTTGAGAAGCGCTCCAGGCTTTAAATAACAATGAGTGAGGCAAGCAATGACTGAACACGTTCACGTCGGTGGCCTGCAGGTCGCCAAAGTCCTGTTCGACTTCGTCAACAACGAAGCCATCCCCGGTACCGGCCTCAACGCCGACCAGTTCTGGGCCGGTGCCGATAAGGTCATTCATGACTTGGCCCCCAAGAACAAAGCACTGCTCGCCAAACGCGATGATTTGCAGGCGCGCATCGACGCCTGGCACCAGGCGCAGGCCGGTAAGGCCCATGACGCCGTGGCTTACAAAGCCTTCCTACAAGACATTGGGTATCTGCAGCCAGAAGCCGCAGATTTCCAGGCAACGACGCAAAACGTCGATGACGAAATCGCCCGCATGGCTGGCCCACAATTGGTGGTGCCGGTGATGAATGCGCGCTTTGCCCTCAACGCCTCGAACGCCCGCTGGGGTTCGCTGTACGACGCGTTGTACGGCACCGATGCCATCAGCGAAGCCGATGGCGCCGAAAAGGGCAAAGGCTACAACAAGGTCCGTGGCGACAAGGTGATTGCCTTCGCCCGCGCCTTTCTTGACGAAGCCGCGCCGCTGGCCAGCGGTTCGCACGTTGACTCCACGGCTTACGCCATCGTTGACGGCGCCTTGCAGGTCACCCTCAAAGGCGGCGCCAGCAGCGGCCTGCGCGACACCGCGCAACTGATCGGCTACCACGGCTCGGCTGCGGCACCGACCGCTGTATTGCTCAAACACAACGGCCTGCACTTCGAGATCCAGATCGACGCCACCAGCCCGGTCGGTAAAACCGATTCGGCAGGCGTCAAAGACGTGCTGATGGAAGCCGCGCTGACCACCATCATGGACTGCGAAGACTCGGTTGCTGCAGTCGACGCCGATGACAAAGTGGTGATCTACCGCAACTGGCTCGGCCTGATGAAGGGCAACCTGAGCGAGCAAGTGACCAAGGGCGGCGAAACCTTCACCCGCACCATGAACCCGGACCGCGAGTACACCGCGCCTAACGGCGGCACTGTCAGCCTGCATGGCCGTTCGCTGTTGTTCGTGCGTAACGTGGGCCACCTGATGACCATCGACGCGATCCTCGACAAGGACGGCAACGAAGTCCCTGAAGGCATCCTCGACGGCCTGCTGACTAGCCTCGCGGCCATCCACAGCCTCAACGGCCAGGCCTCGCGCAAAAACAGCCGCACCGGTTCGGTGTACATCGTCAAACCGAAAATGCACGGGCCTGACGAAGCCGCCTTCACCAACGAGCTGTTCGGGCGCATCGAAGACGTGCTCAAGCTGCCGCGCAACACGCTCAAAGTCGGGATCATGGACGAAGAGCGCCGCACCACCGTCAACCTCAAGGCGTGCATCAAAGCCGCCAGCGAGCGCGTGGTGTTCATCAACACCGGCTTCCTGGACCGTACCGGCGACGAGATCCACACCTCCATGGAAGCCGGGCCGATGGTGCGCAAGGCCGACATGAAAGCCGAGAAGTGGATTTCGGCCTACGAGAACAACAACGTCGACGTGGGTTTGAGCACCGGCCTGCAAGGCCGTGCGCAAATCGGCAAAGGCATGTGGGCCATGCCCGACCTGATGGCGGCGATGCTGGAACAGAAAATCGCTCACCCGCTGGCCGGCGCCAACACCGCCTGGGTACCGTCGCCGACCGCCGCCGCCTTGCACGCGCTGCATTACCACAAGGTCGACGTGTTCGCGCGCCAGGCCGAACTGGCCAAGCGCGCCCCGGCCTCGGTAGACGACATCCTGACCATTCCGCTGGCCGTGAACCCGCAGTGGACGCCTGAGCAGATCCAGAACGAACTGGACAACAACTCACAAGGCATTCTGGGTTACGTGGTGCGCTGGATTGATCAGGGCGTGGGCTGTTCGAAAGTGCCGGACATTCATGACGTCGGCCTGATGGAAGACCGTGCAACGCTGCGTATTTCCAGCCAGCACATCGCCAACTGGTTGCGTCACGGCATCGTCAGCGAGACCCAAGTGCTTGAAAGCCTCAAGCGCATGGCCCCGGTGGTTGACCGCCAGAACGCCAACGACGCGCTGTACCGTCCATTGGCACCGAACTTCGACAGCAACATCGCCTTCCAGGCGGCGGTCGAATTGGTGATCGAAGGCACTAAACAGCCAAACGGCTACACCGAGCCGGTGTTGCACCGTCGTCGTCGTGAGTTCAAGGCTAAAAACGGCCTGTAAAACCTCGTAACCCTGTAGGAGCCAACTTGCCTCGCGATCTTTTAGAAGATCAAAAGATCGCGAGCAAGCTCGCTCCTACAGGTTGAGGGTCCGCTTGATCAGGTCCAGCAGCTTGGGCGGGTCGATGGGCTTGAGCAGAAAGTCCAGCACGTTCAAGTGCATCGCTTCAATCGCGTCCCGCACCTCTGCATCCCCGGACATGATGATGATCGGCAGCTCAGCGCGTTCCGATTCGCGCACCTGGCGGATCAGGTGCAAGCCGTCGTGGGGCTCCATGCGCAAATCGGTCAGCATCAGGCCAATCGGCAAGGCTGAATCCAGCAGCGCCAGCGCCTGCGTGCCATTACTGGCAGTCGCGCAGTCAATCCCGTGCAGCGACAGCAGCTCTGCCAGCAACTCGCGAGCATACGGGTCATCTTCGACGATCAACACGCACTGCTCTGCCGGAGCAGGGGCATGCATCACCTCGCTCAAGAGTTCGCGTTCGGCGTCGGTCAGAATGTCGTGTTCGTTCATACCCGTCTCAAAAACTGCCCCCGGTTAAAAACCAAGCGGTTCAGTCAGTTATCCCGCAATGCGATCAATGTGCACCTAGCTAAGCCTATTTCCAAGTAGGGCCGGTCTGAAAAATGTAAAAAGCCCGCACGTTGTCGAAAAACACAGCCACCAGACAGGTTTCCTAGACTTACGTCCAATGGGCACCCGCGTGCAGACAACCGAGCATGAAGGCCAGCAGGGGCCACGCCCCGTGATAACAACAACGGCTAATCATGCGGTATCGGTAATGAGCAAATCGGATGCGTTTCTCCAGGCAGGTCGAACGGCGGTGTTGCAAAACATCCACGGCACCATGCAGTTCTTGCAGCGGTTCCCGCCCTTTAACCAAATGGAAAACACTCACCTGGCCTTCCTGGTTGAACAGTGCCAACTGCGCTTCTATGGCCCCGGTGACAGCATCATTCGGCCCGAAGACGGCCCGGTCGAGCATTTCTATATCGTCAAACAAGGCCGCGTCATCGGCGAGCGCACGCACCAGGGCGCCAGCGTGGTCGAAACCACTTTTGAGATCACCGCTGGCGAATGCTTCCCCCTCGCCGCCCTGCTGGGTGAACGGGCCACTCGCACAGAACACTTGGCCGCTGAAGACACCTTCTGCCTGCAACTGAACAAAGCCGCGTTTATCAAAGTGTTTGCCCTGTCCGAAGAGTTCCGCGATTTCGCCTTGCGCGGGGTCAGCAGCCTGCTCGACAAGGTCAACCGGCAAGTGCAGCAAAAAGCCGTCGAAACCCTCGGCACCCAATACTCGCTCAACACCCGCCTGGGCGAATTGGCCATGCGCCACCCGGTTACCTGCAGCCCGCAGACCGCCCTGCGCGAAGCCGTGCGCCTGATGCATGAGCAACAAGTGGGCAGCATCGTGATCGTTAACGAACACAAGGCTCCGCTAGGGATTTTCACCCTGCGTGATTTGCGTCAGGTGGTGGCCAATGGCATTGAAGAGTTTGATCAGGCCATCGACGCGCACATGACCGCCGGGCCGTTTTACCTGTCACCCGACCACAGTGCTTTCGACGCCGCCATTGCCATGACCGAGCGGCACATCGCCCACGTGTGTCTGGTCAAGGAACAGCGCCTGTGCGGCGTGGTCTCCGAGCGCGACCTGTTCTCGTTGCAACGGGTCGACCTGGTGCACCTGGCCCGCACCATTCGCCATGCGCCCCGGCTGGACACTCTGATCAACCTGCGCGGCGAAATCAGCCAGTTGGTAGAGCGCATGCTGGCCCACGGCGCTTCATCCACCCAGATCACCCACATCATCACCCTGCTCAACGACCACACCGTGTGCCGCGTGATCGAGCTGGTGCTGGCCGAGCGTGGCGACCCCGGCGTGGCGTTCACCTGGCTGTGTTTCGGCAGCGAAGGCCGACGCGAGCAAACCCTGCACACCGACCAGGACAACGGCATCTTGTTCGAGGCCAAAGACGCTGCCGAAACTGCCGAGATTCGCCAGCGCTTGCTGCCCATCGCGCAGCAGATCAACCACCACCTGGCGGCCTGCGGCTTCACCCTGTGCAAAGGCAACATCATGGCCGGCAACCCCGAGCTGTGTTTGTCCCGCGCCGAATGGGCCCGGCGCTTCAGCGCATTTATTCGCGAGGCCACGCCGCAAAACCTGTTGGCCTCCAGCATCTACTTCGACCTGCGCGCCGTGTGGGGCGACGAACAAGGTTGCCAGCACCTGCGCCGCACGATCCTCACCCAAGTCGCCGACAACCGCTTGTTCCAGCGCATGATGGCCGACAACGCCCTGCGCCATCGCCCGCCCGTGGGCCGTTTTCGGGAATTTGTGCTTGAGCGCAAAGGCGGCGACAAAGCCACCCTCGACCTCAAGGTGCAGGGCCTCGGCCCGTTCGTTGACGGCGCCCGCCTGTTGGCGCTGGCCCATGGCGTCGAGGCCATCAACACCCTGGAACGCCTGCGCCAGCTCACCACCCTGGGCGTGATCGAGCCGCTGGACGGCGCGGCCTACGAAGAGGCGTATCACTTTATTCAGCAGACCCGCATGCAACAGCATCAACTGCAGACCCGGCAAAATCGCCCGTACTCCAACCGCGTCGACCCCGACCAGTTGAACCAGCTAGACCGCCGCATCCTGCGTGAAGCCTTGCGACAGGCGCAGCGCCTGCAAAGCAGCCTGGCCCTGCGGTATCAGCTATGAAGCTGTTTTCCTGGCTGCTGCCGCGTAAAGCCCCGACCTTAAGCCTTGCCCAGCAGCAACGCCTGTTGCGCTTGCCCGAGTCTGCCGGGCTGGGCGACCACGCGCTGCGCGCTCAGCGCTGGGTGGTGGTTGATCTGGAAACCAGCGGCCTGAACCTCAATCGCGACCAAGTGTTATCGATTGGCGCGATGGTCATTGAAGACGGCGCCATCGACTTCAGCCAAACCTTTGAACGGACCTTGTTGCGCACCGACAACCCGCTGAGCCCCAGCGTCTTGCTGCATGGCTTGGGGCCCAGTGCAATTGCCGCCGGCAGCGACCCGGCCGACGCCCTGCTGGACTTTATGGCGTTTGTCGGTGACAGCCCGCTGCTGGCCTTTCACGCCCCGTTCGACCAGCACATGCTCACCCGTGCGCTCAAAGACAGCCTGGGTTACCGCCTGCAACATGCCTTTATGGACGTGGCAGCCCTGGCGCCCATGCTCTGCCCGCAGCATCAGGGCCGCGAGGCCGGTCTGGATCACTGGATCAAGCACTTCAACCTGTATGTCGAAGATCGCCACAACGCCAGCGCCGACGCCCTGGCCACGGCGGAGCTGGCGCTCATCCTGTTCAGCCGCGCCCGCGCCCAAGGCATCGACAGCCCCCAGGCCCTGCAACAGCGCCTCAACCAGTGGCAACGGCGCAAGATCATTCACAGCTTTTAAAAGCGCCCTCTCCCTAGCCCTCTCCCGGAGGGAGAGGGGACTGACCGCACGCGGACTCAAGATCACCACACATCGGCTCCCTCTCCCTCCGGCAGAGGGTTGGGGTGAGGGCGAGGGCTGCCCGCGATCAAAACCCATCCGATGAGCGTCAATTGCGCCGCCCGTTCCCCTCTGACACAATCGCGAATAATTATCGTTAGTTAAAACTTGCCCTCGGTGCAGCCGTTGTCCTCACTCCACACCCCTCAGCACGAACTGGTTGGCTCGCTTTACCGCGACCATCGCGTTTGGCTGCTGGCGTGGTTACGGCGCAATGTGGCGTGCCCGCAGCGCGCCGAGGACTTGAGCCAGGACACCTTCGTGCGCCTGCTGGGCCGCAGCGAACTCAGCGCCCCGCGTGAGCCCCGGGCGTTTCTCGCGGCCATCGCCAAGGGCCTGCTGTTTGACTACTTTCGCCGCGCCGCCCTGGAGCAGGCGTACCTCAACGAACTGACGCTACTGCCCGAGGCCGAGCAGCCCTCGCCCGAAGAACAACACCTGATCCTCGAAGACCTCAAAGCCATCGACCGCTTGCTCGGCAAGCTGTCGAGCAAGGCCCGTGCGGCGTTCCTGTACAGCCGCCTCGATGGCCTGCCCCACGCCGACATCGCGCAGCGTTTGGGCGTATCGGTGCCGCGTGTGCGTCAGTACCTGGCCCAAGGCATGCGCCAGTGCTACATCGCGCTGTATGGCGAGCCCACGTGAGCGCGATCAGTTCCAAACCGGTGTCGGCCCGTGTGCTCGACGCGGCCATTGCCTGGCAACTGTGCCTGGACTGCGGCAATGGCAGCCCCGTGCAACAGGCCGAATTCGACAAGTGGTACGCTGCCAGCGAAGAACACGCCCGCGCCTGGCAACAACTGGGCATGCTCGACCACCGCTTCAGCAGCACCAGCCTGGCCGCACGCAACGCCTTGCGTAACGCCCGCAGCGGGGTGCAACAACGGGTGCGCAAACTCGGCAGCGGCCTGGCGAGCATTGCGCTGGTGTGCGGGCTGGCCCTGTTCGCGGGTAAAAACTACCTGCCGTTGGACTACTGGATGGCCGACCAACGCACCGCCACCGGCGAGCAACGCCAGTTGCAACTGGCCGATGGTACGGTGATCAACCTCAACACCCACAGCGCGGTAGATGTGCAGTTTGATGGCGACACCCGGCGCATCATCCTGCAAGCCGGCGAGATCATGGTGCAGACCGGCCACGGCGACCCACGACCCTTTGTCGTGCAAACCCGCGACGGCACCCTGCGGGCCTTGGGCACGCGGTTTATGGTCAAGCGCGAAGACGACGGCACGCGCCTGAGCGTGCTGCAGTCACGCGTGGCGGCGCACCCCGAAAACAGCGTTGAAGACGTCATCTTCAGCGCAGGTCAGCAAGTGCTCATGCACCGCGACCACCTCGGCCAGATGCTCACCGTCACCGCCGGGGCCGATGCCTGGACACGCGGCATGCTGGTGCTCGACAACGTGCGCCTGGCCGACATGGTCAGCGAACTCAATCGCTACCACCGTGGGCATCTGGGCGTTGACCCGCGTGTGGCCGACCTGCGCATCACCGGCAGCTTCCCGCTGGACAACCTTGCGCTGGCGCTTAACGCCCTGCCGCCGATTCTGCCGGTCAAGGTCAAACAGCTCACCCCGTGGTGGATCACTGTTGCCCCGGCCCCAGAAAAATAAATGCAGATTATTTTCAATTAGCCCTATCACTTTTCGCTGCTCGTTCGGCTCCTAGTCATTGAGAACCATTTCCATTCAGGAATCCGCCGAATGTCCCGCACCTTCGATACGTTTTTGCGCCCCAGCCTGTTAACCCTGGCCATTGCCCTCGGCGCACCGCTGGCCAGCACCGCGTTAATAGCCGCCGAGCATAACGCCGCCTCGCGCAGCTACAACCTGCCCGCCGGGCCGTTGGCCGCGACCCTCAACCAGATCGCCAGCCAGGCCAACCTGACCCTGGCCATCAACCCTGCGCTGCTGGCCGGCAAAACCTCGGCACCTGTGCAGGGCGCGTTCGAACCCACCACGGCGCTGCGTGAAGCATTGCGGGGGACGGGGTTGCAGTTGGTGCCGGGCAGCGCAGGCAGCTACACCCTGATCGCAATCACGCAGGGCGCCGTAGCCCTGGAAGCCACCACGATTTCCGCTCAGGGCGGGTACGAAAGTGCTTGGGGGCCGGTCACCGGCTACCTGGCGCAGCGCTCAGCGGCGGGCACTAAAACCGACACCGCGCTGGCAGAAGCCCCACGCTCAATCTCGGTCGCCACGCGCAGCCAGATGCAAGATCGAGCGGCGCAAAACCTCGACGATGCCGTGCGTTACATGCCCGGCGTGACCGCCAGCAGCTATGGCAGCGACAGCCGCTCGGAATGGCTGAAAGTGCGCGGTTTTGAACCCACTCAATTCCTCGACGGCCTGCCGCTGCCCAAAGGCTCCTACACCATGCCCAAGCTGGACACCTGGAACCTGGAGCGCGTCGCCTTGCTGCGCGGCCCGGCCTCATCGGTGTACGGGCAAACCCCGGCAGGCGGCTTGCTGGACATGGTCAGCCGTCGCCCCGAAGACACCGCCAGCCACGAGGTACAGCTGCAAATCGGCAGCTACCAGCGCAAGCAAATCAGCTTCGACAGCACGGGACCGATAGATGACGAAGGGCGTTTTCTGTATCGCGTGAGCGGCGTGGTGCGTGACAGCAACACCACCATCGAGCACACCGATGACAAGCGCTACAACATCGCCCCGAGCCTGACGTGGAACATCGACCCGGACACCACGCTGACCTTCCTCAGCCAGTTCAACCGCGATGACACCGGCACCACCAGCCAGTTCTTGCCAATTCAGGGCACGCTGGTGTCCACCCCGGCGGGCAAGGTCAAGCCCCACAAGAACCTGGGTGATCCGGACTGGGAGTTCTACGACAAAACTTACTACGCACTCGGCTATGCCTTTGAACATCGCCTGAACGATGTGTGGCAGTTCCGCCAAAACCTGCGTTACACCAAAAGTGACTTGTCCTTTCAGAGCATCACCGCCGGCGGTTACTTTGGTTCGGTGGCCGATGACGGCACCGTCCAGCGCGGCGCCAACATCGTGGACGAAGACATCAGCCAGTTTGCCGTGGACAACAACCTGCAAGCCGACTTCACCACCGGCGCGCTCAAGCACACGCTGCTGATCGGCCTCGATCATCAGCGCGTCAATACCCACTACAAATGGCAATACGGCGTTGCCCCGGTCAGTAACATCATCAACCCGATCTACGGGCAAGACTTCAGCCACATCAACTACACCGCCTACAACGATTACAACCAGAAAACCCGCGACACCGGCCTGTACCTGCAAGACCAGATGGCGCTGGATAACTGGCGTCTGACCCTGGGCGGGCGTCAAGACTGGCTGCACACCGACACCACCTTCTACAACCAGAACGATGCCCACGACAAACGCGACGACAGCGCCTTTACCGGCAATGCGGCGCTGAGCTACGTGTTCGACTCGGGGTTCACCCCTTACGTGTCCTATGCCGAGTCGTTCCAGGCCGAACCGGGGGGCTTTGGCGGCAAAGCGTTCAAGCCAGGTACAGGCAAGCAATACGAATTGGGCCTTAAATACCAGCCACCGGGCAGCGAGATGCTCCTCACTGCCGCCGTGTATGACCTGACCCGCAAAAACATCGTGCTCAGCGACACCCTTGGCGTGAGCCGCCCCTTGGGTGAAGCCAACGTGCGTGGCCTGGAACTGGAGGCCGTGGGCAACGTCAACGACAACCTCAAACTGACCGCCGCCTACACTTACGCCAACACCAAAATGACCAAAGTCTCAGACCCGCTGGACAAAAATCGCCCGCTGCCGCTGACACCCGAGCATCAGGCCTCCATCTGGGCTGATTACACCTGGCACAAAGGTGCACTGGAAGGCTTCGGCATTGGTTTCGGGGCGCGTTACATCGGCGAAACCGACAACATCGCCATTGGCAGCAAGGGCTACGTGGCAGACGCCGCTTACGGTCATACAGACGCGTACACCGTGTATGACGCGGCCGTGCATTACGACCTCGGCAAGGTCAGCAAAGCCCTCAAAGGCACCACCGTGTCGGTCAATGCCAATAACGTTTTCGACAAGCAATACCTGTCAACGTGTGACGGTTTCTACTGCTACTACGGTGACCGCCGCAACATCATGGCCAGCGTCGACTACAAGTGGTAACCCGCTGAACCGGCCCCTGCAGGCGCGAGCTTTTAAAAGCTCGCGAGGCAAGCTCGCTCCTGCAGGGACAAGGGTGTTTTTACATTTGGGACCTTCATGAAAAGCAAAACCATTCGCCGCTGGTCCTTTATCCACACCTGGACCAGCCTGATTTGCACCGCCTTTTTGCTGATGCTGGCGCTCACCGGTTTGCCGTTGATTTTCAGCCATGAAATCGATCACCTGCTGGGCAATGCGCCGCAAGTCCAGGCACTGCCCGAAGGCACGCCACAGCTCGATTTGCAGCAATTGGTGCAGGCCGCCGAGGCACATCGGCCCGGGGAGGTCATGCAGTATTTCGGCTGGGAAGAAGACGAACCCAACGCCGTCTACGCCATCATGGCCGCCACCGCAGGCACGGAGCCGAACTCGTCCCACACCTTTATGCTCGACACCCGCACCGGCCAGCCCATTGACGTACCGTCGGCCAATGGCGGTTTCATGATGGTCATGCTGCGCCTGCACGTGGACATGTTCGCGGGCCTGCCCGGCAAGCTGCTGCTGGCCTTTATGGGCACCCTGTTTGTACTGGCGATCATCTCCGGCACCGTGCTGTACCTGCCGTTTATGCGGCGCAATGAATTTGCCACCGTGCGCACCGACAAATCCCGCCGCCTGCGCTGGCTCGACCTGCACAACCTGATCGGCGTGGTGACCCTGACCTGGGCCTTGGTGGTGGGCGTGACCGGGGTGATCAGCGCCTGCGCCGACCTGATCATCGACGCCTGGCGCAACGACAGCCTCAGCGCCATGGTTGAACCCTACCGCAATGCCCCGCCCCTCACCCGGCACGCCCCGGCCACTCACCTGCTGGAGATCGCCAACCAGGCCGCGCCCGGCATGCAACCGGACTTTATCGCCTTCCCCGGCACGCGCTTCTCCAGCGAACACCACTACGCCGTCTTCATGAAAGGCAGCACCCACCTCACCTCGCACCTGCTGACACCGGTGTTGATCGACGCCAGCACCCTGGACGTCACCGCCGTCGGCGACCGCCCCTGGTACATGAACGCCATGGGCATGTCCCAGCCCCTGCACTTTGGTGACTACGGCGGCATGCCAATGAAAATACTCTGGGCGGCCCTCGATGTACTGACCCTGGTTGTGCTCGGCAGCGGCCTGTATTTGTGGTGGGTACGGCGCAAGGCCAGCAAGGAGAGCGCCCGATGAAGCCGCGCCAGTCCAACTTCTGGAAAGTCTTTAGCGTGCCACTGGCAATTGGCCTGGTCAGTGCCACAGGTTTGTTCGCGGCCCTGCTGGGCGAAGGCGCATGGGACGCCCTGAGCTGGATCGGCCTGGGCATCCCGGTGTGGATCAGCGTGCGCGGGCTGCTCAAGCGCTGACCCGTGCGCTACCCAATGGCTTGGCGACCAACGGCACACAAACCTAGCCGTTCTGTCAGTACCGCTCACGGTATTAACCCGCTATCCCTGTCTGCTCATTGAGCAAGCGATTACGGTAAAAGCCATGTCAGCGCAAAAGCCCCTTCAACTGCACCAGTACGCCTATGACCCGCTGGACCGTCATGTGAAAACCGGCACTGAAGACCAAGCCACTCACCTGTTTTATTGTCGTCAACGGGTGGCGACTGAAATCACAGGCGATACCCGTGCACAAGTCTTTGAGTCTCAAGAGGCGGTACTGGCTTACCGAACCCATCAGGGCGAGGGACTCACGACGGCTCTGGTCGCCGGGGACACTAAACGTTCAACGCTGTCGGTTCTGAACCACAGCCAGCCTGCATCAGTGGCTTTTACACCTTATGGGCACCAGCCCTTCACGCCAGGCGCACACAGGGTGCCCGGCTTTAATGGCGAACGTGCAGACCCGCTGACCGGGCATTACTTGCTGGGCAATGGCTATCGGGCGTTTAACCCGATACTGATGCGCTTTAACAGCCCAGACCGCTGGAGCCCGTTTGGCAAAGGCGGGTTTAATGCGTATGCGTATTGCGCGGGGGAGCCTGTGAATCGCACGGACCCGACAGGCCATGCATGGGCATTTATCAAGCGAATCAGACGTTTTTTGGGCGTAAAGAAACCACCTCGCTTATCGGTTGAAAGCCCCGTCAATACCGCCGATAAAGCCGTGGATTTGAATAGGGCTATAAAGCAGGAATTAAAAGACGTGGAAGAAGCGCTCGTCCACTCAAAAAACAATGAGCGCTTCATGGCAATGAAAATGCAAGGCGAACTAAGCAACGCTCAAGATCAGATAGTGGAACTGAGGGCCATTAACTCGGCTTTACTCGAGAAAAACCAGAAGCTCACCCAGCAACTTGCCCAGAAAACCCCGCGCGCCAAAATACCTCCATCCCCACCCACAAGGCCCATTGCCACGCTGACGCATCAATCAAACCCCATCCCCGTGACAACCCATCAACTCGACTATCTGGACTTGGCCATCTTAAAAACTGCGGTGCGCAGACTCTGACAGCCTCACCAGGGTACTCAACACCCCGGCTGATCCGCCGTATAGCGTCGCGCCGGGTTCACCGCCGCGCCAAACTCACGCAGCGCTTTGGCCCCGATCAACAGCGGGTAGTTGAAGTTGCTGCGGTCGGTGAGGTTGACCTCCACGGTGCGTTTGACATTGCCCAGGCACATCTCCAGATCCACCACCGGGCGCTTGGCCACGTTGACTTCATCTTTGTCTTCGTCTTCATCAGCGCGGTTTTTGATTTTGCTGATGCGTGACACTTTGTGCTCATACACCTTGCTGCCCGCGTCCGGGGTGGCCAGCTGGAAACGCACCCACTCTTCACCGTCACGGGTGAAGGTCTGAATGTTTTTGGCCGACAGCGATGCCGTCAAGGCGCCGGTGTCCATCTTGGCCTTCAGCGTCTCGCCGATTTCCGGCAGTTTGATGTACTCATAACGCCCGTACAGGGTCGGTTCGGCGGCCATCACCGGCAACGCCAATACAGACAGCAAGGCTAAAACAGACTTCATGGCGGTCATTTCCTTTTAGGGGTGCGGGTTAGACCCTTTATTTACCATTGGTTCATGTGGGAGCGGGCTTGCTCGCGATTCAGGCAACCCGGTCCGCCTGAAGCAACGTGATGATGCTATCGCGAGCAAGCCCGCTCCCACAGAGGGAAATAGCCTGTAGAGCTCGAAACATTTGTTAGCACTCTGATTTGGCGTTCTGCAACACGCTGCTTATCATGGCGGGTCCTTAAATGTTCAAGAGTTACTTATGCGCCGCCTGCTCACCGGCTGTTTGGTCACATTGCTGTTGCTGTGCAACACCCTCATTCTGTTCGGCCCGCTCATGCTGTTCGCGCTGCTCAAGCTGATTTCACCGGGCCGGCTGCGCGATTACAACTCGTGGGCCGTGATGTGGATCGCCGAAACCTGGTCCGAGATCGACAAACGCATTTTCGCCCTGTGCCTGCCCACCCGCTGGGACATTCGCGGTGCAGAGAACCTCAGCCGCACCACCTCGTACCTGGTGATCAGCAACCACCAATCGTGGGTCGATATACCGGCCTTGATGCAAGGCTTGAACCGCCGCACGCCGTTCTTCAAGTTCTTCCTTAAAAAAGAACTGATCTGGGTGCCGTTTCTGGGCCTGGCCTGGTGGGCGCTCGACTACCCGTTCATGAAGCGCTATTCCAAGGCCTTTTTGGCCAAACACCCTGAGTTAAAGGGCCAGGACCTCAAGATCACCCAAGCTGCCTGCGAGCTGTTCAAGCGCCAGCCGGTAACGGTCGTCAACTACCTGGAAGGCACCCGCTTTACACCGGCCAAACGCGCCCAACAACAATCGCCCTACACCTACCTGCTCAAACCCAAGGCGGGTGGCGTGGCTTTTGTACTGGCGGCAATGGGCCCACAGCTGGACGCCGTGCTCGACGTCACCGTGGTGTATCCACAGGCAAAGATTCCGGGGTTTTGGGCGTTGATCAGTGGGCAAGTGCCCAAAGTGATTGTTGATATCCAGACCCGCGAACTGGATCCGGCCCTGTGCCAGGGTGATTACGAGAACGATCCGGTGTTTCGTGCGCAGATCCAGAGCTGGGTCAACCAGCTCTGGATCAAGAAAGACCAGCGCATCAGCACATTGCGGGCTGAGCGCGGCTAATCCTTAGATGCCCCACAGTGTACCCAGGGTGGTCAGCAGCGGGCTGGCAACCCCTTGCTGGCCCAGGTACTGAGTGATCACAGGAGCGAATTCCTGGACCATGCTGCTTTTCATGCCCAGCGCCTGGAACGCGCTGTTCAATTGCGATTGGTTGGTCACGTTGCTGACCGCCACTTTGGCATCATTGCTGACCGGGTTGATCTGGCCCACCAGGGCCTGAAGCTGCGGGTTTTTCGCGCTGAACTGGCTCAGTTGAGTCAGGGCACCGGCGCCGGTGACCTTGTTAATGCCCGGCACTTGCTGGGTCAAGGCTGCGTAATCATTGGCTGTCAGCTGGTTTTTCGCCAGGCTCAACATCGCCCCGACGCCACCCGCCGCTTGCTCAGGCTTGACGCCCATCTGCTGGGCTTTGGTCAGCAGTTGCAAGGCCTGCACCGACTTGTCAGAGCTGGCGTTGTTGCCGCCTTGTACCTGGCCCAAGAGCTGGGTTGCCGCGCCCAGGTCAAACCCTGCTGCAAACACCGGGGTTACCGCTACGCTCATCAATGTTGCCAGTGCTACTGCGCTCAACTTTTTCATCGCATCGACCTCTTCAACCAAAAAGCTGCCCGCCAAGGAGCAGCAAAACTAATACTCAGACTCAACACCGCTGCGGATGTTCCCTACAGCCAGCATTCAGCAAACAGGGCGCAATCTTAATTGAAAACAGGAACGGCGCGGGCATCGCTCTACAGCGGGCCGGCACTTATCAAGACAGGATGATAAAAACGCCAAAAATCAAGTCGGCACATCAGAAAAAAATGATCGGCCAATGCATGGAATAGCCACGAATTTTGGACTAATCTTTCCACGCAAATGGCACATTGCCATCCCCTGATAAATGGGAGAACGGTCATCTTAATCTCCGACGCCGAGTACCTCAAAAAGCTGTTGGCCCAATGTGCATTGGGCAATCGCCGAGCCTTTGAAACGTTGTATCGTAGCGTCGCCCCCCGTCTGCAAAACGTAGCTTTGCAGTGCATCAGCCAGCGTGATCTGGCCGAACACGTGGTGCAAGAAAGCTTCGTGCGCATCTGGCAAAACGCCGCGCAATACGACCCCCATTTATCAGCCCCTGTGGCCTGGATGATCGCCATCACCCACGACCAGGCCATCGAGCAATTGCGCAGACACCGCGAGCTACCCGAGGGCGCCCTGCAACAGCCGCCTTGCCTTGAGCAGCTGGATGGCATGCAGCGTCAAACCATTACCACTGCTTATTTTCAGGGCCGCAGCGCCAAAGAGTTAGCCGAGCAATTGGCCGCGCCACTGGGTTCGGTCAAAGCCTGGTTGCGCCGTGGCATGGAACGGCTGCGTGGAGGCCTTGAAGCATGAACTATCAAACCCCCACCCTGCGCCGTGCCCTGGCAGGCGATTACGCCATCGGGCTGATGCCGCCTGCCGCCAGCAAACGCTTTGAACAACTGCTGGTCGATGACGCCGGGTTACGCGAAGAACTCGCCGCCTGGCAAACCAGCCTCGCCCGCCTGACCGACTCCGTGGGCCAGGACCCGGTGCCCGACCGTGTGTGGCAAGCGATTGTGGCGCGCATTGAACCTCAAGTGGCGGCCAAGCGACCGTTATTGAGCGGGCTGAACCTGGTCGCTATCGCCTGTGTGGTGGTGGCGGCAGTGGTTGTGCTGGTTGTCTTTTAACCCTCAAAAGATCGCGAGCAAGCTCGCTCCTACAAGGTTTTAGGTTTGCACGGGTTGGAGTCAGGGGCTTATAGTCCGCCGGTCGTCCCAATGGCGACCGGGTTTGGCGACCTGAAACCACCATGCGAAAAATCCTGTTTTTTTGCAGGCTTTTTTGCACCCGCAAGGCTGTGTTATGGCAGCTGTGCGCGGGAGACCTTCGGGTCTGCCGGGTGGTGTGTTTCCGGTTCGCCAACCTGCGTGCAGCTGCCACCTATTCGTTTGGCGACGAATAGGTGGCAGCTTTATCCAACACACCAGAGTGCACTTTATGAACCAATACATCCCGCTGACCGCAATAGACTGCCTGATCCCCAGCTTGCTGATTGACCGCCAAAGCCCGCCTGACGTGCTGCATGCCAATGCGGCGGCGCGCATTCTGGCCGTGACCCAACTGTTCGAAAGCCTCAACCGTTTAGACCTGAGCGCCGCCGACGGCGCAGACCTCAAACACATCACCCAGCCTTGCGCCATTTTGCTGCGCGACGGCTGTGACCTGCTCGACGTACTGGGCCAGCGTTTGCAGGTCTAAACGCTCGCCACCTAGCAGTTCTGCTAGCTATACAGCGTGCAACTCCAGGGGGAAGCTCAACCTTCGTCCGCGCTTTTCCCGGGAGTTCTGCATGAGCAAACAGCGCAAAACCGTCGCCAGCACCTACCTGTACGATCCATTGGACCGGCTGGCAGCCAGCAACAGCATTCAACGTTTTTACAACGACACCCGCATCGCCACTGAGGTTGAGGGCGATCGTAAAAGCCGGTTTTTTGAGACCGACTCACAACCCCTCGCGTTGCAGCAGCAGGGCAGCCTGCCCGGCACCACCTTATTGGCGACCGATCAGCAAACCTCTGTGCTCAATGGCGTTAGCCCTGAGGGAGCCCTGCACGCGCAGGCTTACTCGCCCTTTGGCCATCACCCCATCGGCACCTCACTCAATGGAGCCGGGTTTAACGGCGAACGACCTGAACCGCTGACAGGGCATTATTTGTTGGGCCAGGGATATCGGGCGTTTAACCCGGTATTGATGCGTTTTAACAGTCCGGACAGTTGGAGCCCGTTTGGTGATGGGGGGATTAATGCGTATGCGTATTGCACGGACCCAATAATGGAAATAGACCCAACAGGGCATGCGGGCATATGGGGCGCAGTAAAAGGTTTATTAAAGTTAACGGGATTAAGAAAAACCTCGGTAAAAAAAATACCCCGCGTTGTTTCCAACCTAAAATCAGAATCTATAAATCCTGGCCTTAAAGCGAACCAACTGTATGCTGATTCGGATATCTACAACACCGTCTCATACACAACCTCAGCCACCTCCCGCCCATCAATAAGCAGCAGCAGAATCAAGCAAATCCAAGCACGCCCCCTTCCGTCCTTACCTTCAGAGTCCAGCCTGTCCAGCAATTATTCCTCCCTCGCCAACAGTGTCAGCGACAACCTGTATGACGACATTATCGTCCTAAAAAATCACAACAATCGAAACTACGGCCCTCAGTTTAAAAGCTTTTTAGATTCTGCATATATGTTTTCACAAAACAAAAATTACGATCCCTACGTGAATCTTATTTCAGGAAAGTGGGTCATCCAAAACCATAAAACATTGACCGCTCAAAAAATCATCAGAAGAGGGAAAGATAACAACGGCACAAAAAACCCTCAATAAAAAATCTCTTCCACTCACGGGCTGTGTTGCCCAATCACATGAAGATGACTGAACAATATTTATAAATAACGACAGGTAAAGTGCACCTTCCCGCGAAGGCCCTCATTGATGCCCTTTCATTTCAAGGCCCACACTGTCGGCTATCTTGATTCGGCAGGCTCACTCCCTAGTAGTTCTGCTAGCTATACAGCGTGCAACTCCAGGGGGAAGCTGAACCTTCGTCCGCGCTTTTCCCGGGAGTTCAGCATGAGCAAACAGCGCAAAACCGTCGCCAGCACCTACCTGTACGATCCATTAGACCGCCTGGCCGCCAGCAACAGCATTCAACGTTTTTACAACGACACCCGCATCGCCACTGAGGTTGAGGGCGATCGTAAAAGCCGGTTTTTTGAGACCGACTCACAACCCCTCGCGTTGCAGCAGCATGGCAGCCTGCCCGGCACTACCTTATTGGCCACCGATCAGCAAACCTCTGTACTCAATGGCGTTAGCCCTGAGGGTACCCTGCACGCGCAGGCTTACTCGCCCTTTGGCCATCACCCCATCGGCGCCTCACTCAATGGCGCAGGGTTTAACGGCGAACGGCCAGAACCGCTGACGGGGCATTATTTATTGGGCCAAGGGTATCGGGCATTCAACCCGGTCTTGATGCGCTTTAATAGTCCGGACAGTTGGAGCCCGTTTGGGGAGGGAGGGATTAACGCATATGCGTATTGCGATAATGACCCGTTGAACAAGGTTGATCCCACCGGGCACCTTCCTTCACTCGTAAAAAACATTCTGCGATCCATGCACTTAATAAGCCCATCTGCAACTTCAAAAAAGACAATTAAATTACTAAGCCAGAGCACTAAAGAAACTAAAACAACCATTCAGCGCGGATTAAAAAAAGGCATTAATCCTATAGAAAGAAGCCCATCTATTGCCGCCTCCAGTAAAGAACAGTTAACTGGCAGAGCTTACAAACTAAACTCAGAAATCGCCCAACAAGCCAAAGACTACGACTCAATTCTTTTTGAAAATATACGAAAACATACTAAGCACAACAACCGTATCGAAACATGGAAAGCACGTAACTCCCCTCAAAACACCAATGACCTACCCAGTTACAGACAAGTTACAGCCACGGCTACCCTGCCCCCTCCTAGCTGGAATACGGTGACAGCAGGTTGGGATTTAGATACGCACGATACATTGCTCACAGCAGCTGCGATCTCACTTCAGAACAAAAAATTAGAGCTAAACTACGTAAAAGAGCAACTTGTACGCATCAGAGGAAATAAATAAAAACACTACCTGCAGTACAACGACTGATAAGGCGAACAGCAGCTCGCCTTATCAGGCAACTCCATCTACCGCGCACTAAACAACGTATGCGGATCAATCACAAACTTCTTCGGCACACCGGCATCAAACTCGCCATACCCGCGCGGGGCGTCATTCAAGCTGATCACCTCTACGCCCACAATGTCGGCAATTTTGATGCGGTCCCACATGATCGCCTGCATCAGTTGGCGGTTGTATTTCATCACCGGAGTTTGCCCGGTGTGGAAGGTGTGGGATTTGGCCCAGCCCAGACCAAAGCGGATGCTCAGGCTGCCCATTTTGGCGGCCGCATCGACAGCGCCCGGGTCTTCGGTGACGTACAGGCCCGGAATACCGATTTTGCCCGCCACCCGCACCACGCCCATCAGTGAGTTGAGCACCGTGGCCGGGGCTTCGTGCTTGACGCCGTCATGGCCGTGGCCACGGGCTTCAAAGCCCACGGCATCGACCGCGCAGTCGACTTCCGGCTCGCCCAGCAACTCGGCGATTTGTTCATGCAGCGGGGTGTCTTTGGACAGGTCAGCAATTTCGAAGCCCTGCGCCTTGGCATGCGCCAGACGGATCGGGTTAACGTCACCGACAATCACCACCGCCGCGCCCAGCAAACGCGCCGACGCCGCCGCAGCCAGGCCCACCGGGCCAGCGCCGGCGATGTACACCGTGCTGCCGGGGCCAACGCCCGCCGTAACCGCACCGTGGTAGCCGGTGGGCAGGATGTCGGAGAGGCAGGTCAGGTCGCGGATTTTCTCCATGGCGGCGTCGCGGTTCGGCAGTTTGAGCAGGTTGAAATCGGCATACGGCACCAGCACATATTCCGCCTGGCCGCCTACCCAATCGCCCATGTCCACATAGCCATACGCACCGCCGGGACGGGCGGGGTTGACGGTCAGGCACACGCCGGTGTTTTGCTCTTTGCAACTGCGGCAACGCCCGCAGGCCACGTTGAACGGCACCGACACCAGGTCGCCGACTTTCAAATGTTCAACGTCACGCCCGGCCTCAATCACCTCGCCGGTGATCTCATGACCCAGCACCAGCCCCACTTGCGCCGTGGTGCGACCGCGCACCATATGCTGGTCAGACCCACAAATATTGGTCGACACCACCCGCAGGATCACCCCGTGATGGATCGGCTTGCCTTGTGGGTTTTGCATCTTGGGAAAAGGAATGTTCTGCACTTCAACCTGGCCATTGCCCAGGTACACCACACCGCGATTGTCAGCCATCGTATTCACCCTTGTTGTTGTTGGAGGTGAAGCAGTTTTAACGTGTCGCTTGCAGCTTAGAGCTTGCCGCTGCCGTCACAACACCACCGTACGACCTCCATTTAGGAAAACGCGCCGTTCAATGTGATAGCCCACGCCCCGCGCCAAGGTCTGGGCTTCGATGTCGCGGCCCTTGGCGATCAAGTCTTCGGGGTAGTGACTGTGGTCAACCACCTCCACGCCCTGGGCGATGATCGGGCCTTCGTCCAGGTCGTTATTGATGTAGTGCGCGGTGGCGCCCACCAGTTTCACGCCTTTCTCGTAGGCCTGGTGATACGGCTTGGCGCCTTTAAAACCGGGGAGCAAGGAGTGGTGAATGTTGATGGCCTTGCCGTCGAGTTTGCGGCACAGCTCGGGGGACAGCACTTGCATGTAGCGGGCAAGAATCACCAGTTCGGCGCCGGTGTCTTCGATCACTTGCCACACGCGGGCCTCTTGCGCGGGCTTGTTGGCCGGGTCGAGGGCGAAGTGGTGATAAGGGATGCCATGCCATTGCGCCAGCGGTTCAAGGTCAGGGTGGTTGGACACCACCGCCACCACGTCCATCGACAGTTGGCCGATGCGTTGGCGATACAGCAAGTCGTTCAGGCAGTGGTCCGCCTTGGAGACCATGATCAGCACTTTGGGGCGGTAGTGCGGTGGGGTCAGCTCAAAGGTCATGCCGAAGGCATTGCCCCGCTCTGCGAGCCCTTCGCGAAAGGCGTTCTCGTCAAAACCGTCGGGCTGGCGGAATTCAACGCGAATAAAAAACCGCCCCGAACGCTGATCATCAAAGGAATGGTGCTCGGTGACGTAGCAACGGTGTTCAAACAGATAGCGGGTCACGGCGTCGACGGTGCCCAGCAGGCTGGGGCAATCGGCCGTGAGGATCCAGGTGTCAGGGGCGCGGCTCATGGTGCAATTCCTTGTTTGAATGATGAAAAGCAAAAGCCCCTCACCCTGGCCCTTTCGCGCAGGGAGAGGGAACTGACCGCGCCGACAATCAGCCCCCTCTCCCTCCGGGAGAGGGTTGGGGTGAGGGCAAGCCGTTACTCAGGCCTCAACATTCAGCCCATATTCCGCCGCTGCATCCTGCAGCCACAGCCACCAGTAATCCGAGAAACTGCGGCGGATCAACAGCTCCCAGGTGTCTTCAGCCGTGTGCCGGATCACCAGTTGCGACTTGGCAAACACGGTGCCCACCGCCTTGCCCACAGGGAAGTTGTCGGGATGCACGTCGTAGCTCGTCGACTTCATCAGCACGTTGCGCACATCCGGCCCGCTCAGCTCCAGCAGTTGCTGCCCGCCGCTGACGTTGACCACCGAAATATGCAGCCCCGCCAACGCGGCGCGCAGGGCCTGTTCCACGGCGTATTCCTGACCGCCGGGGACGATGAGCAGCCATTCATCCGGGCCCATCCATTGCAGCGAGCTGTCGCCCTTGGCCACCAGGCTCAAGGCCACCGGCAACTCCAGGCCCAGCGCCTTGTGCACGCCTTCGGCAAAGGCCGGGTCTTTGGCGTCGCCGCGCAGGGTCAGGTGGCCCAGCAGTTTTTTCTCGCGCACGGTCACGCCGGGGTTTTTACGACCCTTGCCGATCAACTTGGCCAGGTGGGCGTGATGCAGCGATGACTCAGCTTTGGCGCCCGAGTCCGGGCGTTGTTGGTATACGTTTGCGGTCGTCATGAGATCACCCACTCAAATATTCTGCCGGTCGCCTTTCGGGTCGAAGAACACCGAAGACACAATTTCAGCCTCGATCACGCTGCCATCCGCCTGGGGTGAGAACACCCGCTCGCCGAGGCGCTTGAGACCACCCTTGACCACGCCCATGGCAAACGAATACCCCAGCGAGTTGTGCGCATAGCTGGAAGTCACATGGCCAACCATGGTCATCGGGATGGTCTGTTTAGGGTCGAACACCAGTTGCGCGCCTTCCGGCAGCCATTTATTCGGATCGACCGGCTTGAGGCCCACCAGCTGTTTGCGCTGGTCACGCACACAGTCTTCGCGGTTCATGCCGCGCCAGCCGATCCACGAGAACGGTTTGGTGCGGCCCACGCACCAGCCCATGTTGAGGTCGTCCGGGGTCATGGAGCCGTCGGTGTCCTGGCCAACGATGATGAAACCCTTCTCGGCGCGCAGCACGTGCATGGTCTCGGTGCCGTACGGGGTCAGGTTGTACTGCTTGCCCGCCTCGGCGATTTTTTCCAGCACGCCCATGGCGTAGTCAGCCTGGATGTTGACCTCGTACGACAGCTCGCCGGTAAACGAAATACGGAACACCCGCGCCGGCACGCCCGCCACCAGGCCTTCTTTCCAGGTCATGAACGGGAACGCATCGCGGTCCAGATCAATGTCGGTCACTTCGCTCAGCAGCTTGCGGCTGTTGGGGCCGCTCAAGGTCAGCGTTGCGTAATGGTCGGTGACCGAGGTGAAGTACACCTTGAGTTCCGGCCATTCCGTCTGTTGATAGATTTCCAGCCATTGCAGCACGCGGGCCGCACCGCCGGTGGTGGTAGTCATGACGAAATGGTTGTCGGCCAGGCACGCCGTCACACCGTCGTCGAAGACCATGCCGTCTTCTTTGCACATCAGCCCGTAACGCGCCTTGCCCACATCCAGCTTGGTCCAGGCGTTGGTGTAGATGCGGTTTAAAAACTCCCGCGCATCAGGGCCTTGAATGTCGATTTTGCCCAGGGTCGAGGCGTCCAGAATACCGACGCTGTCACGCACCGCCTGGCACTCGCGTTTAACCGCAGCGTGCAGGTCTTCGCCATGACGCGGGAAGTACCACGGGCGTTTCCACTGGCCGACGTCTTCAAACTCGGCGCCCTGTTTCACGTGCCAGGCCTGCAACGCGGTGTAACGCACCGGCTCAAAAATGTGCCCGCAATGGCGACCCGCCACCGCGCCAAACGTCACTGGCGTGTAGTTGGGGCGGAACATGGTGGTGCCCATCTGCGCGATGGTCACGTTCAACGAACGCGCAGCAATCGCCAGGCCGTTAACGTTGCCCAGCTTGCCCTGGTCAGTACCAAAGCCCAGCGCGGTGTAGCGTTTAACGTGCTCGACCGACTCAAAGCCTTCGCGGGTGGCCAGCTCAATCGCGGCCGCCGTCACGTCGTTTTGCAGGTCGACAAATTGTTTGGGGGCACGCGCCGTGGCTTTTTCGTGGGGCACCTGAAACAGCGCCACGGTGGCTTCCTGCACTTGATTCAAGGCTTTGGGCAACACGCCCTCGACCGCTTTAAACCCGGCTTCACTGGCTGCGCGCACGCCGCCTTCAAAGCCATCGGCCAGGCTGTCACCCAACCCGTACACGCCATTGATGCCGCCGACGCACACGCGTTTTTGCGGTGCTTCGCCCGGTACAAACCCCAGAATGTCTTCGCGCCAGATCGGCTTGCCGCCCAAGTGCGAGGCCAGGTGCACCACCGGGCTGTAACCGCCCGACGTCGCCACCAGGTCACACACCAGCCATTCGCCGGGGCTGGTAACGCTGTGGGTTTTAAGGTCAATGGCCGCCACGCGGGCGCCGGTCACGCGTTTGCTGCCACGGGCTTCGATCACCGCACTGGCGGTCAAGATCCGAATGCCTTTGGCCCGCGCTTCTTCAACCAGCGCGCCTCGCGGATTGCTCCGTGCATCGGCCACCGCCACCACCTGTTGGCCGGCATCGAGCCAGTCCAGCGCGACGCGGTAGGCGTAATCGTTGTTGGTGCTCAGCAGCAATTTTTTACCCGGCGCCACGCCGTAGCGGCGCACGTAGGTCGACACCGCACCCGCCAGCATGTTGCCCGGCACGTCGTTGTTGCCGTACACCAGCGGGCGCTCGCAGGCGCCGGTGGCCAGCACCACGCGCTTGGCCCGGACCCGGTGCAAACGTTGGCGCACCTGGCCAATCGGCGCACGGTCGCCCAAGTGGTCGGTGAGGCGCTCGTGAATGGTCAGAAAGTTGTGGTCGTGATAACCGTTGACCGTCGCCCGCGGCAGTAACAACACGTCCGGCAGGCTCTTGAGTTCAGTGATCACCTTCGCCACCCACTCCATGGCCGGTTTGCCGTCGAGGCTTTCGCGGCTGTCCAGCAGGCTGCCGCCAAACTCTTCCTGCTCATCGGCGACAATCACCCGTGCACCGCTGCGTGCAGCCGCCAGGGCAGCGGCCAAACCGGCAGGCCCGGCGCCGACAATCAGCACGTCGCAGTGGTGGTTCAGGTTGTCGTAGGTATCGGGGTCATTCTGCGTAGGCGAACGGCCCAAGCCTGCAGCCTTGCGGATGTACTTCTCGTAAGTCATCCAGAACGACTGCGGGTACATAAAGGTTTTGTAGTAAAAACCCGGCGGCATCAGCTTGCCGCCGACCTTGCCCAAAATGCCCATCATGTCGGTGTTGACGTTGGGCCAGCCGTTGGTGCTGGCGGCCACCAAACCTTGATACAGCGCCTGTTGCGTGGCGCGCACGTTGGGGATTTGTGTGGCTTCGGTGGCGCCGATTTGCAGCACCGCGTTGGGCTCTTCAGCGCCAGCAGCATAAATGCCCCGAGGCCGGGAGTACTTGAAACTGCGACCGATGATGTCGACTCCATTGGCCAGCAACGCGGCCGCCAGGCTGTCGCCTTCATAGCCTTTGTACTGTTGGCCGTTGAAGGTAAAGGTCAGCACTTTGCTGCGATCAACACGGCCGCCGCTAGGCAAGCGATGGGTCTGGCTCATACCTTTTCTCCCAGCTCGCGGGTGGCTGCAGGCGCAACCGGTGCGGCCTGTTCGGTGAACTGCGGTTTGCTACCAATCAGGTAGGTTTCCAGAATTTCGTAGGTCACGGTGTTGCGCGTGGCGTTGAAGAACTGCCGGCAACCGGCGACGTGGTTCCACAGTTCGTGGTGCAGGCCGCGCGGGTTGTCGCGAAAGAACATGTAGTCGCCCCACTCCTTGTCGGTGCAGGCGTTAGGGTCGAGCGGGCGCGGAATGTGCGCCTGGCCGCTGGCGTGAAACTCTTCTTCGGAGCGCAACTCGCCGCAATGAGGACAGAAGATATGCAACATGGGTGTTTCTCCTGTTAGTGGGCGACAGCAGCAGCGCCGTGTTCGTCGATTAGTGCGCCGTTGTAAAAACGGTCGATGGAAAACGGTGCCGCCAGCGGGTGCATTTCGCCTTTGGCCAAACTGGCGGCAAACACGTTGCCCGAGCCCGGCGTGGCTTTAAAACCGCCCGTGCCCCAGCCGCAGTTGAAGAACAGATTCGGGACCGGGGTTTTCGAAATGATCGGGCAGGCGTCTGGTGTGGTGTCGACGATGCCGCCCCATTGGCGGTTCATGCGCACGCGCGACAGCACCGGGAACATCTCCACAATCGCTTGAATGGTGTGTTCGATCACCGGGTACGAGCCGCGCTGGCCGTAGCCGACCCATCCGTCGATACCGGCGCCGATCACCAGGTCGCCCTTGTCGGACTGGCTGATGTAGCCGTGTACGGCGTTGGACATGATCACGCTGTCGATAATCGGCTTGATCGGCTCCGACACCAGCGCTTGCAGCGGGTGCGATTCGATCGGCAAACGGAACCCGGCCTGGCGCGCCATGTGCCCGGAGTTACCGGCCGTGACCACGCCCACGCGCTTGGCGCCGATAAAGCCCTTGCTGGTTTCAACACCGATGCACACGCCGTTCTCTTTGCGAAAGCCGAGCACTTCGGTCTGCTGGATCAAGTCCACGCCCAGGGCGTCGGCGGCCCGGGCAAAGCCCCAGGCCAC
>NZ_WIVZ01000184.1:0-225 GCF_009600325.1 Pseudomonas sp. FSL R10-2189
GCCTCCAACTCCTTTAGGTAGGCGTTCTCCATGCGCAGGTATTCAAGTTCAGCCATCAACTGCTCACGCGGTTTCAGTGCATCGTCTTTATCTTCGGGCACAGCGGGTTTGGGCTTCTTCGTCATTACGACAGACTTTCTTCTTTTTGCGATGGTTGGCGATTCAAGGTCGCCACTGTAGTACTGCTGCTCCCAAATGCCTACTTGAGATGATTGACCAAGGCCA
>NZ_WIVZ01000185.1:0-220 GCF_009600325.1 Pseudomonas sp. FSL R10-2189
TTTATTTTCGGGTCGGATATTTTGCTGGGCGCTGCTTCACTGCTCGCGGGAACCACCGATCAGGTCGCCGATGGGGCAAAACATATTGCGGCGCTGATGCCTGCAAATCGGCTAGAAACCCTGGCAAGTTGCCGGGATGGTTCAGTGACGTGCCATGCAGCAAGCCCAAAATCGCCCAACTGCAGGCGGTAAAGCTCATTTCACATGGGTACACACCAGG
>NZ_WIVZ01000186.1:0-212 GCF_009600325.1 Pseudomonas sp. FSL R10-2189
CCGTCGAGGTAGCTGATGATCAGTTCCTGGCCGATGCGCGGCACGGCCATGGCGCCCCATAAGGTGCCCGCCCAGCCCTGGGTGACGCGGATCCAGCAGGAGCTGTGGTCGTTTTCCTGGCTGTCGCGGTCCCAGGGGAAGCTGACTTTGACCCGGCCCCATTCGTCGCAGTAGATCTCTTCGCCTGGCGGGCCGACCACGGTGGCAGTGTG
>NZ_WIVZ01000187.1:0-207 GCF_009600325.1 Pseudomonas sp. FSL R10-2189
CGGCCTTGCTGGGCTATCGCGTTGGAAAGAAACGAGGGAAAGGGGACTGATAAATCGGTCTTAGCCCCTCCCCTTGGTGTCCAACCGCTCTGTAGGCCTCTCAGGCGCCGCTGGTGCCGCTGGTTGGACGCCAAGGGGAGGGGCTAAGACCGATTTATCAGTCCCCTTTCCCTCGTTTCTTTCCAACGCGATAGCCCAGCAAGGCCG
>NZ_WIVZ01000188.1:0-207 GCF_009600325.1 Pseudomonas sp. FSL R10-2189
GATGAGGGCGAACAGAGTGTTTGAACTCGTCGCTGCCGATGAGTGCGACAATCGTGGAATAGAGCTTTTCAGTGTCGTTCCACTCACTCTCATCTGTCTCAGCGTTAAAGCTGGGCAGCAGGTCTGCCAACAGTTTTTTGTCACGGACTAAGAGGGCGCGATAGACCGGGCTTTGCGGATTTTTAAGCCAATCGCTCCACAGTGATG
>NZ_WIVZ01000189.1:0-205 GCF_009600325.1 Pseudomonas sp. FSL R10-2189
CCCATGTGAGAGTAGGTCATCGTCAAGATTAAATTCCAAAATCCCTGTCTGCTCACGCAGACGGGGATTTTGTTTTTATAGAAGTACCAAGTTTTCGCAGGCACGTTAGCACTAACGGATCTGTCACAGAATTTCTTGACGACCATAGAGCATTGGAACCACCTGATCCCATCCCGAACTCAGCAGTGAAACGATGCATCGCCGA
>NZ_WIVZ01000190.1:0-205 GCF_009600325.1 Pseudomonas sp. FSL R10-2189
AGGGTGATTAGCTCAGCTGGGAGAGCATCTGCCTTACAAGCAGAGGGTCGGCGGTTCGATCCCGTCATCACCCACCACTTCTTGAGTTTCTCGAAAGAGAAGGTCGCTTTTAACGAAGCAACCAACCGACGCGCAGCGGTAGTTCAGTCGGTTAGAATACCGGCCTGTCACGCCGGGGGTCGCGGGTTCGAGTCCCGTCCGCTGC
>NZ_WIVZ01000191.1:0-204 GCF_009600325.1 Pseudomonas sp. FSL R10-2189
TGTCCCCTTCGTCTAGTGGCCTAGGACACCGCCCTTTCACGGCGGTAACAGGGGTTCGAGTCCCCTAGGGGACGCCAGTTTCACAGAAGCAGCATTTCGGTGTTGCTCCGCCGCCAGGCGATAAATCGGGGCTATAGCTCAGCTGGGAGAGCGCTTGCATGGCATGCAAGAGGTCAACGGTTCGATCCCGTTTAGCTCCACCAA
>NZ_WIVZ01000192.1:0-203 GCF_009600325.1 Pseudomonas sp. FSL R10-2189
ACTTTGCGCTTTTCAAAGTGGCACGGCGTAAGGCCGGAACCCTAAGTGGCCGTTGCCGCAGCAACGGATATGTACATAAAAGCAAAAGCCCCCTCACCCTAGCCCTCTCCCGAAGGAGAGGGAACTGATTGGGGGATGCTGAAGATACTCGCTGTCCTGTTTGCTGCGCGACAGCGCGGCGTCGAAGACGGGGCGGCCCCTCC
>NZ_WIVZ01000019.1:0-112421 GCF_009600325.1 Pseudomonas sp. FSL R10-2189
GGATGCTGAAGATACTCGCTGTCCTGTTTGCTGCGCGACAGCGCGGCGTCGAAGACGGGGCGGCCCCTCCTACAGAAACGCTTCGCGCACCAAGCCATGGCGCTGCATCTTTTCATTCAGGGTGCGGCGGGGCAGTTGCAGTTCGTTGAGCACCGCCTTGATATCGCCTTTATGGCGCGTCAACGCAGCGCGCAAGCATTGCGCTTCAAAGGCTTCTTGCTGCGCGACCAGTGACTGGCTTGCGTCGATATCCTCGAACTGCGGCTCGCCCAGACCCAGCACGTGGCGCTCTGCGGTGTTCGCCAGTTCGCGCACATTGCCCGGCCAGTGGTGGCTGAGCAAATGCGCCAGTTGCGGCCCGGACACCGGCGGGGCGCTGCGCCCCAGCCGTTCTGCGGCCTGGCGGGCGAACGCCTCATACAGCAGGGCAATGTCTTCGCGGCGCTCACGCAACGGTGCCAGGCGCAGTTCGGCCACGGTCAGGCGGTACGCTAGGTCTTCACGAAAACGCCCGGCCCGCGCTTCGTCGAGCAAATCCGGTTTGGTCGCGGCCACCACGCGCAAATCCACAGGGATGCTCTGGTTGGAGCCCAAACGTTCCAGTTTTTGTTCCTGCAACACCCGCAGCAATTTGGCTTGCTGGGCCAAGGGCATGCTCTCTATCTCATCAAGAAACAATGTGCCGCCGTCGGCGTATTCCAGCTTGCCAATACGCTTGCCCTGGGCGCCGGTGAATGCCCCGTTTTCATGGCCAAACAGCTCGGCCTCAAACAGTTGCTCGGGGATGGCCGCACAATTGAGCGCCACAAACGGTTTGTCGGCACGCGGGCCAAAGTCATGCAGGCAACGGGCGACCAGTTCTTTGCCGCTGCCGGTTTCGCCACGGATCAGCACGTTGACCGGCAAGGGCGCCAAATCAATGATTTGTCGGCGCAAGGTCTGCACGCTGCGTGACACGCCGAGCAAGCGCCCGTCAATCTGTTCACGCAGGTCGGCCTGTTCATGCAAACGGCGGTTTTCCAGGACCAGTTGGCGCTTTTCCAGGGCCCGGCGCAGGCTGCTGAGCAGCGCCTCGGGGCTGAAGGGTTTTTCCAGAAAGTCGTAGGCGCCATCGCGCATGGCTTCGACGGCCATCGGCACGTCGCCATGCCCGGTCAGCAGAATCACCGGCAGGTCCGGGTCCAGTTGCTGCAACTGGCTGAGCAGGGCCAGGCCACCCATACCGGGCATGCGCACATCACTGACCACCACCCCGGCAAAGTGCGGCGGCAGCTTCTGCAGGCAGTCTTCGGCGCAACTGAACAGCTGCACCGCAAACCCGCTCAGGCTTAGCCACTGCTCCACGGCACTGCGAATACTGGCCTCATCATCGACCACGATCACTGAATTGAGCATGCTTCAAGAGTCCTGTGCGATCGGCAGCGTCAGCGTAAACAGCGCGCCCTCGCCCTGGTTGCTGGCGGTCAGGCGGCCGCCGAGTTCGTGAACGATGGCGTAAGACACCGCCAGCCCGAGCCCAAGTCCATCGCCCACCGGCTTGGTGGTGAAAAACGGATCGAAGATTTTACCCAAATGTTCTTCGCGAATCCCGCCACCGCTGTCGCTGACGGTCAACTGCCAGACCTGTTGATCGGCCTCGATGCGGATCTGCAAACGTTTGTTCGTTGCGTCGCGCAGGGCATCCAGTGCATTGCGCAGCAGGTTGATCAGCACTTGCTCCAGGCGAATCGCGTCACCGCGCACCCAGGCCGGGCGCGTGAGGTCCACGTGCAGGTCAATGGCTTGTTCCTGCAAACGCGGCTCCAGCAGGTGCAAGGCATGGTCGACGACAGTCGCCAGGTCGAGCTTTTCACGCAGACCGCTGGGGCTTTGCCGGGCGTAGGTCTTAAGGTGTCCGGTGAGCGCGGCCATGCGCGTGAGCATGTTGTCCAGTGGCGCCAGGGCCTGGTAGGCATCGTCGATGCGGCCATGATCGAGCAACAGGCGCAAGGTCGCCAGCTGCATGCGCTGGGCAGTGAGCGGCTGGTTGATTTCATGGGCGAGCGCGGCAGACATCTGCCCCAGCGCTGCGAGCTTGGCCGATTGCACCAGGCCGTCCTGCGCGGTGCGCAAGTCGCGGGTGCGGTCTTCAACCAGTTGCTCAAGCTCGGCACGGTTGCGCTGGCGTAACCGCGACAGGCGCCAGCGTTGCAGCAAAAACAGCCCCAAAAACACCAGGGTCAGCCACAGGCCAACCCCGGCGAGGGCGGCATTGCGGCGGTCTTCGGCCGAGATGTCCGGGCGCCGCAGTAAATGCAAGGTCCAGCCTTCGGCGCTGAGCGGCAGCGACTCCCACAAATAGTCTTGCGAGCCGTCCGGGCCCTCGGTGCGGGTCAGGAAACTGGTGTCGTCAAAGCTGCGCAAGGTGCGGGTGTTCAGCGGCGTCAGCGGCTGTTTGTGGTACTGGCGGGTGACGGTGATTTCGCTGCGGTCCTGATCAGACAACGGCCGCAAATGGCGATAGCGCCAGCCCGGCTGGTTGGCGATAAAGACAATGCCCTTGGCATCGCTCACCAGCAAAATGTCGTTGCCATGGCTCCATTCGCGCTCCAGCTCCGGGAACTCCAGCTTGACCACCATCGCGCCCAAAAACGTACCCTGGGCATCGTGAATGGCGCTGGATAAAAAGTAACCGGGGATGCCGCTGGTCACGCCCACGGCATAAAAGCTGCCGGTGCCTTCGACCAGGGTCTGCTTGAAATAGGGGCGAAACGCGTAATTGTGTCCGACGTAACTGTTGGCGGTGTTCCAGTTACTCGCCGCCACGGCCAGCCCGGTATGGTCCATGAGCTCAAGGGTTGAGGACTTCGCCGCGCCGTTGATGCGCTCCAGTTTGCGGTTGAGTGCGCATTGCAGCTCGGGCGTCATCGGGCCACTCAAGGCCGTGATCAATTCGGTGTCCAGCGCCAGCACAGCGGGCAGGGCGCGGTAGCGTTCAATCAAGGTGTGCAGAGAATTGGCATACAGGTTGAGCTGCTCGGGCCCGCGCCTGGCGCTTTCTTCCAGGGCATGGCGCTCGGCCTGATGCATTGCCCAGCCGCCAGCCAGAGCGGCGCCGATCACAATCAGCAGGGTATACAGGGCCAGACGCAGGTGGCGAGCAGTCACGGGCATAAGGGGCAGGGGCATGAATGGGGGGCGCAAACCATAGCATGGCGGCGGTTCGGGCTCATACCTTGCCTCACGCAACCCTGAAGCCTATAGTCCCCCGGTCGCCCCTATGGCGACCGGGTTTGGCGACTCGTAGAACTATGTGCGAAGGCTCTGTGCTATTTGCAGGTGTTTTCGTACGCGCACAATCTGTTATGGCAGCTGTGCGTGGGAGATCTTCGGGTCTGCCGGTTCAGTAGTTCTCGGTTCGCCAACCTGCGTACAGCTGCCACCTGATCGTTTGGCGACGGTGAGGTGGTGGTCTCTTAGCGAACTACTGAGGTTACATTCTATGAGCACTACTATTCCCATGACCGCCATCGACTGCTTGATCCCGTGCATGTTGATCGACACCCAAACCCCGCCCGATGTGATTCACGCCAACGCCGCTGCGCGGATTTTGGCCGTTACGCATTTGCTTGAAAGCGTGAGCCGCCTTGAGGGCTTTAACGCTGACAGCGTCGACCTTAAACACATCACCCAGGCTGCGGCGCTGTTGTTGCGCGATGGCTGCGATTTGATGGACGCGCTGGGGCGCCGTTTGCAGGCGCAATGATTCCCGACCCCAAGCATTGATCGCTGTTACAGGCTGCGTTTTTAAGCCGTTACTTATGTACAGCACGTCCCGCAGGTGGGGTTGCTACGTTGGCGCATTCCTCCAACGGAGTCATGTCCATGACCAGTCGATCACCTGCGGTTCGCCAACGTGCGCCGTTGCTCCTGTCCAGTACGCAGTGGGCGCAGAAAGAAGCCCTCGCTCATGTGTCGGCCATTTATGAAGAGAACTTCGCTTCACTGACGCTCGAACAGAAAAAGCACTACCCCGAACTGTTCAAGCGCTGCGAACAGTCGCTAAAGGACCTGGATCAGGAACTTGCGCGCCTAAAAGATACGTTCAAGGCCACTCATTTGGCACAGCTCAAGCGCGAGCTGAAAACACTTTTGGGGGCGGATATCGACCCCGAACAGGCGCGGATTTATACGCGCTACCGTGAAGATGTAGAGGAGGACTTTGTAGAGTATTTGGCGCGAATCGGTGGGCATCAAAGCGCTGCTCAGGAATCCAAATTCACCTTTACTCCACCCCGTACCAAACGCGCAGTGGACGAGTCCAGATTTAAAGAACACGTGAAGTCTGTGTCCTTGTGGGATGCCGCGTGTGAGAACTTCAGCTATCGCACCGATTCCGTGCTGCTCAAGCCGTTTAGCTATGAACAGGCGAGCCATATTGACTACAACAGCGATTTAAAAGGGCAACCGGCGGGGCCGTTTATTGCGATTGTGCGTCAGCTTGATTTAGGTACTCAGTTGCATGCCGCACTGGATGAGGCCGTCGGCACCCATGGGTCGTTGACCCTGCGCACGCAGGTGGCGGTGCGTGCCAGTTTTGAATTCGAGTTGCTGGAAGCGTTACGAAACGGTTTGTATGCAAAAATATTTCAGCGTGAGCATGGCAAGTTGGCCGCTATGTTAAAGGGCGACAGAGCCCCGCACATCTGGCCCGTATCAATGAGTGCGACCAAGAAATCCAGACTTTTATATGGGCAACCAGGTGAAAACGAAAACCGCAGTTTGTTGTTTGGCCCTACTGTAGAGATCTTCGATTACGTGGGTACAGGTGAGGTGCCCCTCCCGCTGTTCATCATCAAGGTGGAGGATGAAAGGGGCGTCTTCAGCTATTTTCCGCAGCGTTTGGGGGGCGCTCTGCGCTGGCACCAGGATGTACCCAGCGCGTTTACACAGTTTCGTGATCAGCTCAAAAGTGACTATGGTAAAGGCCAGTTAGGCTGGTTTATGCGCCAGCTTGGGTTGAAAGATTTGGGCTATTTCAGCCAATTGTTGAGTCAGGAGCCCAGGCCCAAAGGCCTCACATGGTTGGCGGGTATTCTGTATGACGGTTTTAAAGGTGTATTTCCCGAGCCCAACCTGGACAGCCTGCAACTGTATGTTGAAGTGTACGAGAGCGACTCGTTACCCATTGTCCAGGCCATTACTCAACGCCATCTGGAGCGTTATCGCTCAAACCTTAGCCAACTGGCCACCCCTAAATCCGTGCGCGATTGGCAAGCGTTCAAAGAGGCCCTGAGCGATCTCGGCAATGAGGTACTCGGCTTGCTGACCACACCCTTGCCGGGTGGTGTGTTGGGGCTCAATACGATTATGCAGGTCGCTGTGTTCGGTTCGCTGGCCTACAGCGTTGTGCAGGGTGTGAAAGAGGCCGTTAAAGGCGAGTCCACGACCTTCGCCAGTGCGATGGCCGACACCGCCGACCTGCTGATCAATGCGCGGTTGATCGGGGTGGCCGCCAAGGTGCACCGTCAACGGATGCGCAAGCTGTGGAACACCTTGGGCCAGCCGCGCAAAGTCATCAAAGTGGACGGTACGGCAGAGCTGTGGAGTCCGCAGTTGACGGCTTACCCGCACCTGGCAGCGCTCGATAATCTGACACCCAACAGCGATGGGCTGTATGAGCGTGATGGCAAGGTTTACGCCAAGGTGCAGGAGGGCGATCAGACGGTGGCGGTCGAGGTCACCTTCGATCCAAAGGCCCAGCACTACGCGCTCAAAGCAGACACTGCGCAAGCCTTCACGCCTGCCGTGAAATACGACCCCGTGCACCAGGTGTGGCATCTGGCGCTGGACGATGTTCAAGCGCTGGGCGACACACAGCTGTTGCAGCGCATGTTGCCCGGTGACGTGGCTGACGTGGCTCAAGGGCGTATTGAGCGGATGCTGGACATTACCGGCACCACCCGCGAACAGTTGCTCAACGTCTGGCAAGGCGAGCTGATATCGGGCCCGTTGGCCGAAGGCGTTCGCCGTTTGCACGCGGACCAGTTGATCGACAGGATCATCAACGAGTTGCCGCTGCGCGGAGAAATGCCGGCCAACGCGGACGGTGCCGTGCTGGCCCTGTTGACCCAGTTGCCTGACTGGCCGGCCGATACCGTGCTGGATGTGTTCAACCAGCAGGGCCAGTGGGTCGAAAGGTATGGCCAGGACCCGCAGGCCGGAACCTTTCAGCACCATGTCGAACTCAAGCGTCTGGATCATGGCACGTATGTCGCCAGGCACGATGCCACCCAGGGCAGCGCCCAGGTGGAGCAGATGTTCAGCTTGATTCTTGAACAACTGCCGGCCACCTCTGCTCTTGGGCGCAACGCCAACCCCGAGATCAGTCACACCGGGCGAATTGCCTCGGTGCGTGAGCAAATAGCTAACCTGGCTCGTGACGACAAAACCTTGCTGTTCAAAGCCCTCACCGTGCTGGAAGGGCACAAGCGCAGTGATCCGGTAGCCAGTTCAGCCCCGGCCAAACAGTATTTGCCGTTGGTCTGCCCCCCGCTGTCGGAGTCGACCACGGCGTTGCTGGCCAAGCTGCACGAGCTCAACCCGTCGTTGTCGATAGAGAGCCTGGAGATGTTGCTGGTGGCTCATCCGTTCAATGCTTACGCCGTAACACGGGCGCTGGAGCATAACGCCCAGCCTTTGGCGTTTGACTACGCCGCCGAGCGCTTAAAGACAAAACTGCGGGTGGATCAGGCCCTGGACACGCTGTATCACCGTCGTGCCTTTAACCCCGATGGTGATCTTTGGGCACGTGAGTTTGCCCGTGGAGTCTTGCACGACAAGCTGGGTCGCGAGTTGGTGGTCGTGGATGCAACCCGTACGCCCTCATTGTCAGCCCCTGTTGCCACTGGGCCAGATGACACCACCGTGGTACTGACCCATCTGGGTCATGGGGATTATCAAACCACTGATCTGCGCAGTGGTGAGTCAGTCACGTACTCCCAGACCCCTGATAGTTTTTTCCTGGCCCTCAGGCAGTTTTTGAGCCATGAAGAGCGTCAAACAGTAGGTGTAACTGACGCTGGTATCGACGGTTTGCGCCAAACCCTGGGGGATGCCATGCGTGCCAATCGCCAGGCCAATGGTGAGGTGAACCTGTGGGACACCACCACGGCCCAGTATGAGCGCCGCGTGTCATTGGCCCGTAATCAACCGCCAGGTGAGCTGGGGCTTTACGAGATCCAGGGCAAGGCTTACGTGGCCTTGTATGGCGCGGTCTATCAAGTTGGGTATGACCACGTGATTCACAAGTGGCGCATGAAGCATCCCGATAAGCCGGGCGTGAACACCCCTATTTTGGAACACAACTATAAGGGCGCCTGGCGTTTGCAAACCGAGAGGCCGCAACAGTGGGAGGGGCTTAAGTTATTGCGCCGCCTGCGTGCCGAGCGGTCCACTGTCAGCGATGAGGTGGGGCGCCAGATTATGACGGTGAGCCACACGGATGAAGGGGTGTTGCGCCGTGTGCACATGAATAACCTCGCGCCGCCGCCTTTATTGATGGACACCTGGAAGCGTTTCAAGATTGAGGAAGACATCAATGACTTTGTTAAAAACATGCAGGCCCATCACACGCTGTCTGAAGCGAACGGCGATTTTCAACTGCTGCTGATTCAAAGCCTGCCGGGCTGGCCCCGTGACAAAGTCCTGCACATTACCGATGCCCAAGGCGCGGTCATGAAGGAGTACGGTGCTGATCTGGGCAGCGCCTTGCCGAGTATCCGGATTTCAATAGATGCCCAGCGCAATGGCCGGTTCCTGCGCACCTTGCTGATGAACCTGAATGAGGTCGACTCCCGTGCGCTATTGGGGGGGTACGATCCGATCATTGAAAACCGGATACTCGCCCTGGCAAAGAAAATCGCCGCCCACGCGTTAAAACGTGAAGCCAATCTGTTCAGATCGATCTACGAGAATCAGGAGCACAGTGCAGATCCGCACGTGCAACTGGTGCAAAAGCAGCACCCGCAATTACCCAAAAGCGTTATTGAACACGTGCTCCTTCATGCCTCGCGACATGAGCGCATTCATTACCTGGACAAAGGGCTGGTGCCGCCGCGTGTCACCGAGCAGCTTCAATGGACGGCCAAAGAAGTCCGGCTGGCTCGCGCCTACGAAGGCTTGTATTTGAACGCTACGGCGACGCCGGACAGCGAAAAGCTCACGCTGCATCTGTTGAAGTCGCTACCGGGGTGGCCGGGTGAAGTGAGTATCGAAGTGCGTGACGCCAGTGTCACCGGCCAAGTGCTTGATCGAATTGGTGCTGACGATGCCTTGGCCCCGCGAGTTTTGGTCCTGCACGATGGCCGTTACCGCGCCTGGTCACGTGAAGGCCAACCGGTTAACCCGGAGTCTGTGAATGGCAATAATTTGTTGTCGTCCATTCTGCATGCGCTGGAGCCCGCTGAACGGTCAGCGATTGGTATCAAAGATGCCAGTGATACGCACACCCTGAATCAACAGATTCAGGCGCTGGCTATCGCACACCGGGCCAATCTGAAAAAACTGCTGGGGCTTGAGCCGCTCGCACCGCCGCGCAAACCCCCGATGAATGTTGATCGTGAGTTTACGGTTTACCCGTTAACGGTAACGCTGGATAACGCCACTCATCCCTTGTCGCTGATCCGCGAGGCGCGGGACCTGTACCCGAGCATGGACTATGAAGACACGATCAACTTCCTCGATACGTTAGGCGCAACGCCAGTCGAGCGTGAGGCGGCACTTGTACAAAGGCGTAGTCAATTTCAAATGCTGCAAGGCGAACTGAGTGTCTGGGAACAAATCCAGCTGTATCCCTACGGCACGAGCCACGTGGGCGTAGCGGCGCCTGGCCACCGTGCGCAGGCGAGGGCGAGGATCGAGAGTGCCTGGCGCCGCGAAAGCGACCTCTCTGTGATGGAAGATACGGGTGACATCGTAGGCTTTGAACTCGATTTGTCTGGCCTGGATATCGGTGAACTTCCTGCCATCAGCGGTGATTTCAGCCACGTTGGCGCATTGCAGATGGAGGGGATGAACTTGCGCAGTGGTTCAAATGAGTTTCTCGCCAGTTTCATCCACTTACGCCTGTTGGACATGTCAAATAATCGTATCGACCGTTTGCCTGCCGCGATTGCCGAAATGTCTCAGCTGACCTCACTTGAGCTGATGGACAACCGCATCACCCTCACGCCAGAAACGGCACAGCAACTGGCGAATCTTTCGAACTTGCGGGCATTGAGTCTGAGTGGCAACCCTCTGGGCATCAGCCCGGACGTCAGTCAGATGCTTGATTTGCACAGTCTGGACCTGAGCAATACGGGTATTAGCCAGTGGCCCAATGGTTTATGGGCGCTGCCTCATATCGAGTGGGCGAACCTGAGAGACAATGCGATGACGACCATCCCTGACGCTGTGTTTGAGCCGCAATGGACGGTTGGTGCGAACCGCTCGACCTCCATTTCCGGAAACCCGTTTGATGCTCCAACCCGTGATCGTCTTATTGCTTATTCAGCCTCAGGCCACAGTGATTTTGGCTACGGGCCGACGATTTCGCACAACATTAATGTGCTTACCCGTAACGCTCAATTACAGAGGGCGGCGAGTGATCTTTCGCCGTGGTTGCCACTCGGCGAGACACAAGCTCAAACCTCGGCCAGAACGCAGCAATGGCAATTGCTGCAAGGTGCAGGGGGTAACGTCAGGGACTTTTTCGAGACCCTTGCGCTGTTTGTGGATAGTCGCAATCAAAGGAGTGCTCAGGACTGGGCAAACCTGGTGCACCGGGTATGGACACTGATTGATCAAATGCTGGCCAATACTGCGCTGCGCGAAACCCTGCTGAACAGGGTTTTCCGTGAAGAGCGAAGCTGCGGGGACGGGGCCATGGTGCTCCTGGAAAACATGGAAGTGGAAGTCCTGGTTCATGAGGCGTTAAACAATGTGGGCGAGGCGCAGCGGGGCGCCGAGCTGTTCAGCCTGGCCAGGCGTTTGTTCCGGTTACGCCAGGTTGATCTGCTCTCAGCCGCTGAAGTGGCCCGGCGCGTGGCTGCTGGGGGCAATCCTGATGCTGCTGAAGTGATCCTGTTCTACCGCGTTGAGCTGGCGCAGCCCCTTGATTTGCCGACCCGGGCGAGGACGATGCTGTATGCGACCATTGCTGGTGTCTCAGCTCAGCAAATTACCGCTGCACGAGATACTGTCTTGGCGATGGAGGGCAGCCCGGCGTTTATGCACGCCATCATGCAGGAAAAATTCTGGCGAAACTTTTTGCTTAACACCTATGCGGATCGTTTTGCCGCCATCGAGGCCGACTACCAGCGCGACTACACGAAACTTACCGAAGAGACCGGCCTGTCTGATGAGGTCGAGTTGCAGAGGGGGAGCGAGCTTACGCTGGCAAGAGATCAACAGATCAACCGGTTGATTGAAGAATTGACGTTGCAGGCCTACAACTCACCGAGTTGATCGTGTGGCAGGGGGAGCCATCCCCCTGTTTACAGGGCAGAGGACGCTTTAATCGCAACGGCGCTCAATAGTTGCTCATCCATCAAGGCAAATTGCCCTTCAAGCTCTTTGCCTTGATGCCACTCTTCAGACAAGTCCGTGAGCAGCCGCAAGCGCACCTGGCCGTTTTTTGACCAGCTCAGCACTTCGGCGTGCTCAAAGTAAAAGCGCTTGTGCACCAGCGGGTACAAGGCCTTGAACAGGCTTTCTTTGATCGAAAACGTCAGCGTGACCACCAGTGCCTGGTCCTCAACCGGGCCTGCGGCCATGCGTTGCAGCTCATTGGGGGTGAGGATTTCTTTGGCCAAACGTTGAGCGCGATCAAGGCTGAGCCTGTTTTCGAGGTCGATGCCCAACCCCCGCCAGTCACTTTTGAGCGCCACCAGCGCCGCCGCACGGCCTTGGCTGTGGGTGATGGCGCCACTGATGTGCTGCGGCCACACGGGGGCGCGGTCTTCACCGATGGCCGGTGTTGCCCGGGTGCCGTCCAGGTGCAGCACCGCATCACGGGCACACAGGCGGCCGGCCAGAAATTCGGCTTGGCGTTTTGCCACTGATCGTTGAATACTCGCAGGCACGTCCAGGCCGCTGCGGGTAAAGTCGTCCGGGGTCAGTTGCGCCGGGTTGAACGCGGTGCTGCGCCATACGCTGCCGGGCAGCGCAAGGGGCAATGGCCAGTCGCAACCAAGCGGCGTGCAACAGGCTGGCAAGTCTGGAGATTTATTCATGGCGTGCATTCTGCTGGCCTTGTGCAGGCGGTGCAATTGTTCAGAGTGTGTTCAGGGCCTACGCCTTATTCTGTAAAGGCTAGGCTGGTAAATGTATAGGTGGTGGACTCACGTCCTTAGTGACGCGAAAGGCTTGGGAGAGCGCGATGAAATTGCTGGTGGTTGAAGATGAGGCGCTGTTGCGCCATCACTTGCAAACCCGTCTGACTGAAAGCGGCCATGTGGTCGAGGCGGTGGCCAATGCCGATGAGGCGTTGTACCAGACCGAGCAGTTCAATCACGATCTGGCGATGATTGATTTGGGTTTGCCGGGTATGGGCGGGCTGGAATTGATTCGTCAGTTGCGGGCGCGGGGCAAGACCTTCCCGATCCTGATCCTCACCGCGCGGGGTAACTGGCAAGACAAAGTCGAAGGGCTGGCGGCCGGTGCCGACGATTACGTGGTCAAGCCGTTCCAGTTCGAAGAGCTTGAGGCCCGTCTTAATGCGCTGTTGCGTCGTTCCAGCGGTTTCACCCAGTCGACCATCGTCGCGGGTGGGTTGGTGCTCGACATCAATCGCAAACAAGCAGTGCTGGACGACAAGCCGTTGCCACTGACCGCCTACGAGTACCGGATTCTGGAATACCTGATGCGCCATCATCAGCAAGTGGTGGCCAAGGACCGACTGATGGAACAGCTGTACCCGGATGACGAGGAACGTGATCCGAATGTGATCGAGGTGCTGGTCGGGCGCCTGCGTCGCAAGCTTGAGGGGGAAAGCGGCTTTAAGCCAATCGACACGGTACGCGGCTTGGGGTACCTGTTTACTGAGCGCTGTCGTTGATACGTTCACTTCGCGTTCGGTTAATGCTGGCGGCCACCTTGTTGGCCGTCCTTTTTATGCTCGCGCTGCTGCCGGCCATGCAAGGTGCGTTTAGCCTTGCCCTCAAAGATGCCATTGAGCAGCGCCTGGCCTCTGATGTGACAACGCTGATTTCGGCGGCGAAGGTTGAAAAAAACCACCTCAAAATGCCGACCTTGTTGCCGGATGAGGAACTCAATCTGCCGGACAGTCGCTTGCTGGGCTACATCTATGACCGCGACGGTCGCCTGGTGTGGCGTTCACGGGCCACGCAAGAAGAAAACATCAATTACAAGCCTCGTTACGACGGGCGCGGTAATGAGTTTGCAAGCATTCGTGAAGACAGCGGCGAAGAGTTCTTTGTCTACGACGTTGAGGTGAAATCGCTGGGTGGTCGAACGGCCGCGTTCAGCTTTGTGGCGTTGCAACCCATGCGCGAATACAACCTGACACTCGCCGGACTGCGCGAAAACCTTTACCTGGGCTTTGGCGCGGCGCTATTTGTTTTGCTGGCGTTGTTGTGGATCGGTCTGACGTGGGGGTTACAGGCATTGCGGCGCTTAAGTCAGGAACTGGATGAAATCGAAACCGGCGAACGCGAGAGCTTGAGCGAGCAGCATCCTCGCGAATTGCTGCGTTTAACCGGCTCGCTGAACCGTTTGCTGCAAAGCGAACGTGAGCAGCGTTCGCGCTACCGAGATTCTCTGGATGACCTGGCCCACAGCCTGAAAACGCCGCTGGCGGTGTTGCAGGGTGTAAGTGAAAGCATGGCGCAACGCCCCACCGAGCGTGAACAGGCCAAAGTGCTGCAAACCCAGATTGAACGCATGAACCAGCAAATCAGCTATCAATTGCAGCGGGCCAGCTTGCGTAAAAGTGGTCTGGTGCGCCATCAGGTTGAACTGCTGCCGGTGGTTGAAAGCCTGTGCAACACACTGGACAAGGTCTATCGCGACAAGCAGGTCAAGGTCAGCTACGACATTGCCCCGCTCAGCCATGTGCCGATTGAACAGAACGCCTTGCTGGAGTTGCTCGGTAACCTGCTGGAAAACGCCTACCGGCTGTGCCTGCGGCAAGTGCGGGTCAGCCTGCATCGAAATGCTCTGGGCATTGAAGTGTGCGTAGAAGATGACGGGCCGGGCGTGCCCCTCGACCAGCGCGCGCGTATTTTGCAGCGTGGCGAACGGCTGGACCGGCAGCATCCGGGGCAGGGCATCGGGTTGGCGGTGGTTAAAGACATCATCGAAAGCTACGACGCCCAACTGACCCTGGACGACTCACCGCTGGGTGGCGCTGCGTTCCGGATTCGCTTTTCGACAGTGTGAATTTAAGCGCACTTGACCTGTGTGGGAGCGGGCTTGCTCGCGATTGGATCGACAACGTGTAACAGGCATACCGGGTTGACTGCATCGCGAGCAAGCCCGCTCCCACACTGTAGCTACAGAGATGGGCTTCGAATTCATCAGGCGGGTATCCGCCATTTCGCCTGCCGAAAACCCGCCAAAGGGCGGAAATCCGCCAAGCATTGTCCTACAAAGCGTATAGTCAATTTCCTACAAATGCCCGTGCAATAAGCCATTGCAGCGGTTTTGTGCAAAGTGGCCCGTGGCTTGCAAAGAGTGTTGCGAGAGTTGCCGATAGAGCAGCTCGAAACAACAAATCCCTCCAAGTACAGGAGGGTTCGCGCTTTAGGTATCAGCCGTCCCGGATGGAATGACGACGGTGTGATGCACTTGAGGAACTTTGCAATGACGACTCGTCAGCCACTGTACAAATCTCTGTATGTGCAAGTAATCGTAGCGATTGCTATCGGTATCTTGCTGGGCCATTACTACCCTGAAACCGGTGTTGCGCTTAAACCGTTGGGCGATGGCTTTATCAAATTGATAAAGATGGTTATCGCGCCCATTATTTTCTGTACGGTGGTGAGCGGTATCGCCGGCATGCAGAGCATGAAGTCGGTTGGCAAGACCGGTGGTTATGCGTTGCTGTACTTTGAAATTGTCTCGACCCTGGCCCTGATCATTGGTCTGGTGGTGGTTAACGTGGTGCAGCCAGGTGTTGGCATGCACATCGACGTGTCCACGCTGGATGCCTCTAAAGTCGCGGCTTACGTGACAGCAGGCGCCGATCAAAGCATCGTTGGCTTCATCCTCAACGTGATCCCGTCGACCATCGTCGGTGCGTTTGCCAATGGCGACATCTTGCAAGTGCTGATGTTCTCGGTCCTGTTCGGCTTTGCCCTGCACCGCCTGGGTGCCTACGGCAAGCCGGTACTGGACTTCATCGACCGCTTCGCTCACGTCATGTTCAACATCATCAACATGATCATGAAGCTGGCGCCACTGGGTGCACTGGGCGCCATGGCGTTCACCATCGGTGCTTACGGTGTGGGCTCGCTGGTTCAGCTGGGTCAACTGATGATCTGCTTCTACGTGACCTGCGTACTGTTCGTACTGCTGGTGCTGGGCAGCATCGCACGCGCTCACGGCTTCAGCGTCGTCAAGCTGATCCGCTACATCCGTGAAGAACTGCTGATCGTACTGGGTACGTCTTCGTCGGAATCGGCACTGCCACGCATGCTGGTGAAAATGGAGCGTCTGGGTGCTAAGAAGTCGGTAGTGGGTCTGGTGATCCCGACCGGTTACTCGTTCAACCTCGACGGTACCTCGATCTACCTGACCATGGCGGCCGTGTTTATTGCTCAGGCCACTGACACCCACATGGACATCACCCACCAGATCACCCTGTTGCTGGTGCTGTTGCTGTCGTCCAAAGGGGCGGCGGGTGTCACCGGTAGCGGCTTTATCGTACTGGCGGCGACCCTGTCGGCTGTAGGCCACTTGCCGGTGGCTGGCCTGGCGCTGATTCTGGGTATCGATCGCTTCATGTCCGAAGCCCGTGCCCTGACCAACCTGATCGGTAACGCAGTAGCGACTCTGGTAGTTGCCAAGTGGGTGAAAGAGCTGGACGTCGACGTGATGCAGCGCGAGCTGGCGTCGGGCGGCAGCCCGCTGGACAACACCCTGCCAGAAGACGATCAACTGGTTGCTGAAGGCCAGATGCCATCACAGGTCATGAAGTAACGCGAAGCGCCTGAAAAACCCATCTTCGGATGGGTTTTTTTATGGGCTTTATTCGACCCGGGCCTCGCCACTGAACACCAGCGTCTGGCGGCAGCGGCGGCACAGATAGCGCCGGCCTTGCTTGACCAGGTTATGGCGCTGGGCGCTGAAGGGGAAATCGCTGTCCGGGCATGGGCAGCGGTAGATGTAGCGCGTTGCGGTGCGTCGCTTGATCGTGTAGGTGTGGCAGCGGTTGGGCGGCAACTCGTAAACCCCGCGCATGATCAACTGCCATTCCTCGCCATGGGGCGCGATACGGTCGCCAAACAATTGGTGGGCAATCAGGTGTGCCACTTCGTGGGGGACGGTTTGCTTGAGAAAGTCTTCGCTGTTTTCTCGATACAGCTGCGGGTTGAAACGCAGCAGGTTCTCATGCAAGTGGGCAACTCCGGCCTTTTGGCCGCGCAGCTTGAAGCTGACTATAGGGCGCTTGAAGGGCCGCTTGAAAAACACTTCGGCCTGTTTGAAACAGTCTTCGACGCGGGTGTTGAGTAACTCGGGCATGCGGTTCGGGTCTCCAGAGGCGGCGATTATGCCGCAAGCGGAAAGGGTTCCGAAGCGCTTCGCGCTGAATGGTCTGCCCCCTCACTGTAGGAGCGAGCTTGCCTCGCGATCTTTTGATCTTCAAAAAATCGCGAGCACCTTTAAAGCAGGCTCAGGAGATATACGTCGGCCCAATCCCCAGCCCCCAAACGATCACGCTGAACGCGATAATCGCCACCAACACCACCAGACCCACGGCCAGGATCGAGCTTGAAAACAAAAAACCTTCATCCGGGTCGATGTTCATCACGGTCGGTACGCCCACGAACAACAGGAACACCGTGTAGCAAATGGCCGCCGTGCCCACCAGCAGCGCCAACCACATTTGCGGGTACAGCGCCGCGAGCCCGGCAATAAACAAGGGCGTTGCCGTGTAGGTGGCAAACGCCACGCAGCGGGCCATGCTCGGCACGGCATCGTAGGTGCGGGCCATCCAGTGGATAAAACTCGCCATGACGCCAACGCCCACCAGCATCGCCAGGTAAGACAAGGCGCTCATCCACAGCGCGCTGTCGAGGGTGAGCATGACCGGCGGATTACCGCCGATCTTCCAGCCCACCTGAGTAGTGCCGATAAACGCGCAAACCACCGGGATCGCCGCCAGGATCAAGGTGTGGGTGAAGTACATGCGGCTGACGCTTTTTTCGGCGTCGACACGGATCTCGCGCCACTCTTGATCAGGGTGGATAAAGAGACCTAGAACGTGATGGATCATGGCGCTCACTCCTGTTTCAAACGCATCGTCCTTGGTAGGGGTTCCCGCAGCCGCGCACGGGCACACACGTCTCTGGTGTGCCCGTGCAGGGCCTTGAATTGAGTATAGAAACCCTTGTACCGGACCGCCCTAGTCCTTTAGCGCTAATCACTTTGTTAGGTCCAGGCTTATCGCGATGTGGTCTAAGTGGGGGCGGGGGTTCGTGTGCGCGGTTTTTTTAAGTAAAATGCCCGGCTTTTGGTCTTAACTCGCGGAATTGAAGCGCTATGGGCACTCTCTCGGTCTCTCAACTTAAACTCCAGAAACGCCTGCGCCGATTGACCGGTGAGGCGGTGGCTGACTTCAACATGATTGAAGACGGCGACAAGGTGATGGTGTGCCTGTCGGGCGGCAAAGACAGTTACACGTTGCTGGATATGCTGCTGCACCTGCAAAAGGTCGCGCCGATCCAGTTCTCGATCGTGGCCGTGAACATGGACCAGAAACAGCCGGGCTTCCCGGAAGAGGTTCTGCCGGCGTACCTCAAGTCGCTGGGCGTTGAGTACCACATCGTCGAAAAAGACACCTACTCGGTGGTCAAGGAACTGGTTCCGGAAGGCAAGACCACCTGTTCGCTGTGCTCGCGCCTGCGCCGTGGCACCTTGTACACCTTCGCCGACGAAATCGGCGCGACCAAAATGGCCTTGGGTCATCACCGTGATGACATCGTCGAGACGTTCTTCCTCAACATGTTCTTCAACGGCACCCTCAAGGCGATGCCGCCCAAGTTGCGCTCCGACGACGGGCGTAACGTGGTGATTCGCCCGCTGGCGTACTGCAACGAGAAGGACATTCAGGCCTACTCGGATTTGCAGCAGTTCCCGATTATTCCGTGCAACCTCTGCGGCTCGCAGGAAAACCTGCAACGCCAGGTGGTCAAAGACATGCTGCAAGAGTGGGAACGCAAGAACCCGGGCCGCACCGAAAGCATCTTCCGCAGCCTGCAACACGTGAACCCGTCGCAACTGGCGGACCGCAACCTGTTCGACTTTGCCAGCCTGAAGATCGACGAAACCGCGACCCCGCGTTTCGTTAATCTGTTGAACCTCTAAGCCCGCTCACGGCTCTGAACCCCATGTGACACCCCACTGACCCAGAGGAGAGGGCATGCGCGACTACAAATGGCTGCACGAATATTGTTTGAACCGTTTTGGTTCGTCCGCCGCGCTGGAAGCCGAGTTGCCCGTTCCTCGCACGCCTGCTCAACTGCGCCAGATCCCGGACGACCGTTACCTGTCGACCCTGGCGCTGCGGGTGTTTCGTGCCGGGCTCAAGCACAGCGTGGTGGACGCCAAGTGGCCGGTGTTTGAAGAAGTGTTCTTTGGCTTCGACCCGGAAAAAGTCGTGCTGATGGGCGCTGAGCACCTGGAGCGGCTGATGCAGGACGCGCGGATCATTCGCCACTTGGGCAAGCTCAAGAGCGTGCCGCGCAATGCCCAGCTGATCCTCGACATTGCCCACGAACACGGCAGCTTCGGCGCGTTTATCGCCGATTGGCCGGTGACCGACATTGTTGGCTTGTGGAAGTACCTGTCCAAACACGGTAACCAGTTGGGCGGCCTGTCGGCGCCACGCTTCTTGCGCATGGTCGGCAAAGACACTTTTGTGCCGAGCTATGACGTTGTGGCGGCGCTCAATGCACAGAAGCTGGTCGATAAAGTACCGACCAGCCTGCGCGACCTGGCGATTGTGCAAGATGCTTTCAACCAGTGGCACGCTGAAAGCGGTCGGCCGATGTGCCAGTTGTCGCAGATGCTGGCGTTTACCGTGAATCACTGACCATGGGGTAGTGATAGACGGTTTGTCAGGTTGTTTACGGTTTGTCTGATTCTGGATAATATGTCTGGGTCTGCTCACTCGTCGAGGACCTGCCGCTATGCCAATCACTCTGCCCACCTATCAAGCGGTCATCGACGCGTCGAAGCGGCTCGAAGGGGTCGCCAACGTGACCCCTGTTCTGACCTCGCGCACGCTTGATAACGACATCGGCGCGCAGGTGTTTTTCAAATGCGAAAACTACCAGCGCACCGGCTCTTTCAAGTTCAGGGGCGCCTACAACTCGCTGGCTAAATTCACTGAGGCTCAGCGCCAGGGCGGCGTGGTTGCGTTCTCTTCGGGCAATCACGCCCAAGGCATCGCGCTGGCAGCGTCGTTGCTGAAGGTCCCGGCGATCATTGTCATGCCCACGGATGCCCCCGCAGCCAAGGTGGCGGCAACCAAGGGCTACGGCGCCGAGGTGATTTTCTACGACCGTTACACCCAGGACCGCGAAGCGATCGGCAAGGCGTTGGCCGCTGAGCGCGGCATGACGTTGATCCCGTCCTACGATCACCCGGACGTATTGGTCGGGCAGGGCACGGCGGCCAAGGAACTGTTCGACAGTGTCGGCCCACTGGACGCGCTGTTTGTCGGCCTGGGCGGTGGCGGCATGCTCTCGGGTACCACGCTGTCGACTCGCGCGCTGTCACCCGATTGCACCCTGATCGGGGTTGAGCCGCTGGCCGGCAATGACGGTCAGCAGTCGTTCAATTCAGGGGTGATTGTTCACATTGATACCCCCGACACCCTCGCCGATGGTGCGCAAACCCAGCACCTGGGGCAGTACACGTTCCCGATTATCCTCAACGGTGTTAACCGGATCGTCACGGTGACCGATGAAGAGCTGGTCTGGGCCATGAAGTTCTTTGCTGAGCGCATGAAGATGGTGGTCGAACCCACCGGCTGCCTGGGGTTGGCGGCCGTCAGAAAATACAAGGCTGAGCTTCAGGGGCAGCGTGTCGGCGTGATGATTACGGGCGGCAATATCGACATCGAGAAACTCGGCACACTTCTGCAGTCCTGAACCCCCAACGCTCTCTCACGCAGGTGATTCATGAACATCATAAGCACTGATGCGGCGTCGCCCCCGGCTGGCCATTATTCGCAAGCCATAAGCCACCAAGGCACGCTGTATATCTCGGGGCAACTGCCGGTTAGCCCCTCTGGCGCTCACAACCTCGACGCGTCGTTTGCTGAGCAGGCACAGATTGCGCTGAATAACCTGCTGGCCATTCTCAAGGCGGCGGGCGGCGAGCCGAGTGATTTGCTCAAAGTGACCGTTTACGTTGCCGGTGTGCAGCACTGGCCGGCCTTTGATCAGGTCTACGCGCAGCGGTTGGGCAGCCACCGCCCGGCACGTGCCGTGGTGCCGGTGCCCGAGTTGCATCATGGTTACTTGGTCGAAATTGAGGCCTTAGCGCGTGTCGCTGTAAACAGTGGCGCGGGACACGCCGAGGTGTGAAGCCACGGTCTCCATGGCTTTTCTGATGTCCAGCAGGCCCGCGTCTTTCAGTTCCTGTAGCAGCACTCTGCGGTCAGCCGCCTTGAGGGTGCGGGGCGTGGTGGCCAGGCGCGCAGCAAACTGATCAATCCGTGCCCGGATGGTCTCTGCGCCGCTGGGCTCGAGGGTTTCGTGCGGGCGTTCGCCGTGAAAGGCGCCGAACTGCTCGAGCATGCTCTGCAGCCCTTTGAACAGGGTCAGGTCGATGTTCATGCACAGCGCGGCCACGTAACGCCCCGAAGAATCCTTTATGCCGATCGAGGTGCTCTTGACCTGGCGACCGTCCTTGAACTGATTGGGGTAGTTGGCAATCACCTGCGGGTAGGCGGGGTCGGCAATGCGCGCCAGCCCCAGCTCGGTTGCCGGGTCCCCGACGGCCCTGCCGGACAGGTTGTTGTGAATGGCCAGAATGGCATGCTCGGGGTCGCGCAGATCATGCAAAACCACCTCGCAAAAGGGGCTGAACGTTTGGCTCAAGCCTTCTGCGATGTGCTCCATCTGACTGATGAGCGCCAGTTGCTCGGGGGTAGTGCGCTTCATGTCGAAGATTTCCAGCGTCAATAAACGGTTTCAATGAGGGGACGATAACAGCCTAGGCGCGGCTTTTCTCCGGGCCTTTGGATTTGAATGACTCATTCAGGAACGAGGCCAGCGCCTGGACTTTGCGCGACCTGTTTTTACGCGGCGGGATAAGCAGCAAAATCGGCGCGGTGTCGAACGCCCAGTCGCTCAGCACGTGGGTCAGGCTGCCTTGGGCTATCGAGTCGACCACGTCCCATTGCGAGCGCAACACCAGGCCCAGATCCTGCTCGGCCCAGCGCCGCGCCACAGCCCCGTCATTGCTGACCATGGCCGCCAGAATGCGCAGCGACTTGTGTTGCTGGCCCTGGCTCAGGTGCCAGAGCGTGGCGTGATCGGCATTTTCACGAATACAAATACAGCGATGCGCCAGCAAGTCTTCCGGCGTTTGCGGTGTGCCGTGCTGCTTCAAGTACGCGGGGCTGGCACACAGCCAGCGTTCATTGGAGGCCAGCGTGTGGGCGGTCCATGAGCTGTCACTGACCGGACCGATATGGATGATTGCATCGCAATGGTTACGGTCAGGCCAGGGGGCTTCTTGCAGGTCCAGCTCAACCCGCAGCTTGGGGTGCAGTTTGGCAAACCGGGCCAGCAACGGAGCAATGCGCAACCGGCCAAAGCCAAACGGCGCCGAGAGGCGGATCACCCCTTGCAGGCGTTCGTCGTCGGCCACCATCGAATCCGACAGCTCTTCAAGGGACCTCAGCAGCCGACGCCCTTCCTCGGCCATGCGTTCACCTTCTTCAGTCAGCACCAGGCGCCTTGCGTCACGGCTGGCAAGCTTGAGGCCCAGTTGCGCTTCCAGCTTGCGCAGGCGCATGGACAGCGCCGCCGTGGTGACCCGCAGCTTGCGCGCCGCTTCGCTTAACGAGCCGGAGTCGCAAAGGGTGGTCACCAGTTCCAGGTCGGAGAATGTGATCATTAAGCAATTCTTAATAAGTGATTAAGTGAACGTTAACCAAAAATATACCGTACATCCTACAGTTGCACGCTCACAGACACCCAAGAGAGCACTTTAATGACGGCTTGCATTGACACCCTCGATACCCCCGCAGCAGTGATCGACGTCACCCGCATGCAGCGCAACATTCAGCGCATGCAGGCGCAAGCTGACCGTTTGGGGGTGCGCTTGCGCCCGCATGTCAAAACCAGCAAGTGCGCGGCGGTGGTTGAGGCGCAAGTTGCGACGGGCGCCCAGGGCATAACGGTGTCCACACTCAAAGAGGCCCAGGCGTTTTTTCAGCAGGGCATCACCGACATTCTCTACGCCGTGGCCATGGCGCCGGGCAAACTCACCCAAGCCCTGGCCCTTCGCCGCGCGGGCTGCGGGCTGACGATAATCACCGACAGCGTGGCCGGGGCTAAGGCGATCACCGAGTTCGGTCGTGCGCAGGGCGAGTCGTTTGACGTTTTTATCGAAATAGACAGCGATCACCACCGCTCTGGTGTACGCAGCGATGACCCGGTGCTGGTCGAGATTGCGCGCATCCTGCACACAGGGGGCGCGGTGCTCAAAGGGGTGATGACCCATGCCGGGGAGAGCTACAGCCTGAACACCCTGGAGGCCTTGCAGGCGATTGCCGAGCTTGAACGCTCTGAATGCGTAAAGGCCGCCGAGGCTATTCGCGCTGCGGGTTTACCCTGCCCGGAGGTGAGCGTGGGCTCGACGCCGACGGCTTTGTCGGCGCTGCACCTGGAGGGCGTGACCGAACTGCGGGCCGGGGTGTACGTGTTTTTTGATCTGGTGATGCATAACGTCGGCGTGTGCCGCCTCGACGAATTGGCCTTGAGCGTGCTGACCACGGTGATCGGCCATCAGGCAGAAAAGGGCTGGATCATCACCGACTCCGGCTGGATGGCCATGAGCCGCGACCGTGGCACGCAGTCCCAGGCGAGCGATTATGGCTATGGGCTGGTGTGCGACAGCGCGGGCGAACTTATCGAAGGGCTGCAATTGCGCTCGGCCAACCAGGAACACGGCGTGGCGTCTTTCGAAAAAGGCCAGAACGTCGACATTGAGCAGCGCTTCCCGATCGGCACCCGCCTGCGTGTGTTGCCCAACCATGCCTGCGCGACAGGCGCGCAGTATTCGGCTTATCAGGCGCTGGATGAACGCGGCGAGGCCCGCCCATGGCCCCGCCACAACGGCTGGTGAGTATTTGGCGCTTACTCACCCGCCAGGCGGCGATCCAACTGGTAGCGCCAGCGCACAAACAGCAGCGCACTGACGAACACCGCCACGCTGGCGGCGATTTCCAGCAGGCCGAACAGTTGCCGGTTCGGATCGAATGCCGCCAGCGCGCCTTTGAGCAGGTACAAGTTCACCACGTAGCAGGTGAACGAGTGCCCGCGGGGGCTGCCCTTGAGCATGCCGGGCACGAGGATCAGCAGTGGCACCAGCTCAATCAGCAAGATCACCCAAGGGCGTGCGCCGTGCAGGTTGGCGAATACCAGGTAATACACGCACAACAAACCGATCAGGCCTAAAAAGCACGCCAGGCTGACCCCGCGCATCAACCGCACGCGGGGCGTGAGCCACTCGATCGGCGGCAACACCTTGGGCTTTTTAGCCACGCGGGCTCTCCAGCTTCTGGGCGGTAGCCGCCAAGCGCAGCCCCAGCGCCCGGCACAGGGCGATTTCGTGTTCATCCAGCTTGCGCTTGCCGTCAGCCCCTGCGTGATGGCTCGGGCCGTACGGCGTGCCGCCACCGGTGGTGTTGAGCAGCGCCGACTCGCTGTATGGCAGGCCGGTGATCAGCATGCCGTGGTGCAGCAACGGCATGATCATCGACAGCAGCGTGGTTTCCTGGCCGCCGTGCAGGCTGGCAGTGGAGGTGAACACGCCTGCGGGTTTGCCCACCAGCGCGCCGGTCAGCCACAGGTTGCTGGTGCCGTCCAGAAAGTACTTGAGCGGCGCAGCCATGTTGCCGAAGCGGGTGGGGCTGCCTAGCGCCAGGCCTGAGCAATTTTTCAGGTCATCGAGGCTGGCGTACAGCGCGCCGTCCTCAGGAATGCTCGGGGCCACGGCTTCGCACTCGGTGGAGATCGCCGGTACGGTGCGCAGGCGCGCTTCAATGCCGCCTTGCTCAATGCCGCGAGCAATGTGTCGGGCCATTTCGGCGGTGGCACCGTGGCGGCTGTAAAACAGCACCAGGATATAAGGCGCGCTCATGGCAGGATCTCCAGAACCTTTTCCGGTGGTCGGCCAATCACTGCTTTGTCACCGGCAACCAGAATCGGCCGTTCGATGAGCTTGGGGTGGGCTGCCATTGCCGCGATCAGTTGCTCTTCGCTGAGGCTGTCGTCGGCCAGGTTCAAGGCTTTGTATTCGTCTTCGCCAGAGCGCAGCAATTGGCGTGCGCTGAGGCCCAGTTTGCCCAGCAGGCTGCGCAGTTGCGTGGCCTCCAGCGGGGTGTCAAGGTAGCGCACCACGGTCGGTGCCAGGCCACGGGCTTCGAGAATTTCGAGTGCAGCGCGTGATTTAGAGCAGCGCGGATTGTGATAAAGCGTCAGATCAGTCATGAGCGGGTCGCTTCTTGCGTAAGGTGGCGGGTATTCTACCCGCCTCACAGGCGTGTCTGAACCGTGTGCGGTCATTGGTCGCCTGTTAATGTCTTTTGTTGGCTTAAATGAGAAGGAACAGCACATGTTCAAGCGACTGTTGGCGGCCACTGCCGTCGCCGCTACGTTATTGCTCGCCGGGTGCGGGAATGATTACGGGGTCGATCAACATGGAGAGAAGGTCGCGTCCGAACGTCTGGACAAACAATGGAAAGTGATCAACTACTGGGCCGAATGGTGCGGGCCGTGCCGCGTTGAAATCCCCGAGCTGAATGCGCTGGAAGGCCAGTTGCAGGGGCAATCGGTGGGTTTGTTCGGGGTTAACTTTGACGGTCTGCAGGGCAAAGAACTGAACGATGCCAGCACCGCGCTGGGCATCACCTTTACCGTCTTGGCCCAAGACCCGGCCGACACCTTTGACCTGCCGCGCAGTGAAGCCTTGCCGGTGACCTACATCATCGATGACAAGGGCAAAGTCCGCGCCCAGTTGCTGGGCGAACAAACCGCGGCGGGGATCCTGGCCAAGCTCAAGGAATTGAAGGGCTAGGCAGTGCCCTTGTAGGAGCGAGCTTGCCTCGCGATCTTTTGATCTTGGGGGTTGAGAGGGTTTTGGGGTCGCTGCGCAACCCATCGCAGCCTTCGTGCCTCGTCAGCGACTACAGGGTGACGCGATACAAGGAGCTGCCGCAGGCTGCGATCTTTTGATGTTGAAGGTTAATAGATCGCAGCCTACGGGTCAGCTATCTTCAGGCCACAGCCGCAACGGCAGGCCATTAGCCGGCCAGAAACGTACTTGCTCAATCGGCGAGATGTCCCAGCGTTCGACTGTCTGCAAGGCCTTGAAGAACCGTTGTTCTTGCTCCATCAACGCCGGGGCGCAGGCTTTGCGGGTGCTGCCGACCGGGCCAAAGGTCAGCTTGTCACCGTCCAGGGTGTACGACGCAAACCAGTGGTTACAACCGCCATTGCCATAGGCGCGGCCGCTTTCGTCGAAGGTCACGGTCAGGTGGCTGTAGTCCATCAACGGACGCTCACCAATCCATTCGACCACGTAAGCATGGTTGCGCTGCAATTGCGCGGAGTGCCCTGCGCAACCCACCAGGCTGGCGCCCAGCATGGCCAGCAGGAACCCGCGTTTCATAGCGCAGCCTTTTGGCATTGCGGGCACAGGTGCTTGCTGCCTTCAGTGCTCCAGCCCAACTCGGCAATCCGCGCGCTGGCTGCAGGTTTCTGGGCCTTGGTGCCCAGTTTGGCGTCGACCGCGAACTCGAATTTCAGTTCTTTGGCGCAGCCGTCACAGTTGACTTGCCATTCATGAATCGCCAGCTCACCGAATACCGGGCCGTTGGCCACGGCCACCCACTGACCGCGCGGGTTGATCAAGTGACGCACTTTTTCGACGTTCAGGCGCATGGACAAGTCCTTGCTGCCTTTGAGGGTCACGATCAGTACGTCGCCGTGCTGAATGGAGCCGCCGTTGCCGGTGACTTGATAACGGCCCGGCATCAATGCGCGGCATTCAATCAAGGTGTGCTGCGGGCTAAGCAGGTTGTAGCGGAAATCGTGTTCGACCATGGGTCCTCCAAATAGGCCGCTATGCTATCAACCTTCGACCAGGTTTTGTGGGGTGCCTTCACGCCAGGCGGCGATATTGTCCAGCGTGGTACTGGCAATCGCGCTCAGCGCCTCGCGGGTCAGAAAGGCCTGGTGCGCGGTGATGATCACATTCGGGAAGGTCAGCAGGCGCGCCAGTACGTCGTCTTGCAAGGGCAGGTCGGAGCGGTCTTCGAAGAACAACTGGGCTTCTTCTTCGTACACGTCCAGGCCCAAATAGCCCAACTGGCCGCTTTTCAGCGCTTCGATCAGGGCCGGCGTATCAACCAGCGCACCGCGCCCGGTGTTGATCAGCATGGCGCCATGTTGCAGGGTGGCCAGTGACTCGCGGTTGATCAGGTGCTTGTTATCGGCAGTCAGCGGGCAATGCAGGCTGATGATGTGCGAACTGGCGAGCAACTGCGCGAGGCTCACGTATTCGGCGCCCAGAGCTACCAGTTCGGCATTGGGGTACGGGTCAAAGCACTGCAGCTTGCAGCCAAAGCCGGCCATGATTTTGCCGAAGGTGGCGCCGATCTGCCCGGTACCGACGATGCCGACGGTTTTGCCCACCAGATCAAAGCCGGTCAAACCGTGCAGGGTGAAGTCGCCCTCGCGGGTGCGGTTGTAGGCGCGGTGCAGGCGTCGGTTGAGCGCCAGAATCAACGCCACGGCGTGTTCCGCCACGGCGTGCGGCGAGTACGCCGGTACCCGTACCACGCTCAGCCCCAGGCGTTTGGCCGCCGCCAGGTCAACATGGTTGTAACCGGCGGAACGCAGGGCGATCAGGCGCGTGCCTGCAGCCGCCAGTTGCTCAAGCACCGGGGCGCTCAAGTCGTCATTGATAAACGGGCAGACCACTTCATAGCCATGGGCCAGCGCGGCGGTATCGAAGCTCAGGCGCGCCGGTTGAAAGTGCAGTTCAAGGTCGCCGGGCTGTGTGGCGGCGATAAAACTGTCCTGATCGTAGGTCTGGCTGCTGAAAAGAATCGTGCGCATCAGTGCTTCCTTGGCAATGGGTGATACCGCAAACAGAGGTTACGCCGAGCTGCGCGCTTCTTGCGCCAGACGCAAAATTGCCTGGTCGAGTTCTTCAAGGGCAGCGTCGGCGGCCGGGCTTTCTTGCTTGAGCAGGGTTTCGCTGCGCTGACAGGCGCCGCGCAATTGTGGCACGCCGCAGTAACGGGTCGCGCCGTGCAAGCGGTGTACGCGCTCGATCAAGGCCACGGTGTCGTTGTCTTCACGAGCCTGAAGGATGGCCAGGCGGTCGGTTTCCAGCGACGCCAGCAACATCGACAGCATGTCGGCAGCCAGATCGGCCTTGCCCGCCGCCAGGCGCAAGCCTTCCTCGGCATCGAGCACCGCCAGTTTGTTGGCCTGGCGTACGGGCTCCTGGGGGCCGTCGCTGCCTTGATTGCGCAAGGCCAGGCCGGTCCACTTCAGCACCACTTGCGCCAGTTGGCGTTCGCTGATGGGTTTGGTCAGGTAATCGTCCATGCCGCTTTGCAGCAAGGCGCGCTTCTCGTTGGCCATCGCATGGGCGGTCAGCGCGACAATCGGCACCGGCGTAGATTGGCGCTGTTGCTCCCACTGGCGCAGCACTTCGGTGGTTTCGCGGCCATCCATGCCGGGCATTTGCACGTCCATCAGGACCAGATCGAAGTCTTCGGCCTTGAACGCATCGACGGCGGCGTAACCGCTGTCAACGGCCGTGACCTTGGCACCCATGTCTTCGAGCAGGGTTTGTACCAGCAGCAGGTTGGCGGGGTTGTCATCCACGCACAAAATTCGCGGCGCCCGGCTGGCCAGTATCTCGCCGGGCTCGTGACGGGGTTGCTGCGGGTTGATGAGTTCGATGAGCGAGCGACGCAATTTGCGCGTGCAGGTCGGCTTGGCCTGGAGCTGGTTGTGGGGGTTGGGCACGGCGGTATTGAACAGCGCCAGCTCCGTGGTCGGGCACAGCACCATGACCTTGCAGCCCAGGTGCTCAAGGTCCCAGATGTGCTGGTTGAGGCGCTCTGGCGGGATGTCATGGGCCGTCACCCCCAGCACCGCCAGCTCAATCGTGTTTTCGGTTTGGTGGGCGGTGGTCACGCCGTTGGTGAGGTTGTCCAGGGTCAGGTACGGGGTCACGCTCAAGCCGCAATCTTCAAGCTGGTGGAGCATGGCCTGGCGGGCCAGGTCGTGTTTTTCCAGCAAGGCCACGCGGTGGCCGAGCAACGGCGCAACGGGCAGGTCTTCAATATCATCATGGGCTTTGGGCAGGTTGACGCTGATCCAGAACACAGAGCCTTCACCCGGCTGGCTTTCGACGCCAATCTCGCCGCCCATTTGCTCCACCAGACGCTTGGAAATGACCAGGCCCAAACCGGTCCCGCCGGTTTGGCGCGACAACGAATTGTCAGCCTGACTGAAGGCCTGGAACAGCGCCCGCACATCCTGATTGGTCAGGCCGATGCCGGTGTCTTGCACGCTGATGCGCAGTTGTACGCCGCCGCTGGTTTTGTTGTCGTCGTCATCTTCAAGCATGGCCCGCACGGCGATCGTGCCTTCGCGGGTGAACTTGATCGCGTTGTTAACCAGGTTGGTGAGGATCTGCTTGAGCCGCAGCGGGTCGCCCACCAACGACAGCGGCGTGTCGCGGTACACCAGGCTGACCAGCTCCAGGCCTTTCTCGTGGGCCGAGGGGGCGAGCATGGTCAGGGTGTCCTGGAGCAAATCGCGCAGGTTGAACGGGGTGCTGTCGAGCACCAGCTTGCCGGCTTCGATTTTCGAGAAGTCGAGAATCTCGTTGATGATGCCGAGCAGGTTGTCGGCCGACTTTTCGATGGTGTGCAGGTAATCGAACTGGCGAGGGGTGAGTTCGCTTTTTTGCAGCAGGTGGGTGAAGCCCAGAATGCCATTGAGCGGCGTACGGATTTCGTGGCTCATGTTGGCCAAAAATTCTGACTTGATGCGGCTGGCTTCAAGGGCTTCCTTGCGTGCCAGGTCGAGTTCCAGGTTCTGGATTTCGATGGTTTCGAGGTTTTGGCGTACGTCTTCGGTGGCTTGGTCGACGCTGTGTTGCAGCTCTTCCTGCGCGTTCTGCAAGGTTTCGGCCATGCGATTGATGCCCGAGGCCAGCTCGTTCAGCTCCTGGCTGCCCAGTTCTGGCAGGCGGGTTTGCAACTGGCCGTCCTTGAGTTGGGACACGGCTTGCTTGATTTGGTCCAGCGGTGAATTGATCGTGCGGCTCATGCGCAAGGCCAGCAGGGTGGTCAGCACCAGACCGGTGGCGATCAACAGCAGGCTGGCGAACAGGCTGCGGTAGCCGCGCAGCAGCATGTTGTGGTGCGACAGCTCCAGTTCGACCCAGCCCAGCAGGCGGTGGGCTTCATTGGGGATGACGTCGCCCGCCAGGTTGCGATGGCGGCCGAATACCGGGAGCAAATAGCGCGTGGCATCGCTGTCGGTGCGTTGCAGCAATTGCGAGCTGTTACCCATCGGCGCCTGATTGAGCATGGTCGGCCCGGCGTGGGCCAGCGGCTCGTGATTGGCGCTCAAAAACGCCACGGCGCGCACGTCTTGCTGGTCAAGGGACTCGCTGGCAATACGTTGCAGCAAGGCCGTGTCATGCCGACCCATGGCAGGCGCAACCAGCGGCGCGAGTTGCTCGGCGATCATTTCACCGCGTTGCAGCAACTGCGACTCCAGCTCTGATTGCTGCAGCCATGTGAAGTAGCTCCCCAGTACGACCGCCATCAAGGTGACGGGCAGCAAGGTCAGCAGCAATACGCGGCCTTTTATCCCGAGGTTTGTCAGCACACCACTCTCCAGCCCGGCATTGATCAATGCATCCTTATGACGTTCGTTATAGATCAGCTCGCAGTGTAGCCATTTGATACGTGGCAAATCTTTGTAAATTTATCTCCAGGGCGAACAGCGCCCACTTAAAGGCAATGCAACGGCCATGCCGGTTGCTCGTGCAGGCTCAATCTTGAATAATCAGCGATTGAGAATGACTAGCAGACGTTAATGAATCCCGTAGCCGTTCAGCCCTCGCGCCTTTTGGCCATCGAAGACGACCCCGTTCTGGGCACCTATTTGCATGAGCAATTGGTGCGCTGCGGGTTTGAGGTGGTGTGGTGCCAAAACGGCCAGGAAGGCTTGAGCCGCGCCAGAGATGAACACTTTGATGTGGTGTTGATGGACATCTTGTTGCCGGGCATGAATGGCCTGCAAGTGCTCACGCAGTTGCGCCAGACCCATGCCCTGCCGGTGATTTTGATGTCGGCGCTGGGAGCGGAGGCCGACCGCATCAGCGGGTTTCAACTGGGCGCCGATGACTACCTGCCCAAGCCGTTCAGCATGGCCGAGTTGCGTGTACGAATTCAGGCCATCTTGCGCCGGGTGGCGCTGGACCGCATGCCGCCGCAAGCGCCGGTGTTGGCCGAAAGCGCGTTGGTGCTCGATGAAGACGCGGCCGACGCCCGTTACGGCCAGCAGTGGGCCGGGTTGACCCGCAGTGAGTACCGTTTGCTCGACACCCTGCAACGCAACGCCGACGAGGTGTTGAGCAAGCCGTTCCTTTATCAGCAAGTGTTGCAGCGTGGCTATTCAGCCCATGACCGCAGCCTGGACATGCACATCAGCCAAATCCGTCGCAAGCTCAAGGCCATCGGCTATCACGAGCGGGAAGTGCGCACGGTGTGGGGCAAAGGCTATGTGTTGAGCGCCAGCGATGCGCTCTAAGTTGCCCGGTAAACACTCGTTATTCTGGAAGCTGGCGTGTTTGCTGGTGGCTTTCTGCTTGTTGATGATCTGGCTCAGTTGGTCCTGGGGCCGCTACATGGACAAACGCACCGGCTATTTAACCGATGAGGCCAAGAGCACACTGATTGGTTATGCCGGTGAAGCCGAACAGGCCTGGAACCGCGGCCAGCAAACCGGCGTCGATCAATGGCTGCAAGCCTTCGGCAAAACCGAGCGGGGCTGGGTCGGCGTGCTCGGCCCGGATTTGCAGTCGCTGAGCAGTTATCCGTTGAGAGACCAGGAAGCGCAGCGCATGACCTTTTTGCGCGGGCTGGACTGGCCCATCAGCCATATCAACCGCGTGCGCCCGTGGATCAAAGTACCGTTCCCCAAAGACCCGTCTGCCGGTTACCTGGTGATTGAACTGCCGCAGCGCTACATGCCGGGGCTTTCGCAACTGGTCTGGCGCTTTTTGATCAATGGCGTGATCCCCGGAGTGTTCACCCTGCTGCTGTGCGTGGGGCTGTACCGACTGCTGATCGTGCCGCTGAACCAGTTGCGTGAGCAGGCCAATGCCTGGCGGGCCGATCAGTTGGGCGTGCGGCTGTCGAGCCAGACCACCAGCCGTCAGGACGAACTGGGCGAATTGGGCCGCGCGTTTGATCAAATGTCCGAACGCTTGCAGACCACGGTCAACCAGCAGCAACAGTTGCTGCGCGATTTGTCCCACGAACTTCGTACACCGTTGAGCCGATTGCGCGTGGCCTGCGACAGCGAACAGGCTGTTGAAGCTCTGCGCGAGCGCTTGAGCCGCGAAGTGGACGGCATGCAACGGCTGGTTGAAGACACCTTGCAACTGGCCTGGCTGGATGCCGAGCGCGGGCCACTGCCGGTCGAAGACATCCAGATCCAGGCGTTGTGGGAGATGCTCACCGAAAACGCGCGTTTTGAAAGCGGCTGGCCCCAGGCGCGGCTGCCGTGCAACCTCGACGCCAACTGCTGGGTCAAAGGCCACCTCAACAGCCTGGCGCAGGCGCTGGAAAACATCCTGCGCAACGCCATTCGGCATTCCCCGGCAGAAGGCACCGTTAGCCTCAATGGCCAGCGTGAAGGCGATGAGTGGCACCTGTGGCTCGACGACCAGGGCGGCGGTGTGGCCCCAGAAGCCCTTGAGCGCATCTTTGCCCCGTTTACCCGTCTCGACGGTTCACGCCCTGGTGATGGCGGCTTTGGCCTGGGCCTGAGCATCGCACGCAACGCCTTGCGCCTGCAGGGCGGCCGCTTATGGGCGCAAAACACCGAACACGGGCTGCGCGTGCACCTGCGCCTGCCCATCGCAGACCCGCCCCACCTGTAGGAGCGAGCTTGTCTCGCGATCTTTTCACGATCAAAAGATCGCGAGGCAAGCTCGCTCCTACAAATACTATTTCTTCTGCTTATAGCCTTTAGCCATAAGCTTCACACTTTGCGTGATATGGGCTCTCGGTGTTTGTCGGTATGATGTGCGACCCCGCAGTCTGGATTGCGAATACGCCATGACCTTGCAGTACCCAACTATCGCCGATTGCATCGGTAACACGCCGCTGGTGCGCTTGCAGCGCCTGCCTGGCAACACCACCAATACGTTATTGCTCAAGCTCGAAGGGAATAACCCGGCGGGCTCGGTCAAGGACCGTCCTGCGCTGTCGATGATCACCCGCGCCGAAACGCGTGGGCAGATCCAGCCCGGCGATACCTTGATCGAGGCCACCTCGGGCAACACCGGGATTGCTTTGGCCATGGCCGCTGCGATCAAGGGTTACAAGATGATCCTGATCATGCCGGACAACTCCAGCGCCGAGCGCAAGGCCGGGATGACCGCCTACGGCGCCGAGCTGATTCTGGTCAGCCAGGAAGAGGGCATGGAAGGGGCTCGCGACCTCGCCGACAAGCTGCAGGCCGAAGGCCGTGGCAAGGTCCTCGACCAGTTCGCCAACGGTGACAACCCTGAGGCGCACTACACCAGCACAGGCCCGGAGATCTGGCGTCAGACCCAGGGCACGATCACCCATTTCGTCAGCTCGATGGGCACCACGGGCACCATCATGGGTGTTTCGCGCTACCTCAAAGAGCAAAACCCCAACGTGCAGATCGTCGGCTTACAGCCGATGGAAGGCGCGGCCATTCCGGGCATCCGCCGCTGGCCGACCGAATACCTGCCGAAAATCTATCAAGCCGAACGGGTTGACCGGATTGTCGACATGGCCCAACGCGAAGCCGAAGACGTGATGCGTCGTCTGGCCCGCGAAGAAGGCATCTTCTGCGGCGTGTCCTCGGGTGGTGCGGTAGCCGCCATGCTGCGCCTGTCGCAAGAAGTCGAAAACGCCGTGATTGTCGGCATCATCTGCGACCGTGGCGACCGTTACCTGTCGACTGGCCTTTACGATGCGCCCAACTGATGGCTAAGCAAGAGAGAGGCCTGCGCTTCCAGCCCGCTGGCGGCACCAAGGCCCCGCAAGTGCCTACGGGTAAAAAGCAGCGTTTGAGTATCGAACGCCTGGCGAACGACGGCCGTGGTATTGCCTTTATTGAAGGGCGCACCTGGTTTGTGTCGGGAGCTTTGGCCGGTGAAGAAGTCGAAGCCCGGGTGCTGGGGGCACACGGCAAAGTGGTCGAGGCGCGCACTGAGCGGGTCTTCACCGCCAGCGCCAGCCGTCGCGAGGCGCCGTGCAAGCTTGCCGGCAAGTGCGGTGGGTGCAGCGTGCAACATCTGCCCCATGACGAACAGCTTGCACTGAAACAGCGCATGCTCGCCGAGCAACTGACCCGCGTGGCCGGTGTTGAGCCCGACGAATGGGCAGCGCCGTTGACCGGGCCAGAGTTTGGCTATCGGCGCCGGGCCCGCATCGCGGTGCGCTGGGACACACGGGCCAAGCGACTGGACGTTGGCTTTCGGGCTGCCGGCAGTCAGGACATCATCGCCATCGACCACTGTTTGGTGCTGGTACAGGCTTTGCAACCTATCATGAGCGGGCTGCCGGCCATGCTGCGCCAATTGAGCAATCCGAAAGCCCTGGGGCATGTCGAGTTGTTCAGCGGTTCGGCGAATGCCGTGTTGCTGCGCCATATGGCGCCGCTCAGCGCAGCCGACGTGCAGGTTTTACAGAATTTTTGCGCCACCCATCATGCCCAGTTGTGGCTACAGGGCGATGGCGAGCCGCAACCGGTCGATTTGACCCAGACCTTGGGCTACCGTTTACACCAGTGGGACCTGGAACTGGCCTACCGGCCGGGTGACTTTGTTCAGGTCAACGCCGGGGTCAACGAAGCCATGGTTGCGCAAGCGCTGGACTGGCTGGCGCCGCAGGCTGACGAACGGGTTCTTGACTTGTTCTGTGGGCTGGGTAATTTCGCATTACCCCTGGCGCGTCAGGTACGCGAAGTGGTGGCCGTCGAGGGCGTTACGACGATGGTCGAACGCGCCGCGCAAAACGCGGTCAGTAACAAGCTGCATAATGCAGCGTTTTTTCAGGCCGACCTGTCGCAGCCCTTGGTGGATGCAACATGGGCCTCGCAGGGTTTTGCCGCTGTCCTCCTTGACCCGCCGCGTGACGGGGCCTTTGAGGTGGTGCGCAAGCTGTCGGGGCTGGGGGCCAAACGTTTGGTCTATGTGTCGTGTAACCCGGCTACGCTGGCCCGCGACACGGTTGAGTTGATGAAACAGGGGTATCGGTTAAAACGTGCCGGAATCCTCGATATGTTCCCGCAAACCGCGCATGTCGAGGCGATGGCGTTATTTGAAGCAGACTAGGATGGTCTGTCTATTTCGACGGGCCCGCAATCCCATGCCACTAAACCCTGGAGCATGGGGTTGGGATTCGGGTCGGTATATCGGCGCATCAAACCTGCGCCGTAGGGAAGGTAAGCAAGATGGTACAGGTCAGAGCACACCAGCCGATCAACACTGACGGCAGTCTCAACCTCGAGGCATGGCTTGATCATGCGGTGAGTGTCGATGTGGCGCTGGACCGTGAAGCCTTGAAAGAAGCGTGTGAGTACGCACGTGAGGCGGAACAGCAAGCCAATGCAGCAAAAAACCTGTGGGCCGAAGGCGCGTCGAGCTTTCGAACCGGGTTGGAAATTGCTGAAATCCTCGCCGATCTCAAGCTCGATCAAGACTCGCTGGTCGCGGCGATTTTGTATCGCGGCGTACGCGAAGGGCAGATTCAACTGCCTGCGGTCAGCCAGCGCTTCGGCCCGGTGGTCGCCAAGCTGATTGATGGCGTGCTGCGCATGGCCGCGATCAGCGCCAGCCTCAGCCCCCGCCAATCCATGGTGATGGGCTCTCAGGGGCAGGTCGAAAACCTGCGCAAAATGCTTGTGGCGATGGTTGATGACGTGCGCGTTGCACTCATCAAGCTGGCCGAACGTACCTGCGCCATCCGCGAAGTCAAAAGTGCCTCGGACGAGAAGCGCATCCGCGTTGCCCGCGAGGTCTTCGATATTTATGCGCCGCTGGCGCACCGTTTAGGCATCGGCCACATCAAGTGGGAGCTGGAGGACTTGTCCTTCCGCTATCTGGAGCCTGAGCAGTACAAACAGATCGCCACCTTGCTGCACGAGCGCCGGCTGGACCGCGAGCGCTTTATCAGCGATGTGATGAACCAGTTGCGCACCGAGCTTGAAGCCACCGGGGTGGTCGACGCCGACATCAGCGGCCGGGCCAAACACATCTATTCGATCTGGCGCAAAATGCAGCGCAAGGGTCTGGCCTTCAGTCAGATCTATGACGTGCGCGCCGTGCGGGTGCTGGTCCCGGAAATGCGCGATTGCTACACCGCGCTGGGCATCGTCCACACGCTGTGGCGGCACATCCCCAAAGAGTTTGACGACTACATCGCCAACCCCAAAGAGAACGGCTATCGCTCGTTGCACACGGCGGTGATCGGGCCGGAAGGCAAGGTACTGGAAGTACAGATCCGTACCCATGCCATGCACGAAGAGGCCGAACTGGGGGTGTGCGCGCACTGGCGCTACAAGGGTACCGACGTTAAAGCCGGGTCCAACCAGTACGAAGAGAAAATCTCGTGGTTGCGTCAGGTACTGGAGTGGCACGAAGAGCTGGGCGATATCGGTGGCCTGGCCGATCAATTGCGGGTCGATATCGAACCGGATCGGGTCTACATCTTTACCCCGGACGGGCATGCCATCGACCTGCCCAAGGGTGCGACGCCGCTGGACTTCGCCTACCGGGTGCACACCGAAATCGGCCATAACTGCCGTGGCGCCAAGATCAACGGGCGCATTGTGCCGCTCAACTACAGCCTGCAAACCGGCGAGCAAGTCGAGATCATCACCAGCAAGCACGGCACGCCGAGCCGCGACTGGCTGAACTCCAACCTGGGTTACGTGACCACCTCGCGGGCGCGGGCGAAGATTGTCCATTGGTTTAAGTTGCAGGCCCGTGACCAAAACGTCGCGGCCGGTAAAACCTTGCTAGAGCGTGAGCTGGGCCGCCTGGGCTTGCCTGCGGTGGACTACGAAAAGCTCGCCGACAAAGCCAACATGAAAACCGCCGAGGACATGTTCGCGGCGCTGGGGGCGGGCGATTTGCGTCTGGCCCAGTTGATTAACCTGGCGCAGCAACTGGTCGAGCCGGAACGCGGCAGCGAACAGATCGAGCTGATTCCGCGCAAGGCCCAGGGCTACAAACCGGGCAAGCGCGGCGACATCCAGATCGAAGGCGTGGGCAACCTGCTGACCCAAATGGCCGGCTGCTGCCAACCGCTGCCGGGCGATGCGATTGTCGGTTACATCACTCAGGGGCGTGGCGTGAGCATTCACCGGCAGGACTGCGCCTCGGTGCTTCAGTTGGGCGGCCGTGAGCCGGAGCGGATCATCCAGGTCAGTTGGGGACCGATCCCGGTGTCGACGTACCCGGTCGATATCGAAATCCGTGCCTACGACCGGTCCGGCTTGCTGCGTGATGTGTCGCAAGTGCTGCTGAACGAGCGCATCAACGTACTGGCGGTCAACACCCGCTCGAACAAAGAGGACAACACTGCGTTGATGTCCTTGACCATCGAGATCCCGGGGCTGGATGCATTGGGGCGTTTGCTGGGGCGTATTTCGCAACTGCCGAACATCATCGAAACCCGCCGTATCGGGCGTAGCGAGCCGCGTTGATCTCTTGTAGGAGCGAGCTTGCCTCGCGATCTTTTGACCTTTAAAAGATCGCGAGGCAAGCTCGCTCCTACATCATTCTGCACAAGGATTAATGATGTACACCCTCGACGACTTGCTAAATCTCATGGCCCGCCTGCGTGACCCGCAGTTCGGCTGCCCGTGGGATATCAAACAAACTTACGCGACGATCGTGCCTTATACCCTCGAAGAAGCTTACGAAGTGGCCGATACCATTGAGCGCAGCGACTTTGAGCACTTGCAGGGCGAATTGGGCGATTTGCTGTTCCAGGTGGTGTATTACAGCCAGTTGGCCCGCGAAGAAGGGCGCTTTGAGTTTGCCGGGGTGATCGACAGCATTACCCGCAAATTGATCCGCCGCCATCCCCATGTGTTCCCCACCGGCGACCTGTACGCGCCGCTGGACGTGCCGCGCTTGAGCGAAGCGCAGGTCAAGGAGCGTTGGGACGAAATCAAGGCCGAAGAGCGCGCAGAGAAATCGGCCACGCCGCAGCAGTTGTCGTTGCTTGATGATGTGCCGGTGGCGCTGCCTGCGTTGTCCCGTGCGGCCAAGTTGCAAAAACGTGCGGCTCAGGTCGGCTTTGACTGGCCTGGCGCCTTGCCGGTGCTGGACAAGGTGCGTGAAGAGCTGGACGAAGTGCTGGAAGCCATGGCGGATAACGACTCGGCGGCGATCCACGATGAAGTGGGCGACTTATTGTTTTCGGTGGTGAACCTGGCGCGGCATCTAAAAGTTGACCCGGAAACCGCCTTGCGCGGTGCAAATGCCAAATTTGACCGACGTTTCCGGTTTATCGAGCAAGCATTGCGCGATACCCTGCGTCCCATTGAAGATTGCACCCTTGAAGACCTGGATGCCCTGTGGGGTGAAGCCAAGCGCCAGGAAAAGAATTTGCCCAGCTGCGGCTGAGTTTGCCTAAGTGAGTAAGACAATGAGCATTTCCCTACGCGACCAATTGCTCAAAGCCGGATTGGTCAACGAGAAGCAGGCCAAGCAGGCCGGCAAAGAAAAGCAAAAGCAGCAGCGTCTGGCCCATAAAGGCCAGATCGAGCTGGATGACACGCAACAGCGCCTGGCGGCTGAAGCCAAGGCCGAGAAGATCAAGCGTGATCAGGAGCTCAATCGTCAGCAGCAAGAAAAGGCCGAGCAAAAAGCCCGCGCTGCACAGATCAAGCAATTGATCGAGGTGTCGCGCCTGCCCAAGCTGAACACCGAGGACTACTACAACTTTGTGGATGACAAGAAGGTCAAGCGCCTGTCGGTCAACACCTTGATGCGCAACAAGCTGGCCAATGGCTCATTGGCGATTGTGCAGCACCAGGGCGGCTACGAAGTGATCCCGCGTGAGGCAGCGCTGAAGATCCAGGAGCGCGACCCGCGCCGTATCGTTCAGTTGAACGTGCTGGTCGAGTCGAAAACGCCGGAAGAGGATGATCCGTACGCGGCGTACCAGATCCCTGATGATCTGATGTGGTAAAAAATTAAACAGACTGTAGGAGCGAGCTTGCCTCGCGATCTTTTTAAAGATCAAAAGATCGCGAGCAAGCTCGCTCCTGCAAGGCAATAAACAAACCCCGCTTCGGCGGGGTTTGTGTTTTTCAAGACTGTCGTTGCAGTGGTTCAGGCTTTGAGTTTCTGCGCTTCAAGCTTTTCCAGCTCGGCTTTGTAGTTATGAGCGTCGCTCTCGCGGTGAAACATGCCAACCAAGATGTTTTCCTGATGAACATCCCACAGGTGTACGCCATGGGCTACAAGCTGGTGGAACATACGTGAATCGTCGCGTTCAGTTACTGTGATAGTCATCTGCTTGCTCCAAATTCTGATAAGGACCTGCGGCAAGACGTCGCAGGACTTCTTTATAGAATTTGTTAGCTTCCTAAGTAAATAGCTAATTGTCGCTCTGTCATCTTGGAAAAAAGCGCAAAACGCTGCAGCCCTTGTACGACGCGGTGTTTACGGATTTTGCCAATAGTTTTATGACAAAAGTTTCATGATTGAAGGCGTTTTTGGGGCAAAAAAAACCTCGCCGGAGCGAGGTTTTCTTGAAGCGTGCTGCTTAAGGCATGTCGAGCCTCAGTTGCCCTTGACGGCTTTGCCATCCACCGTGCCGTCTTGCAGCATGATGTTGTATTCCTTGCCGTCTTTTTCAACCTGACGCAGTTTGACCAGCAAACCGTCCCAGCTCTTGGCGAACCACATTTCGGTGATGCGCTTGTTCTGGTTCTGGTCCAGTGTCGGGTCGCGTACGCGCTCAACCTTGATGGCGTCTACCTTGCCCGCCTTGGTTTCGACCACTTCCGGGCCTATGACGCGGAAGTCGTAGGTGTCTACGCCATCTTCGTCAACGACCTGGTAGCTCATGCTCTTTTTGCCCGCCACGACATCGCGCTGCAACGCCAGTTGGTAAGTGGACTTGTCGAGCATGCCGCTGAGCAATGTCACCTTGACCGGCTCTTTGTTGAACGTGCCGGTGACCATGTTGGTGGTCCAGTCAAAGTCCAGGTTTATGTTCTTGGCTTTGCCCAGGCCGCCACGTTCGAAACGGTAGGACTGAGGGATCAGGCTGTCGTTCTTGAACGCGAAGGTGCTGGATTCGGACAGGCTGGCGATCATCATCGAGGCCTTGAAGTTCAAGGTCCAGGTGCCATTGTCATTCTTGACCAGACTGCGCTCGGCAGAACCGCTCATGGGTAACTGTTTCCAGTCGGCCGTGTAGCTGGCCTGGAAAGGATGAAGTTCAGCCGCTTGCACTGCTGGGACAGCCAGCAGGCTCAAGGCGAGGAGCAGGGCACGACGCATAATGTCTCCTAGGTTCGTATCAAGTGGCCGCTGGCCGCGAGTAATTGACCGTCTAATAATGCGCCTTGCTCGTCAAGTGACAAGCGACCTTCGGCAAACCAGCGCACTGCAAGCGGGTAAATCTGGTGCTCCTGGGCGTGAACCCGTTGCGCCAGACTCTGCGGCGAGTCATCGGACTCTACCGCAATGATTGCTTGTACGACCAGAGGCCCGCCATCGAGTTCCTCGGTGACAAAGTGCACGCTGCAGCCATGCTCGCTGTCACCGGCTTCCAGTGCACGCTGATGCGTGTGCAGGCCTTTGTATTTGGGCAGCAAGGAAGGGTGGATGTTGAGCAGGCGGCCCTGATAGTGACGCACGAAGCCTGCGCTGAGGATGCGCATGAATCCGGCCAGGACTACCAGTTGCGGGTTGAACGTATCAATGACGTCGATCAGTGCAGCATCGAAGGCCTCGCGGCCCTCGAATGCTGTGTGATCCAGTACGCGGGTGTCGATACTCGCGTCTTTGGCGCGTTGCAGGCCGTAGGCGTCTGCGCGGTTGGAGATCACCGCGCGGATTCTGGCCGGGCTGTCCTTGATCGCACAACTGTCGATCAAGGCTTGCAAGTTGCTGCCGGTGCCGGAAAGCAGCACCACTACATCACAGGTATCGGGCATTAGTGCGCCTTGAGGTTTTGCAGCTCAACTTGCGGCGCGCCTTCGGCGGCCGTGGCGATGTGGCCGATCACCCAAGGTTGCTCGCCCGCTTCACGCAGCACGTTCAGCGCGGTGTCAACGTCAGCCTGAGCCACGCAGATCACCATGCCCACGCCGCAGTTCAGCACGCGGTGCATTTCGGTCTCGTTCACGTTGCCTTTTTCTTGCAGCCAGTTGAAGACTGCAGGGCGCTGCCAGCTGGCCACGTCAACCACCGCTTGAGCGCCTTTTGGCAGCACGCGCGGGATGTTGTCGAGCAGGCCACCACCGGTGATGTGGGCCATGGCTTTAACTACGCCGGTGTCTTTGATCAGCTTGAGCAGCGGCTTGACGTAGATACGGGTCGGCGCCATCAGCAGGTCGGTCAGCGGCTGGCCGTCGAGCTGGGTGTTTTCGATGTCGGCACCGGATACTTCGATGATCTTGCGGATCAGCGAGTAACCGTTGGAGTGCGGGCCCGAAGATGGCAGGGCGAGCAGGGCGTCACCGGTAGCCACTTTGGAGCCGTCGATGATGTCGGCTTTCTCGACCACGCCAACGCAGAAGCCGGCCAGGTCGTAGTCTTCGCCTTCGTACATACCAGGCATTTCTGCGGTTTCGCCGCCTACCAGCGAGCAACCGGACAATTCGCAGCCAGCGCCGATACCGGTAACCACTTGGGTTGCGGTTTCTACGTTGAGCTTGCCAGTGGCGTAGTAGTCGAGGAAGAACAGGGGCTCTGCGCCGCACACGATCAGGTCGTTAACGCACATGGCGACCAGGTCGATGCCGATGCTGTCATGCTTGTTCAGGTTCAGCGCCAGACGCAGCTTGGTGCCCACACCGTCGGTGCCGGAAACCAGAACGGGTTGCTTGTAACCGGCCGGGATTTCGCAGAGGGCACCAAAACCGCCGAGGCCGCCCATCACTTCAGGGCGCGCAGTGCGCTTGGCTACGCTCTTGATGCGTTCGACCAATGCTTCACCGGCGTCGATGTCTACACCGGCGTCCTTGTAGCTCAGGGAGGGTTGCTTGCTCATAATCCAGGCCTTTAGGGGGGATTCGGGGGTATCGACCGATCTCAGCGGGCCTGCTTGCAAGTGCTCAGGGTGTGAAACAGAGCATTTGCAGAGTGCCCGGCTGTCGCCGGTCTGCGAAGGCGCGCGATTTTATCAGGCTTGAAGGGCAGCGGCCATCCTCGGGCCGACAGGCAGGGTTATATCTGTCGAAAAAAACCTTTTTTAGTCGTACTGGCTGCTTGGCGCGACGCTGTATAAGGTATATCCGCTAAATTCTGATTTTTTATGACCGTGTGAAATCTGCGAGCTGCACCTGAATGATTTGGCTGCGCGCCTGTCTGAGGTGTTATCGAGTGTGTTTATACGGCCTTTTAATGCCCTTTTTTGCCGTTGGGAATCTTTCATGCGTTTTCATCAATTAATAGCTGTGGGCTGTTTGTCTTTTTTCAGCCTGGCGAGTCATGCCGAAATCCTGACGGGCCTGTATCAAGTACGTGAGCCGGTCACCAGTCAGTCGCCTGATGAGCGCGCACAAGCCACGCAAAAAGCCCTGGAAACCCTGGTGTTGCGCCTGACGGGGGACGCCAAGGCGGTACAGAACCCGGCGCTGGAGCCCATTCGCAAAGACCCTCAGCAAATCATCAGCCAGTATGGCTATGACGCAGGCCCGCCAGAATCCCTGCAAGTCGATTTCGACCCGGTGAGCACCGACCGCGCCTTGCGCCAAGCCGGTTTGTCTCTGTGGGGCAGCAACCGCCCGGCGTTGCTGGGCTGGTGGCTGAATGATTCGGTAGACGGCTCCAGCCTGGTGGGTGACGGTCAATCCGTTGCCGAGCCATTGCGCCGCGCCGCCCAACACCGTGGTTTGCCGCTGCGTTTGCCGCTGGCTGACTTGAGCGAGCAGTTGGTGGGCACTGCCGAAAACCTTGAAGGCTCTAATCCAGCGCCCCTGAAAGAAGCGTCCGAGCGTTACGGCGCAGACGCGCTGCTGGCCGTTCATGCCCACGAAGACAGCGGCCAGTGGCAGGCCAAATGGCGCCTGTGGATAGGCGATCAACAAGAGCAAGGCAGCGCAGCCGGCGCTGATCAGGCGGCACTGGCGGATGACGTGATGCTGCAAGTCAGCCAGCGTCTGGCTCCGCGCTACGCCGTCAAGCCGGGCGTGTCGACCGATCAGTTGCTTGAAGTACAGGGCATGACCCTGGAGCGCTATGCTCAGTTGAGCCGCTTGCTTGAACCGTTTGGCGGTCAGTTGGTGAGCGTCGACGGCAACCGAATCGTTTATCAGGTCAACGGCAGTGCTGAACAATTGCGTTCGCAGTTGGCGTTGGCGCAAATGCATGAAGTGCCTGCAGATCAGGCGTCGGCTACACCTCAGGCGGCGCAGTTGCGCTTTAGCTGGTAGGTTTTTCTCTTCTATATATAAGGACAGGCATTTATGCGGGATTCGCGACGGTGGGTTTGGTGGGGTGTAGCGCTGGCCGCGGTGCTATTCGTGTATTTCTTGCACGCGATACTGACGCCTTTTCTGATTGCGATTGTTCTTGCTTACATGTTCGACCCGGTGGTTGATCGCCTCGAAAAAATCGGCCTGTCCAGAACCTGGGGCACGATCACGGTCTTTACCCTGTTTACGGTCATTCTGGTGACGTTGCTGGTGGTGCTGGTGCCGATGCTGGCCAAGCAGTTGGTCAAGCTCTACCAATTGGCACCGCTGGTGCTGGACTGGTTGCAGAATACCGCCTTGCCGTGGGTGCAAACCCGGTTCGGTCTGGGGGATGGCTTCTGGAACTTTAATAAGATCAAAGCCACCATTACCGAGCACATGGGGCAGGCCGGGGATATCGCCGGGGTGGTGCTGTCCCAGGCCACCGCTTCAAGCCTGGCGCTGTTTGGCTTTTTGGCGAACCTGGTGCTGATTCCAGTGGTGGCTTTTTACTTGCTGCGCGACTGGGATGTGTTGCTGTCCAAGATTCGTGGCCTGCTGCCGCGCGATCGCGAAGAGCGGATCGTGTCGCTGGCCAAGGAATGTCACGACGTGCTCGGCGCTTTTGTTCGTGGGCAGCTATTGGTGATGGTCGCTTTGGGCATCATCTATTCGGCCGGCTTGATGCTGCTGGGCCTGGAGCTGGGGCTGTTGATCGGTTTGATGGCAGGCCTGGCGGCTATCGTGCCGTACATGGGCTTTATCATCGGTATCGGCGCCGCGCTGATTGCGGGGCTGTTCCAGTTTGGCGGTGACTTGTACCCGATGCTGGGGATTGTCGCGGTGTTTATGGTCGGGCAGGCGCTGGAAGGCATGGTCTTGACCCCGCTGTTGGTGGGCGACCGCATCGGCCTGCATCCGGTGGCGGTGATCTTTGCGATTCTGGCGGGCGGCGAGCTGTTCGGCTTCACCGGCGTACTGCTGGCCTTGCCGGTCGCGGCCGTGATCATGGTGCTGGTGCGCCATATGCACGATTTGTATAAACATTCGCAGGCCTATAGAGGTGATGAAGAACCTGAGTTGTAGGCAGGTGAGCGAATGAATGAGAGGCCGGTTCATGTGGCGATGAACCGGCCTTTTTTTATGGCCGGGCGCGAGCGTGTCTGTCAGAAAAACTTGATTCAATCCAATGCGTTAACGCAAACCTTTGATTTTGCTCGTGGTCTGTTACATTGTGCGCCCGGCTACACGGGTATAAACTTTGCAAACTTTACACAGAGGCCACTAACGGTTCGTTTGAACTGTTCAGTCAGCATGAAACCGATTCAGCTGCCCCTAGGTGTGCGTCTGCGAGATGACGCTACCTTCATCAATTACTATCCAGGCGCCAATGCCGCTGCACTCGGCTACGTCGAACGTCTGTGCGAAGCCGACGCCGGGTGGACAGAAAGCCTGATTTATCTGTGGGGCAAGCACGGCGTAGGGCGCACGCATTTGTTGCAGGCCGCGTGCTTGCGTTTCGAGCAACTGGGCGAGCCTGCGGTGTATTTGCCGTTGGCGGAGTTGCTGGATCGCGGTATCGAGATCCTCGACAACCTTGAGCAATACGAGCTGGTGTGTCTGGACGACCTGCAGGCCGTGGCCGGTCGGGCTGATTGGGAAGAAGCGCTGTTTCACCTGTTTAATCGCCTGCGTGACAGCGGTCGACGCTTACTGATTGCCGCCTCGGCCTCGCCGCGTGAATTGCCGATCAAGCTGGCCGACCTTAAATCACGCCTCACCCTGGCGCTGATTTTTCAAATGCGCCCCTTGTCTGATGAAGACAAACTGCGTGCCTTGCAGTTACGCGCCTCGCGCCGTGGCCTGCACCTGACCGACGAAGTCGGGCATTTCATCCTCACGCGCGGTACACGCAGCATGAGCGCATTGTTTGAATTGCTTGAGCGCCTCGATCAGGCCTCGTTGCAGGCGCAACGCAAGCTGACCATCCCCTTCCTGAAAGAAACCCTCGGCTGGTAAATACCCTCCATCCCCTTTTTATGCAGGAGCGAGCTTGCCTCGCGATCTTTTGCTGTAAAAGCGCATTCCTACAAGGTTTAGGCAGTATTCAGGCGCCAGAAAACCTGCGTGTCAGACGGGCGTCTACGCAAAATCGATTGTCAGGGGTGTAAAACCTTAGATGTCACGTGAAATCGACTAAGTCACATTTAATTCGATTGAATTTGCAAATGAGGATCATAGAGGGCATAGTCGCGGTAACTTTTCCTACAGCCACGGTCGTGCCCATGCTAAAGCGCTTCGCACCCCTCGTGCCTCTCGCACTCGTTACCCTGCTTTTCGGCTGCGCTGCTCACTCGCCAGTGTCCCAGCAAGTTGTCGATTCACAGGTTCAAAAGTCATCTTCGTCGCAGTCTTCCGCTCTTTATCAGGAAGAACTGGCCACTGAAAAAGAACTGGCTCAATTTTCCGAAAACAGCAAGCCTTACGAACTGCCGGCCCTGGCTGACAGCATTCTTGAGCGCGGAATGTCCCTGATCGGTACCCGTTACCGTTTTGGCGGCACCTCTGAAGCTGGTTTCGATTGCAGTGGCTTTATCGGCTATCTGTTCAAAGAGGAAGCGGGCATGCAATTGCCGCGCTCCACCCGCGAAATGATCAACGTAAATGCACCGTTGGTCGCGCGAAACAACCTCAAGCCGGGTGACCTGCTGTTCTTCAGCACCAATGGTCGCGGACGTGTCAGCCACGCTGGCATTTACCTGGGCGATGACCAGTTTATTCACTCCAGCAGCCGCCGCAGCGGTGGTGTAAGGATTGATAGCCTGGGCGACACCTACTGGAACAAGACCTTTATTGAAGCCAAGCGTGCTTTGGCCATGGCGCCAACCAGCGTAGTGGCCCGTAAGTAAAGTTAAAGTCTTACTTGAAGTTTGGCTTCTAAGCGCTAGAATTCAGTCGCAATGTTAAATTCCTGAAGCCGCGAAGGTACCCCCTGTCGCGGCTTCGGGTTTCGCGGCCCAGTAGCCGTATCCAGAATCAGGAACGTTCTGTTTATGTCGACCCTGGCCCGCGTTGCCCTCATCACCTTCGCCGCACTGCTCAGTGCCTGCGCAAACCGTCCTGCACCTGCTCCCGTTGAAGTCAAACCGGTTGTGTCGTCAAGTCCGATCGACGATGGATCGCCATTGGCGGCAGACGTACTGTTTCGTGCGTTGGGCCTGGTGGGCACGCCGTATCGCTGGGGCGGCAATACACCGGACTCGGGTTTTGATTGCAGCGGCTTGATCAAGTACGTCTACAACGACATGGCGGGTATTTCGTTGCCGCGCACCACCCGCGAAATGATCGTGATGCGCGGGCAAAATGTCGGCAAAGACCAACTGCAAACCGGCGACCTGTTGTTCTTCGCAACTAATGGTGGAACCCAGGTCAGCCATGCCGGCATCTACGTCGGTGAAGGCCGTTTTGTGCATGCGCCTGCCACCGGCGGCACAGTCAAGCTGGACAGTCTCAGCAAAGCCTATTGGCAGAAAGCCTACCTGAACGCCAAGCGCGTCTTGCCAACCGAGCAGCATTTGGCGCGGTTGCCTTAATCTCTCTAATTTGATGAGGCCTCTGTAGGAGCTGCCGCAGGCTGCGATCTTTAGGGTTTAGAGATCAAAAGATCGCAGCCTGCGGCAGCTCGAAAAGCGCATAGTTCTGTCGTGACAGGATTTAAAGGTTTACTCCCCCGACACCCGCCACACTTTGTTGCCGACATCATCGGCCACCAGCAAATCCCCCTGTTTATCAATGACGACCCCCACCGGGCGGCCCATGGCTTTTTCATCGGAGTTGAGGAAGCCAGTCAGCACGTCAATCGGCATGCCGTTGGGCTTGCCGTCGGCAAACGGGACGAAGATCACTTTGTAGCCACTGTGCGGTTTGCGGTTCCATGAGCCGTGCTGGCCGATAAATACGCCGTCGGTTAAGTTCGGCAGTGTGCTGTTTTGCGCAAAGGCCAGGCCCAGTGAGGCGGTGTGCGGGCCGACGGCATAGTCCGGGGCAATGGCTTTGGCCACCAGCTCGGCGTTTTGCGGGTTGACCCGGACGTCGACGTGTTGCCCGTAGTAGCTGTAGGGCCAGCCATAGAAGCCGCCGTCTTTTACCGAGGTGATGTAGTCGGGCACTAAATCGCTGCCGATTTCGTCACGCTCGTTCACAGCGGTCCACAGTTTGCCGGTCTTGGGTTCCCAGTCCATGCCGTTGGGGTTACGCAGCCCGGAGGCAAAAATGCGGTGGCTGCCGGTGGCCGGGTCGACTTCCCAGATCGCCGCGCGGCCTTCTTCGATGTCCATGCCGTTTTCGCCGACGTTACTGTTCGAGCCGACACTCACGTAGAGTTTTTTGCCGTCAGGGCTGGCGATGACGTTTTTCGTCCAGTGGTGGTTCAGGCCGCTGGGCAAATCAATGATCTTGGTCGGCTGCGCGCTGATGGAGGTTTCGCCCGGTTGATACGGGAAGTGCAGCAACTTGTCGGCATCCGCCACGTACAGGTCATTGCCCACCAGGGTCATGCCGAAGGGCGAGTTCAGGTTTTCTAGAAACACTGTGCGGGTGTCGGCTTTGCCATCGTGGTTGGTGTCGCGCAACAAAGTGATGCGGTTGGCGCTCGGCGCGCCCGCACCGGCGCGGCCCATGACCTTGCTGGCGATCCACTCGCGCAGCCCCTGGCTGCCATCCGGTTTGGCCGGTGCGTTGCTTTCGGCCACCAGCACATCGCCATTGGGCAATACATAGAGCCAGCGCGGGTGGTCGAGCCCTTCGGCAAAGGCTTGCACCTGCAAACCTTGCGCGGCAACCGGCTTGGCGCCCTCCGCCCAGCCCACTGCCGGGGCGATGTTGACGGTGGGGATCAGCGTTTTGTTGGGTGCTGGCAGAGTAGGCGTGGGGCCTGTGCCGTCGGTGACTTGCAGGGTCGAGCTTTCACCGCAGGCAGCCAACCCTGCCGCTAAAACGATGACAACAGCGTGCTGGCGCTTGAACATAGGGATCTCCATGAAAACAGTAGGCGTGTAGTCATAGAGAAGCGTAGCCGTTCAAAGGTTCAGGCCGACGGGTTTGTTTGCTGCGCAGCCCGGCACCTTTAATTGACGCTCCACCCCCAACCCTCTAACCTTCGCGGCGTGTTTCAGGTGCTCTGCAACCTCAGGTTGGCAGAGTGAAACAGGGAAGCCGGTGAGGGCGCGTTTTACCCACACAACCGCTTTGATCCCGGGGCTGCCCCCGCAACGGTAAATGAGTCAACTTCACGCTCAATGCCACTGTGTTTACTGCACGGGAAGGCGCGTGGCCCGGTGCTGTTCCTTATTCAGGAACGCCCACTCATGAGCCCGGAGACCGGCCTGATCCATCCAGCACCCTTGCGGCGGGCGAAGGTGTGTCGATTGTTAATGAATTCCCCCGCCTCCCGTTTGCATTTTTTAGCCCCAACGGAGAGCTGCCATGAATGAATCCCCCGAGCGCGACGAACGTCACCTGGCGCGCATGCAACGTAAAAAAGCGATTATGGACGAACGCATTGCCAGCGCTCCCAATGAGTGCGGCTTGCTGCTGGTGTTGACCGGCAATGGCAAAGGCAAGAGCAGTTCGGCTTTCGGCATGTTGGCCCGGGCCATGGGCCACGGCATGCAGTGCGGCGTGGTGCAGTTCATCAAGGGGCGTAACAGCACCGGCGAAGAGATCTTTTTCCGTCGTTTCCCTGAACAAGTGCGCTATCACGTGATGGGCGAAGGCTTTACCTGGGAAACTCAGGACCGCCAGCGTGACATCGCCGCCGCCGAAGCCGCCTGGGAAGTATCCCGCGAGATGCTGCGCGACCCGGCCATTGGCCTGGTGGTGCTGGATGAATTGAACATTGCGCTCAAGCACGGCTACCTCGACCTGGAGCAAGTGTTGAGCGATCTGCAAGCCCGCCCGCCGATGCAGCATGTGCTGGTCACCGGGCGAGGCGCTAAACCTGAACTGATTGACCTGGCCGATACCGTGACTGAAATGGGCGTGATCAAACATGCCTTCCAGGCCGGTATCAAAGCCCAGAAAGGCATTGAATTGTGAGTGTTGAAGCATGAGAGAGTCGCGTCATTGCCCGGCGGTATTGATCGCCGCACCGGCCTCCGGTCAGGGCAAGACCACCGTCACCGCCGCCTTGGCCCGATTGCATCGCAATCAGGGGCGCAAGGTGCGGGTCTTTAAATGTGGCCCCGATTTTCTCGACCCCATGATCCTCGAGCGCGCCAGCGGTGCGCCGGTGTATCAGGTGGACTTGTGGATGGTCGGCGCCGACGAAAGCCGGCGCTTGCTCTGGGAAGCGGCGGGTGAATCGGACCTTATCCTCATCGAAGGGGTCATGGGCCTGTTTGACGGCACGCCGTCCAGCGCCGATTTGGCCCGTCATTTTGGTGTTCCGGTATTGGGTGTGATTGACGGTACGGCCATGGCCCAGACCTTCGGCGCGTTGGCGTTGGGGCTGGCGCGCTATCAGCCGGACCTGCCGTTTGCCGGGGTGTTGGCCAACCGGGTGGGCACTGTGCGCCATGCGCAGTTGCTGGAAGGCAGCCTGACCGAAGGCTTGCGCTGGTACGGCGCGTTGTCCCGCGAAACCGGGATCGAGCTGCCCAGCCGCCATTTGGGCCTGGTGCAAGCCAGCGAGTTGAACGATCTCGATATGCGTCTGGACGCCGCCGCCAATGCCTTGGCCAGCACCTGCGAGGTAGCGCTGCCACCGCCGGTGGAATTCGCCGCGCCTGAGCCGGTGGCCATTGAGCCCTTGCTGGCAGGTGTGCGGATTGCCGTGGCGCGCGATGAAGCGTTTGCCTTTACCTATGGCGCGAGCCTGGCGCTATTGCGTGATATGGGCGCTGAACTGGTGTTTTTCTCGCCGATACGCGACACGCATCTGCCGCAAGCCGACAGTGTGTATTTGCCCGGCGGTTACCCGGAACTCCATCACCAGGCCCTTGCGCGCAATACCTCGATGCTTGAAGCGATTCGTGCCCACCATCACGCGGGCAAACCGCTGTTGGCCGAGTGCGGCGGCATGCTTTATCTGCTCGACGCCTTGACCGATGTCGAGGGCCAGCGTGAAGCGCTGGTGGGCTTGCTCAAGGGCGAGGCGACGATGCAAAAGCGCCTGGCTGCGCTGGCCTTGCAAGCCGTCGAAATGCCCGAAGGCCTGCTGCGGGGTCACACCTATCATCACTCGCTGACCAGCACCGAACTTGAGCCCATTGCGCGGGGCCTTAGCCCCAATGGCGGGCGCGGTGCCGAAGCGGTGTATCGCGAAGGGCGTATGACGGCGTCTTATGTGCACTTTTACTTTCCGTCCAATCCCCAGGCCATTGCCGCGTTGTTCGCGCCGTGCGCCGTGAAGGTGCCATGAGCGACAACGCATTTAGCCCTGAAGAAAAGGCCGCTGTTTACCGCGCCATTGCTGAGCGCCGCGATATGCGCCACTTCAGCGGTGGTGAAGTGGCGCCCGAGTTGTTGGCCCGCTTGCTCGAAGCCGCGCATCAGGCGCCGAGCGTGGGCCTGATGCAGCCGTGGCGGTTTATCCGCATCACCGACCGTGAGCTGCGCGGCAAGATTCAAACCGTGGTCGAGGCCGAGCGGGTACGCACCGCTGAAGCCTTGGGCGAGCGCTCCGACGAGTTCATGACGCTCAAGGTCGAAGGCATTAATGACTGCGCCGAAGTGCTGGTGGCCGCGTTGATGGATGATCGCGAAAAGCACATTTTCGGCCGTCGGACATTGCCGGAAATGGACATGGCGTCGCTGTCCTGCGCGATTCAAAACCTCTGGCTGGCAGCGCGGGTCGAAGGCCTGGGCATGGGCTGGGTGTCGTTGTTCGAGCCTCAGGCGCTGGCCGATCTGCTGGGCCTGCCTACCGGGGCCAAACCGCTGGCGGTGTTGTGCCTGGGGCCGGTCGAGCAATTTTATCCGGCGCCGATGCTGGTGCTGGAAGGGTGGGCGCAGGCGCGTCCGCTGAGTGAGTTGGTGTACGAGAATTATTGGGGAGTAAAGCCATGAGTGTGGCGTTGTTGTGCGTTGCCGGTGTGGCGTTGGATGCGCTGCTCGGCGAGCCTAAACGCTGGCATCCACTGGTTGCGTTTGGCCGCATGGCTGACCGTATCGAACAGCGTTTCAATTCCGGTGGCCGTGGCTGGCGCAGCCATGGCGTGACCGCCTGGGTACTGGCGGTGTTGCCGTTGACGATTCTGGCCACGGCCTTGTCGTGGCTGCCGTATATCGGCTGGCTGGTGGAGATACTGGCGCTGTACTGCGCGCTGGGCATGCGCAGCCTCGGTGAGCACGTGCAGCCGGTGGCCGAGGCCCTGCGCGCCAATGATCTGGACGAGGCGCGTACGCGGGTCGGTTATCTGGTCAGCCGGCAAACCAGCGAGCTGGATGCAACCGAAGTGGCCCGGGCCGCTACTGAGTCGGTCCTGGAAAACGGCAGTGATGCAGTGTTCGCGGCGCTGTTCTGGTTTGCCGTTGCCGGTGCGCCGGGCGTGGTGCTCTACCGTTTGAGCAACACCCTGGACGCGATGTGGGGGTATCGCAACGAGCGCTTCGAGCGTTTTGGCTGGGCTGCTGCCCGCATCGACGACCTGCTTAATTACATTCCTGCACGGCTGGTGGCACTGACCTACGCCTTGCTCGGTAAAACCCGCTTGGCGTTGACCTGCTGGCGCAAGCAGGCGCCGCAATGGGACAGCCCCAATGCCGGGCCAGTGATGGCGGCCGGTGCCGGTGCGCTGGGGGTCGAGTTGGGTGGCGCAGCGATTTATCACGGTGAAGTGCATGAGCGCCCGCAGTTGGGTGAAGGCGTGCCCGCCGATGCCGATTCGATTGGCCGGGGCTGGCAGTTGGTGCAGCGCGGTGTGTGGCTGTGGTTACTGATCTTGTGCGTGGGGAGTGAGTTCTTTGCTTGAGCATGGTGGACGTTTGCGTCAGGCGGCCCTCGACTACGGCATCGCCGAGTCGCAATGGCTGGACTTGTCCAGTGGCCTCGCGCCCTGGCCTTTTGCAATCCCGGCGATCCCCGAGCGGGCCTGGGCGCGTTTGCCCGAAACCGATGACGGGCTGGAGCAGGCGGCCTGCCAGTATTACGGCGCCCCCCACGTATTGCCGGTGCCGGGTTCGCAATGCGCGATCCAGTTGCTGCCGCGTCTGCGCCGCAGTGGCAAGGTCGGCGTGCTGTCACCGTGCTACGCAGAACATGCCGAATCATGGCGGCGCAATGGCTTCATCGTGCGTGAAGTTCTGGAGCAGGAAGTCGACATCTACCTCGACACCCTCGATGTGCTGGTGGTGGTTAACCCCAACAACCCCACGGGCCTTAACCTGCCCCCCGAGCGTTTGCTCGACTGGCACGCACGGCTGGCCCAGCGCGGCGGCTGGCTGGTGGTGGACGAAGCCTTTATGGACAACACCCCCGAGTTGAGCCTGGCTGCCGAGAGCGGGCGCAGCGGATTGATTGTGCTGCGTTCGTTCGGCAAGTTTTTCGGCCTGGCCGGGGTGCGGTTGGGCTTTGTGCTGGCGGAGCTTAAATTGCTCAAGCTGCTGGCAGAGCAAGTCGGCCCGTGGGCCGTCAGCGGCCCGACGCGGATTGTCGGCCAGGCGTGCCTGCTCGATACCCAAGGCCATGCCCGGCAGCGTGAGCGCAGTGAGTTGGCCAGTGCCCGCTTGCAGCACTTGCTGGGCCAGCATGACTTGCTCCCGCAGGGCGGCTGCGCCTTGTTCCAGTGGCTGATCACCCCAGAGGCCGAGCAGCTTTACGACTTTATGGCCCGGCGCGGGATTTTGCTGCGCCTGTTTACCAGCAACAGCAGCGTGCGTTTTGGCCTGCCTGCCGATGAAGCCGACTGGTTGAAGCTGCAAGAGGCTTTGCAGGCTTATACCCAGTCGCGAACCAAGGACGTTTCATGAGCACATTGATGGTGCAGGGCACCACTTCCGATGCGGGCAAAAGCACACTGGTAACGGCGTTGTGCCGCTGGCTGACCCGCGAGGGCGTGCGCGTGGTGCCGTTCAAGCCGCAGAACATGGCGCTCAACAGTGCCGTGACCGCTGAAGGCGGCGAAATTGGCCGCGCCCAGGCCGTACAGGCGCAGGCCGCCGGTTTGCCGCCGCATACCGACATGAATCCGGTGTTGCTCAAGCCCAACAGCGACACCGGCGCCCAAGTGATCATCCATGGCCGCGCCGTCACTACCATGAACGCGGTGGCGTATCACGACTACAAGGCCATCGCCATGCAAGCGGTGCTGGCCTCGCATCAACGGCTGAGTGCCGCGTACCCGGTGGTCATGGTTGAAGGGGCGGGCTCTCCGGCCGAGATCAACCTGCGCGCCGGTGACATCGCCAACATGGGTTTTGCCGAAGCGGTGGATTGCCCGGTGGTGCTAATTGCCGACATCAATCGGGGCGGCGTTTTCGCGCACTTGGTCGGCACCCTGGAGTTGCTCTCCGAGACGGAGCAGGCACGGGTCAAAGGCTTCATCATCAACCGTTTTCGCGGTGACATTGCCTTGCTGCAACCGGGCCTCGACTGGCTGGAAGAGCGCACCGGCAAGCCGGTGATTGGCGTGTTGCCCTACGTGCTGGATTTGCACCTTGAGGCCGAAGACGGCATCGACCAGCGCCAGACCGACAAGGTCGAACACGTGCTCAAAGTGGTGGTGCCGGTATTGCCGCGCATCAGCAACCACACCGACTTCGACCCGCTGCGCTTGCACCCGCAGGTGGATTTGCAGTTTGTCGGGCCGGGGCAAGTGATCCCGCCGGCTGACTTGATCATCCTGCCGGGTTCAAAAAGCGTGCGCAGTGACCTAGCGTATTTGCGCGCCAATGGCTGGGACACGGCGATCAATCGCCACCTGCGCTACGGCGGCAAGGTGCTGGGTATTTGCGGTGGTTTGCAGATGCTCGGTGAGCAGGTGCATGACCCGTTGGGGCTGGAAGGGGCGCCCGGTTCGAGCGCTGGTTTCGGCTTGCTGGGCTTCAGCACCGAACTGGCCGCCGAGAAGCAACTGCGCAACGTGCGCGGGCATTTGCTGCTGGAAGACGCCGAGGTCAACGGCTACGAGATCCACGCCGGAGTCACCACGGGGGCGGCGCTGGAGCAGCCGGCGGTGCGTCTGGATGACGGCCGTTATGACGGCGCGCAGAGTGCTGACGGGCACATTCTAGGCACATACCTGCACGGCTTGTTCGAGTCGCCTGAGGCCTGCGGCGCGTTGCTGCGCTGGGCCGGGTTGCAGAACGTGCAGCACGTCGACTACCACGCGCTGCGCGAGCGCGACATCGAGCGCCTGGCCGATCTGGTCGAGAAGCACCTGGACACGGCGTACTTGCGCGAGCTTTGCGGTATCTGACTGTAGGCGCGAGCTTGCCTCGCGATCTTTTGATCTTCTAAAAGATCGCGAGGCAAGCTCGCTCCTACAGGGATCACCCTTTAGAGGTTTTTAAACATGCAGCAACTGATTTTGGGTGGCGCCCGCTCGGGTAAAAGCCGCTTGGCCGAGAAGCTCGCGGCCGACTCTGGCTGCGCTGTCATCTACATCGCCACCAGCCAGCCGCTGGACGGCGAAATGAACGAGCGGGTTCGCCTGCACCGTGAGCGCCGCCCCGCACAGTGGGGCTTGATCGAAGAGCCGATTGAACTTGCCCGCGTGCTGCGTGAAAACGCCGGTACAGAGACCTGCCTGCTGGTGGATTGCCTGACCTTGTGGCTGACCAATCTGCTGATGCTTGAAGACCCGCAGCGCTTGAGCGCCGAGCGTGAGGCGCTGCTTGAGTGCCTGGCTGGATTGCCGGGGCACATTGTATTTGTCAGCAACGAAACCGGAATGGGTGTCGTGCCGCTGGGCGAATTGACTCGCCGTTACGTCGATGAAGCCGGTTGGTTGCATCAAGCCTTGGCCGAACGTTGCCAGCGAGTCGTACTGACCGTGGCGGGCCTGCCCCTGACATTGAAAGGAACTGCGCTATGAATACCCCGTGGTGGCTGAACCCGTGCAAAGCGGTTGATCGTGAGGTGCAAGCGGCGGCGGCCGAGCGCCAGCAGCAGTTGACCAAACCGGCGGGTTCGCTGGGGCAACTGGAAACCCTGGCTGTGCAACTGGCCGGGTTGCAGGGGCGCTTGAAACCGCGTGTCGATCAGCTGTGGATTGCGATTTTTGCCGGAGATCATGGCGTGGTCGCCGAGGGCGTGTCGGCCTACCCGCAGGAAGTGACCGGGCAGATGCTGGCCAACTTTGTCAGCGGTGGGGCGGCAATCAGCGTGCTGGCCCGTCAATTGGGTGCGCACCTGGATGTCGTCGACCTGGGCACGGTAACGCCGATGCTCAACTTGCCGGGTGTGCGGCATTTACAGCTGGGCGCGGGCACCGCCAATTTCGCCGCAGGCCCTGCCATGTCTGATGCTCAGGGCCTGAAAGCCCTGGCGGCCGGTCGTGACAGCGTGGTGCGGGCACAAGAGCTGGGCTGCGAGTTGTTCGTGGGCGGCGAGATGGGCATTGGCAACACGGCCTCGGCCAGTGCCGTGGCCAGTGCGCTGCTGCAATGCCCGGCGTCTGAGCTGACCGGGCCGGGGACCGGGCTGGACGCTGCGGGCGTGAGCCACAAGGCGCGGGTGATTGAGCAAGCGCTGGCGTTTCATGACGGCTACCTGGACGACCCGCTGCAAACCTTGTTCCGCTTGGGCGGTTTTGAAATCGCGGCCCTGGCCGGTGCCTATGTGGCGTGCGCGCAAGCGGGCATCGTGGCATTGGTCGACGGTTTTATTTGCACCGTTGCCGCCATGGTTGCCGTGCGCTTGAACCCTGAGTGCCGGGAATGGCTGGTGTTCGGCCATCGCGGTGCTGAGCACGGGCATCGCCGTGTCCTGCAAAGCTTGCAGGCTGAGCCGTTGCTCGACCTCGGTTTGCGTTTGGGTGAAGGCAGTGGCGCTGCATTGGCGGTGCCGTTGGTGCGTCTGGCCTGCGACCTGCACGGGCAGATGGCAACGTTTGCTGAGGCGGCTGTCGCGGATCGTCCGGCATGAGCGTGACTCTGGACTTGCTGCGCCACGGTGAAACCGAGCTGGGCGGCGGGCTGCGCGGCAGCCTTGATGATGCGCTGACGCCCGTGGGCTGGGAGCAAATGCGCGCAGCCGTTCAGGGCCGGGGCCCGTGGGACCGGATTGTCAGCTCGCCGTTGCAGCGCTGTGCTTTGTTCGCCCAAGAACTGGCCGGGCAACTGGCGCTGCCAGTGACGTTCGACAAAGACCTGCAAGAGCTGCACTTTGGCGAGTGGGAAGGGCAGAGCGCCGCCGCGCTGATGCAAACCGATGAGCAGGCACTGGGCCTGTTTTGGGCAGACCCTTACCGCTTCACCCCGCCTCAGGGCGAGCCGGTGCTTGAGTTCTCGCAGCGGGTGTTGGCGGCGGTCACGCGCTTGCAGCAGGCCCACGCGGGTGAGCGGGTGCTGGTGGTGTGCCATGGAGGCGTGATGAAGTTGCTGCTGGCGCAGGCCCGTGGTCTGCCCCGTGAGCAGTTGCTGAACATTCAGGTGGTTAATGGGGCGCTATTCGAGTTGCAGGTCGACGCACACGGCGTTTTGAGCGAGGGGCGCTGAACATGTTGCCGTTCTGGATTGCCTTGCAGTTCCTGAGCAGCTTGCCGATCCGCTTGCCCGGCATGCCGCAACCCCAGGAGCTTGGGCGTTCGTTGTTGTTCTACCCGCTGGTCGGGCTGTTGTTTGGTGTGCTGTTGTGGTCGCTGAACGGTCTGTTGGCCGGGGCGCCGTTGCTGTTGCATGCGGCACTATTGCTGAGCGCCTGGGTGTTGCTCAGTGGCGGCTTGCACCTGGACGGTCTGGCCGACAGCGCGGATGCCTGGCTGGGCGGCTTCGGGGATCGCGAGCGCACCCTGACCATCATGAAAGACCCGCGCAGCGGCCCGATCGCCGTGGTCACGCTGGTGCTGGTGTTGTTGCTCAAGTTCTGTGCCTTGCTGGCGTTGATCGAGCAGCAGCACACGGCCGTGTTGTTGATCGCGCCGCTGATTGGCCGCAGTGCGTTGCTGGCGGTGTTCCTGACCACGCCTTACGTTCGGGCGGGCGGCTTGGGCCAGGCCTTGGCCGACCACTTGCCGCGCAAGGCCGGTTGGTGGGTGCTGGGCTTCAGTGCAGTGGCCTGTGTGGTGATGGCCGGTACTGCCGGGGTGTGGGCCTTGCTGCTGGCGGCGTTGGGCTTTGTGTGGCTGCGCCGGGTGATGATGCAGCGCTTGGGCGGCACCACGGGCGATACCGCGGGTGCGTTGCTGGAGCTGCTGGAAGTACTGGTTTTAGTGGGGTTGGCGCTGGTGGCAGGCTGACACCCGGTGTTGTTTAAATCTTGATTCTCCTTCATTGCGGGTATATACATACAAAATGTTACCAACCCAGTGTTTATGCACCAACCTGCGACGTGTTTCGCGGGGCATCAGCCGACATTACGACGGGGCCCTGGATGGCTTCGGGATCAACGTTGCGCAGTTTTCATTGATGAGCAACCTCAAGCGACTGGACCAGCCGAGTATTTCCAGCCTGGCCGAGGCCATGGGGCTGGATCGCAGTACTTTGGGGCGTAACCTGCGGGTGCTGGAAGGCGCTGGCCTGGTGAAGATGTCTGAAGGTGAGGACCATCGTAATCGGCTGGTTTGCCTGACCGAAGAGGGTGAGAGGCGCTTCAATGCCGCCTGGCCAGCCTGGGAGGCCGCACAACAGCGGTTGGTCGCGCGCTTGGGAGAAGACCGGCGCGAACAGTTGCTGCAGTTATTGGATGAGCTGGCGGGTGTCGATTAGCACCCGTTTTACGAATAAGAATGGGTATATACCCGCATCAGGAGAATAACAATGACATCGGTGTGGCGAACGAGCGGGTGGGTATTGCTGGGCAGTGCGTTGATTTTGGCGCTGTCGTTGGGGGTCAGGCACGGCTTTGGTCTGTTCTTGCCGCCCATGAGTGCGCAGTTCGGCTGGGGGCGAGAGGTGTTTGCCTTCGCCATTGCCTTGCAGAACCTGATCTGGGGCCTGGCTCAACCGTTCACCGGTGCGTTGGCCGATCGCTTTGGCGCCGCCAAGGTGGTGATTGTCGGCGGTGTGCTTTATGCCGTCGGGCTGGTGCTGATGGGCATGTCGGACTCGTTGCTGACGCTGTCGCTGAGTGCTGGCTTGTTGATTGGCATCGGCCTGTCCGGTACGTCGTTTTCGGTCATTTTGGGTGTGGTCGGCCGTGCCTTGCCGCCCGAGAAACGCAGCATGGGCATGGGGATCGCCAGTGCGGCGGGCTCCTTTGGCCAGTTCGCAATGCTGCCCGGCACGCTGGGGCTGATCGGCTGGCTTGGCTGGTCGTCCGCCTTGCTGGTGCTGGGCTTGCTGGTGGCCATGATCGTGCCGTTGGTGAGCATGCTCAAGGACCGGCCAGCGCCGAGTCTGGGCGGCGAGCAAACGCTCAAGGAAGCGCTGCGTGAGGCGTGCACTCACTCGGGCTTCTGGCTGCTGGCGTTTGGTTTTTTTGTCTGCGGGTTTCAGGTGGTGTTTATCGGCATCCACTTGCCGGCCTATCTGGTCGATCAGCATTTGCCTGCCACCGTAGGCACCACGGTATTGGCCCTGATTGGCCTGTTTAATATTTTTGGTACTTACACCGCCGGATGGCTGGGCGGGCGTATGTCCAAACCGCGTTTACTGACCGCGTTGTACCTGGCGCGCGCCGTGGTGATCGTGGTGTTTCTGTGGGCGCCGCTGTCGCAATTCAGCGCTTATCTGTTTGGCATGGCCATGGGCTTTTTGTGGCTCTCGACCGTGCCACTGACCAACGGTACCGTCGCCACAATGTTTGGCGTGCGTAACTTGTCGATGCTGGGCGGGATTGTCTTTTTGTTCCATCAACTGGGCGCATTTCTGGGCGGTTGGCTGGGCGGCGTGGTCTATGATCAAACCGGCAGTTACGAACTGATCTGGCAAGGCTCGATCGTGCTCAGTCTGTTGGCAGCAGCCTTGAACTGGCCGGTGCGTGAGCGTCCGGTTGCGCGTTTGCAGGCACGAGGGAGCATGGCGTGAGTTCACTGTGGCTTTGGTTGGGTGCCATCAGCGCAGGCTTTTTGCTGCTGGCCCTGAGCTGGTGGGGCTGGCATCAAGGTGGCCTGGCCTTGCTGGAGTTAGGCATGGGCACTTGCTAGTGCCGTGCCGGGGCGAGTAAGTTCTGTGCCTGCACCTCTATAAAGGACACGAACAATGCTAAAGCGCTGGATTGCGATGCCCGTACTGTTGATGGCGTGCGCGGGTTCTGTCTGGGCGGCTGATTGCCCGTCCTTGCTTGAAGGTTCATTGCCCAAGCTGCGGGCCAAAGAGTCGATCGATCTGTGCAAGCAGTTTGCCGGCAAGCCTTTGTTGATTGTGAACACGGCCAGTTTTTGCGGCTTTGCGCCCCAGTTCAAAGGACTGGAGGCCTTGAACCAGCGCTTTAAGGGCCAGGGGCTAGAAGTGCTCGGCGTACCGTCCAATGACTTCAAGCAAGAGGCCAAAGATGGCGAAGAGACGGCCAAGGTCTGCTACGTCAACTACGGTGTGACCTTCACCATGACCGAGCCGCAAAAGGTGCGGGGTGACGATGCAACGCACCTGTTCAAGGTATTGGCTGAACAAAGCAGCACGCCCAAGTGGAATTTCTACAAGTACGTGGTGGACCGCAAAGGCAATGTGATTGCCAGTTTCTCGAGCCTGACCAAGCCGGACAACCCGGAGTTGATTGAAGCTATAGAAAAAGCCATCGCCTCAAAGTCCTGATTCCTGCACAAGAAAAAGCCCCGCCTCTGCAAAGAGAGCGGGGCTTTTTAGTTCAGGCCGCGTGAGCGTCAGGCTCTCGCAAGCTTAGAACTTGTACGTTGCACCGACAGCAAAGCCGTTGGCGCTGTTTTCGTACTTGGCGCTGTAGTTGTTGATGCCTTTGGAATCGTTAACTTTGACCGACTCTTCTTTCAGGTAAGAGTAAGCCACGTCGATAACCAGGTTCTCGTTAACGGCATAACCGGCACCCAAGCTGAAGATCGTCCGGTCACCGGTAGGGATGCGTGGCGAGCGATTTTCATTGTTGGTAGGCGATTGGTCCCAGGTCAGACCGGTACGCAGTACCCACTGCTTGTTCAACTGATACGACGTACCGATGGCGTAAGCCCAGGTGTCGTGCCAGTTTTGTTCTTCTTTGATGGTCGTGAACGCTTGAGCGCCGCCAGCACCGGCGTTGGCCATGGTCACGCCTTTGTTCTGCACGGTGATGTCTTTCAGGCGGCTCCAGCGGGTCCAGGTGCTACCGGCATAGACCTTCCAGGCATCAGACAGGTCTTGGGTAACGGACAAGTCCCAGGATTCCGGGGTGTCGATCGACAGCGAAGCGTCATAGCGGTTGCTTTGCAGCAACTGTGGCGGAGTACCTGCGCCCGCTCCGATTTCGGTGTGGCCTTTCAGCTTGTAGGTCACTTTGGAGTGGTAGGTCAGACCGACACGAGTAGTGTCTGTGGCTTGCACCAGAACGCCGGCGTTCCAGCCCAGTGCGGTGTCATCACCCTTGATTTTGACGTGGGCTTCAGGTGTGCCCGGAACCAGCGCGAGATCCGACTCCAGCTTGCCGGAGATGCGGTTGATGGTCGGGCCAAAACCTACCGAAACGCGATCGTTGAAGGCGTAGCTGACAGTTGGCTGCAGGGTCACGACTTTTACGTCGCTGGTGCTGCCGAAGGCGCGGCCCTGGAAGTTATGTTCATATTCAGTGGCGAGACCAAAAGGCGCGTACACGCCGAAGCCGACGGCCCACTGGTCATTGAGCTTGTTGGTGTAGAAGCCCATTGGTACGCCAGTGAAGGGAACCATGTCGCCTTTGTTGCTGCCTTTGACGTTGCCGTTGGCATTTTTGATATCGGTTGAGGCGTCGATCACGGCGATACCGCCTGTGACCTGTTGTCCGCTTAGGCGGGACATACCGGCAGGGTTACCGAAAACGGTACTTGCATCGTCAGCAGAAGATGAACGACCTGCGAAGCCGGTCCCCATACCGCTAACGCTTTGTTCGTTGAGGGCGAAGCCGCTTGCGAAAATCTGGCTGGAAGCCAAAGTGACAGCGAGGCTAAGTGTGGTCTTGAGCATTACTTTTTTCATTATTAGAACTCCTTTTGATCACCGGACGAAAGCTACCAACATTTTTGTAAGAGCGCTATAGGCTAAATCGCAGAAGATAACGATGTTTTGTAGGACAATCCGACCGTTTTCCGATCATTTACAGGTTTACAGTGGGTTGAAAAATCTCAAGCCGCTTGGTTGAGAACGGTCATGCAGTCGCGCCCAACATCCTTGAAAGTGTGCAAACGTCCTTTTAGCTCAACTACTTGGCGCCACAGCAGGTCTTGCGGGTGTGCTGTCGGTGTAAAGGTTGGCTGGCTGCAATGCCTGGCAACAAAACATAGGCGTCCAAAGTGTATTTTTGTTTGGTCAGGTTAACTTTTATGCAGTGATGTAAAGCTTCAGCTCCCCGGCATGCTCCCTGTGCAGCTTCGGCGCCTGAAATTGGCCGGCGGCACCCAGGCGCTTGGCAGCTGTGGGTCGTGAGGGTGCGCCGGAAGCGGTTTTTACCGCTTGAGTTGAAGTGTAGTGTCATATCTCTGTTGTAAAGCTCTGTTTTTAAATCGTTTGTAGCTTCTAGGTGTAAGCGATATATCCGCAAGTGCTTAAGCGATGCCGGATATTTCTTAAATGACGCCCAACAAAAAGCCCTGCTGTTCTGGCAGGGCTTGTTGGGTAAGCGCTTGCGGGTCTTAGGCGATAAGTGCCTGACGAGTACGCTCGATCACAGCTTGCAGAGGCTCTGCGCTGGAATATTGATCGGGGTACAGGCGTTCGCTGTGACGGGCGATGCCGTGTTCGTTGACCAGGGTGAAGCTGAAGCAGCCTTTGCGAGCGGCCATAATCAGGCAGTTCATTGGAGCAAAAGCGTTGGTTAGGGTGCGAATGGCATCCTGAGTCTGGATTTGAGTATTCATAGTTATTAGGTGTTCCTACAAAAGACACGGATATGATCCGTGCTGCGTTAAAACGTTCCAGTGACGTCGGGCCATTTTGGCGGGACGAAGAACCTGTCTGGAACAAAGCCGCCAGTTGGAGCGCATTAAGTATGTGGCGCTTGGGCTGGCAGGTAGGTACTTAGGAGGGCAGGCAATCACAACAAGAGCTAAGGTTCCGTGCTCTGGGTGAAGATCCTGATCAATTTGCAGGTTGGTTCGGTCAGAGTAAAAAACTTCGCGATACCCTTTGCTTGTTCAAAGGCTGTATCGGCACAAGATTTACCTGGAAACCATCTTGGGGGTCGATCCCGTTTTATCAGCTCGGCCATCTATTTGAGAGGCTGCTGAGGGATTTATTCGGCCCGAATTGACTTTCAGCTTGGTACTAACGCTGCGGATACTATCGGGTTGAAAATTTAAATGCAAGTGTGCTAGCGAAAAAACATCCTGTAACGGTGATCGGGGCCTCACGCACAATAGGCCGTAATGGGGCTGTTATTAGCCTGTTTTGGGCAATATTCCACGCGGGCTTGCCTGGGGCCCGAGCGTCACGCGGCTGTTCAGTGGGTTTTTTTTTGCGGGTGAGTCCTACATTTTTTGCCTCTGAATCGCCCTGAGCGCTGCGCGGAATGTGATCTTTTGCACATTTGCAACACAACCAACATATTCGTCTGCGAGGTCGATCACGGCAGCTGTCTAGCCTGTTCCGCAAATTTAAGTCAATGAAAAACATCGTTTTTTTTAATTGGTGAAAAAATCGACAGTTTGACTCTAGGCCCCGTAGGGTGGGGGTTTGCGGGGGGTAAACGAGGGTTGTCCACTGACTTATCCACAGGATCTGTGGATTGTCACGCGCGCTTGCTCTAGATCGCGGGTATAGACTTTTTTCGGCTTTACCCAAGCGAAAAAAGGAGTAGAGTGGCGCGCCTTCTGTTCTGCCCTACAGTGTTTTATGAAGTTTCGCACAGCTACTTCCTCTGCTACTCGCTCCAGCACATCGCCTGCAGCGCCCAAACGCTTTTCTTTGCGCATTGCGGTCTGGTTGCTGGACAACCCTCATCTGGGCGCTAAATCCAGCGTCAAACACGTTGCCGGCCATTTGCTCAAGCAGCCTGCCCGCCAAGGTGTGGTGCTGGCGCAAAGCCGTTTGGGGCAATTGATGTGCCGTGATTGTGGAAGCTCCCGGGATCAACGCATTGGTCACGAGCTTTTGCGTCAGGCCGCCCGCGCCGGTGACCGCGTTGCTCAACAGGAATTGAGCAAGATCGAAGACTGAGCTGTCTTCGTGCCCTGAGCTTGGTTAACCTTGCTTTTTTACCTTGCGCGGAGTGGTTATGGCCCTGGACCTGAGCAGTATTTTGCTGGGCTTGGCGTTGGCAGGCGTGCCGTTGTTGGCGTTCGTCTGGCAATTGCAGCGGCGCGCCAGCGGGCATCAAGCCGAGTTGAACCTGCTCGAAGAGCGCCTGAATATGGCCCAGTTGGCTCAGGACGGTCTGAGTGCGCAGCTGGACGCCAGCCGCGATGAAATCAGTGACTTGGGGCAGGCCAACACGGCCAAGCAGGCCGATCTGGCGGCGCTGCGCCGTGAGGTCGAGCTGTTGCAGGTAGAGCGCGACAACGCGCGTGATGCTGCCCACGCCTGGAACCTGGAACGCGCACAGAAAGAAGCCGAGCTGCGTCACCTTGGCGCTCAGGCTGCCGGTCTGAGCGCCGAACTGCGCGAGCAACAAGAAAGCCATCAACAACGTTTGAGCGATCTGCAAGGGTCACGAGATGAATTGCGCGCGCAGTTCTCGGAGCTGGCCGGCAAGATCTTTGATGAGCGCGAACAACGTTTTGCGCAAACCAGCAATGAGCGTCTGGGCCAATTGCTCGACCCGCTTAAAGAGCGCATTCAGTCTTTCGAAAAGCGCGTTGAAGAAAGTTATCAGCAGGAAGCCCGTGAGCGCTTCTCGCTGGGCAAAGAGCTGGAGCGTCTGCAGCAACTTAACCTGCGCTTGAGCGACGAAGCCACCAACCTGACGCGCGCCTTGAAAGGGCAAAAGACCCAGGGCAACTGGGGCGAGCTGATTCTGGAGCGGGTGCTTGAGCATGCCGGGCTCGAAAAGGGCCGCGAGTATCAAACCCAGGTCAGCCTTAAAGGGCCGGATGGCGAGCGCTTTCAGCCGGACGTGTTGATCCTGTTGCCGGGCAACAAGCAAGTGGTGGTCGACTCCAAAGTCAGCCTGACGGCGTATCAGCAGTTTGTCGGTGCCGATGACGACGTGATCGGGCAGGCGGCGCTGAAACAGCATGTGCTGTCACTGCGTAATCACGTCAAAGGCCTGGCCGGCAAAGACTATAAGCGTCTGGAAGGCCTGCACAGCCTGGATTTCGTGTTGTTGTTCGTGCCTATCGAAGCGGCTTTTTCCGCGGCGCTGCAAGCCGAACCCAACCTGTTTCAGGAAGCCTTTGATCGCAACATTGTGATCGTAAGCCCGACCACATTGCTCGCCACCTTGCGGGTGATCGACAGCCTGTGGAAGCAGGAACGTCAGAGCCAGAACGCCCGAGAAATCGCCGAGAGGGCCGGTTGGCTGTACGACAAGTTTGTGCTGTTTATCCAGGACCTGGATGAAGTCGGCAATCGTCTTCAGCAACTGGATAAAGCCTACGCAGCAGCACGCAATAAACTGACCGATGGGCGCGGCAACCTGGTTAGCCGCAGCGAACAGCTCAAATTGCTCGGCGCACGGGCCAGTAAAAGCTTGCCCCCCGAACTGCTGGAGCGGGCCATGACCGACATCAACGGCGTAGCGCATCCGGCTGAGTAAGTTCTTGTAGGGCCGCTGCGCAACCCATCGCAGCCTCATGCTTCGGCAGCGGCTACAGGGGATCACAACGGCACATGCCGGCTCAGCAGTGCTCTCAACACCGCCGGTTTGACCGGCTTACCCAAATACTCAAGCCCCGCCGCATGCACTTCGGCAATCATTTCCTGGCGTCCGTCGGCGCTGATGACCACGCCCGGCACAGGCTCGCCCAATTGCGCGCGCAGCCAGCCCATCAGCTCGGTGCCGGTTTCGCCGTTGTCCAGGTGGTAGTCGACCAGCACCAGTTGCGGGCGCACGCCGTCGTTGAGCAAGGCCGCGCATTCATCGCGGTTTCTGGCGGTCCACACGCGGCAGCCCCAGCGCGTCAACAGGCTCTGCATGCCGATCAGGATGCTGTCTTCGTTGTCGATACACAGCACTTGTGCACCCGTCACCGACTGGCTTTTTGGCTCGCTGGGCACTGCTTGTGGCGCGGCTTGGGCCTGTGCCAGCGGTACGCTGACGCTGAATACGCTGCCTTTGCCCGGCCATGAGCGCACCTGCAGGGTGTGCCCGAGCACTCGGCACAGGCCGTCAGCAATCGCCAAGCCCAGCCCCAGGCCTTTTTCGGCGCGGGTCTGGTGGCTGTCCAGGCGTTTGAATTCTTCAAAAATCACTTGCAGCTTGTCTTGCGGGATACCGGGCCCGCGATCCCAGACCTCCAGGCACAAATGCTGGCCACGACGACGCACGCCCAGCAATATCGGGCCCTTGGCGTAACGGAAGGCGTTGGTCAGGAAGTTTTGCAGGATGCGCCGCAGCAGCTTTATGTCGCTGCTGACCCGCAAGCGGCTGCCACGTACCCGGAACTTGAGGCCTTGCTCTTGTGCCTGGGCGGTAAATTCGGTGCCCAGGGTATTGAACAGGTCGTTGATTGCAAAAGGCTTGATGTCGGGTGTGAATTTGCCGTTTTCCAGTCGGGAAATATCCAGCAAGTCGCTGATCAAGTCCTCGGCTGAGCGCAGCGAGCTGTCCAGGTGCTGCACCAGTTTCTGTGCTTCCGGGCTTAAGTCTTCCTGGTGTGAAAGGGCGGCCGAAAACAGCCGCGCCGCATTCATGGGTTGCATCAGGTCATGGCTGACAGCGGCCAGAAAGCGAGTCTTCGATTGGTTGGCGGCCTCGGCAATGCCTTTGGCTTCGGTCAGCGCCTTGTTCAGTTCCGACAGTTCACGGGTTCGCTCGGCGACGCGCTGTTCCAGGCCTTCGTTGGCCTCGGTGAGCGCCTGTTCGGCCTCACGGAACGCGGTAATGTCGGTAAAACTCATGACGAATCCGCCGCCCGGCATGGGGTTGCCGATAAGCTCGATCACCCGGCCATTGGGGAACAGGCGTTCAGAGGTGTGCGCCCGGCCTTGACGCATCCAGTGCAAGCGACGCGCAACGTGCACTTCTGCCTCGCCGGGGCCGCACAGGCCGCGTTCGGCGTTGTGACGAATAATATCGGCAATCGGGCGGCCAACGCTGATCAGCCCCTCCGGGTAATCGAACAGTTCCAGGTAGCGGCGGTTCCAGGCCACAAGCCGAAGGGACTGGTCGACCACGCTGATGCCCTGAGTGATGTTTTCAATTGCGCCCTGGAGCAAGGCACGGTTGAACTGCAACACTTCTGACGCTTCGTCGGCAATGCGTACGACGTCTTCAAGCTGCATTTCCCGGCCTTCAATGGCAGCTTTTACCACCGCGCGGGTTGACGATGCGCCCAGTACACCGGCCAGCAGGCGCTCGGTATGGGCGATCCATTCGCCATCTGCGTTCTGATTGGGGTTGAAGCCTTTGCCCTGGCGGTAGGCGAAGCGGATAAAGCTCTGGCGGGCGCGTTCTTCGCCGACAAAGCGGGCCGCCAGTGTCAGCAGGTCGTTGATTTGCACCGAGAGCATGGAGCGGCCGCTGGGGTGGCTGCTGATTTCCTGGCCGATAAATCGACCGGCCTGCCAGTGCTCCGACACCCGTGTACGCGACAGCACAGAGACCCAGGCAAACAGGGTGAAGTTACCGGCCAGCGACAGCACCACACCCTGTGTCAGCGGGGTGATCGGCAGGCCCAGCGGGTTGCTGTGCAGCCACGCCAGCCCCGGAAAGTGGCTCAAATGCCAGCCCATGCTGTGGGCGATCAGCGGCAGCACCAAGGTGTAAAACCAGATAAACGTACCGGTCGCCAACCCGGCAAAAACACCCCGGCGGTTGGCTTGTTTCCAGTACAGCGCGCCAAGCATTGCGGGCGCCAGTTGAGTGACCGCCGCGAAGGAAATTTGCCCGATGGTGGCCAGGCTGGCCGTGGAGCCCAGCAGGCGGTAACTGACATACGCCAGCAGCAGGATGACCACGATCGACACGCGGCGCACCGAGAGCATCCAGTAACGGAACACCTCGAACGGGCGCTCGGCGTTTTTGTGGCGTAACAACCACGGCAACAGCATGTCGTTGGACACCATGGTCGACAGCGCCACGCTGGCCACAATCACCATGCCGGTGGCGGCCGAGGCGCCGCCAATAAAGGCCAGCAACGCCAGCGCCGGGTGAGCCTGTGCCAGTGGCAGGCTGATCACGAATGAGTCGGGCAGCACCGAGCTTGGCAGCATCATTTGCCCGGCCAGGGCAATCGGCACCACAAACAGCGCCGCTAATATCAGGTAGGCCGGGAACACCCATTTGGCCAGGCGCAGGTCTTGCGGCTCGATGTTCTCAACCACGGTGACGTGGAACTGCCGGGGCAGGCAGATGATCGCCATCATGGCGACGCCGGTTTGCACCACCATCGACGGCCAGTTGATGGTTTCTTTCCAGTACTCTTCAAGACGCGGCGCCAGCATGGCCTGGCTGAACAGGTCGTCAAAACCGTCATACAGGCCGAAGGTGACAAACGCGCCGACCGCTAAAAAGGCGAAGAGCTTGACCAGCGATTCGAAGGCAATGGCCAGCACCATGCCCCGGTGGTGCTCGGTGGAGTCGAGGTTGCGGGTACCAAACACGATGGTGAACAGGGCTAGCACCAGCGATACCAGCAACGCCGTGTCCTGGGCGCGGGTGCCGGTGGCGTCGGCGCCGGCACCGATCAGCAGGTTAACGCCGAGCACGATGCCTTTAAGTTGCAGGGCGATGTAAGGCAGCACGCCGACGAGGCAGATCAAGGCCACGACAATCGCCAGTGACTGGGATTTGCCATAGCGTGCGGCAATAAAGTCGGCAATCGAGGTGATGTTCTCTTGCTTGCTGATCATCACCATTTTTTGCAGGACCCAGGGTGCGCAGACCAACAGCAGCACCGGCCCCAGATAAATCGGCAAGAACGCCCAGAGTTGTTCGGCGGCCTGGCCCACAGCGCCAAAGAAGGTCCAACTGGTGCAGTACACCGCCAGCGACAAACTGTAGACCCACGCGCGTACCCGCGGCGGCAGCGGTTTGCTGCGCCGGTCACCATAAAAGGCAATGGCGAACATGATGGCCATATAAGCCAGGGCGACGGCGGCAATCAGCCCGCTGGACAACGACATGGAGACTCCTGAAGGTAGATAGACCCGGGCGATCCGGCCCGCAAGTCTAGTCTCGCACGATGTTTAAACCGCGTCAGGCTCGACCATGGTCTGAGCGCGGCCTGGTGTCGCAGGGCGGCTTATTGGCCCAGTGTGCCAGGTCAATCTGTTCATTGAGTTGTTCGAGCGTTAATGGCGCTTCTGCAAACAAGATGCGAAACACCACCGGGGCGACGATCACGTTCAGCAGGCGGTCAATGTCCGGCAGTTGGTCGACGTGCCCACGGTGACGTTCGAGGATAATCCGCAATTGAGCGCCGAGGATCTGCACGCAGGTCCCTTTGGTCGGGCTGCTTTGCACGTCGCGCATCATGTTGCGCCCGGGTTCGGAGTTCATTTCATCCAGATACTGCTCGGCCCATGCCTGGATATCCCCGCGCAAACTGCCCGTGGCAAGTGGCTCGGTGTCGGGGCGCATGCGCTCCAGGGCAACGTCGGCGAGCAACACGTTCAAGTCGCCCCAGCGCCGATAAATGGTCGACGGGGTGACCCCGGCGAGGGTGGCCACCATGGGCACGGTGACGTTGGCGCGCTCGTGCTCCTTGAGCAATTGGCGCACCGCCGAATGGATTGATTCCTGCACGCGGGCACTTCGCCCGCCGGTGCGTACTTCCTTAGGTTGGTTCATGCGTAAAACCTTAACACAAAGAATTTGCTTTAAGCCGCAGGCCGTCGCACACTCCGCAAAAGCAAATTCTTAGCTTTAGCGAGGATGGTATGTCCAACAGCACTGATACCCCGGCTCCAAACCGTTCCAGCATGGTGTTTCTCGGGCTTACCGTCCTGACCTTTCTGGCGGCTTCGGCGGCGCCCACGCCGCTGTATCGTATCTACCAGGAAAACATGCACTTTTCGGCCGCCACCTTGACCCTGATCTTCGGCGTTTATGCCTTGAGCTTGCTGACGGCGCTGCTGACAGTGGGCTCATTGTCGGATTATTTGGGGCGTAGACCAGTCATTTTTTGCGCGTTGATCCTCGACATGCTGGCGATGGGTTTGTTTCTCAGCGCGGACAGCGTGGCCTGGCTGATTGCTGCGCGCGTGTTGCAAGGCTTTGCCACGGGCATGGCAACCAGTGCGCTGGGCGCTGCAATGCTGGACAACGACCGCCAGCAGGGGCCGCTGATCAATAGCATTTCACCCTTGGTGGGCATGGCCTGCGGGGCATTTGGCACCAGCGTGCTGGTGGAGTTCGCGCCGCAACCGTTGCACCTCGCGTACTGGGTATTGCTTGGCTTGCTGGCCGCCCAGGCCGTATATGTCTGGCGATTGCCCGAGAGCGTCAGCCCGCAACCCGGCGTACTGGGTTCGTTGCGGCCCCGCTTGCACATCCCGTCCCAAGCGCGTGCGGCGATGTGGCAGGTGTTGCCGGTCAACGTTGCCGTGTGGGCGATGGGGGGCTTTTATCTGGCGCTGGTGCCGTCACTGATACGTGCCGCCACGGGCTCAAACTCTTTTCTGGTGGGCGGGGCGATGGTGGCCGTGCTGACCTTGAGTGGCGCCCTGGCTATTTTCAGCATGCGCAATCAATCTGCCACGCGGGTGCTGACGCTGGGTTCCAGTCTGCTGGTGGTGGGGGTCAGCACAATCATGCTGGCCGTTCACAGCGGCAACCTCGGGCTGTTTTTCTTTGGCTCGCTAGTGGCTGGCAGTGGTTTTGGCACCGGCTTTTTAGGCAGCATCCGCAGTGTCGTGCCGTTGGCGCTGCCCCATGAGCGGGCGGGCTTGATGTCGGCTTTTTATATCCTCAGTTATCTGGCGTTCTGCCTGCCGGTATTGCTGGTGGGGAGCCTGACACGCATTTTTGGTCTGGTCAGAACCGCCGACGGCTTCAGTGTGGTGTTGATTGTGCTGGCGCTGGGGGCACTGTTGAGTGTGTTTTTAAGGCGAGCTGCCAGTACTTGCAAGGCTTGAGTCCGCGCCTTTCGCACATATATAGGTAAAACAGATAACAGTTAGAGAAATTACCCGTTATATAGATATTCGATTCAGTTCTACTCTTGAATCACCTCACAAGAGGAACAGGAGGAGCCCATGAATTGCACAACAACTGCCAAAGCTGACTTTCGGCCACTGAGCCAATTGCAGCACCCACGTGAAATGATTCGCCAGTTCACCCCGAACTGGTTTGCCGCCACCATGGGCACAGGCGTCCTGGCCCTGGCGCTGGCGCAATTGCCGGTGCCGATCCCGGGGCTGCATGCCGTTGCCGAAGGCCTCTGGCTGTTCAACATCGGTTTGTTCATTCTGTTCAGCCTGCTCTACGGCGCACGCTGGGTGCTGTATTTCGATGAAGCGCGGAGGATCTTCGGTCACTCCACCGTGTCGATGTTTTTCGGCACCATCCCCATGGGCCTGGCGACCATCATCAACGGTTTTCTGTTGTTTGGTGTCGCCCGCTGGGGCAGCGATATGGTCCAGGTGGCGCATGTGCTGTGGTGGCTGGATGTGGCCATGTCGCTGGCGTTCGGGGTGATGATCCCTTACATGATGTTCACCCGTCAGGATCACAGCATCGACCAGATGACCGCGGTCTGGCTGTTGCCGGTGGTGGCGGCTGAAGTGGCGGCGGCCAGTGGTGGCTTGCTCGCTCCGCATCTGACTGACCCGGTGATGCAGTTCCATGTGCTGATCACCAGCTATGTGCTGTGGGCGTTTTCGGTGCCGGTCGCTTTCAGCATTTTGACCATCCTGATGTTGCGTATGGCGCTGCACAAGTTGCCGCACGAAAACATGGCCGCGTCGAGCTGGCTGGCGCTGGGGCCGATTGGTACCGGTGCACTGGGTATGTTGCTGTTGGGGGCTGATTCGCCCGCGATTTTTGCCGCCAATGGTTTTGCCCGCATCGGTGAAATCGCTGAAGGCTTGGGTTTGATCTCGGGTATCGCGCTGTGGGGCTTCGGGCTGTGGTGGATCCTGATGGCGCTGCTGATCACTATCCGCTATTTCCGTGCCGGTATTCCGTTCAACCTGGGCTGGTGGGGCTTTACCTTCCCGCTGGGCGTTTACTCGCTGGCCACCTTGCGTCTGGGCCATGTGTTGCAGCTGGGTTTTTTCGATGTGGTGGGCTGTGTGCTGGTCGCGATGCTGGTGATGATGTGGTTCATTGTCGGTTCGCGCACCCTTAAAGGTGCCTGGCGCGGCGAGTTGTTTGTGTCGCCGTGCATCGCCGGTCTTAAGAAGTAATCCATGTGCCCAGGCTCTGTGCGAAAACGCCGGAATTGACGTTTTTCGTTACAGAACCTGGGTAAGGTTGTGTCTTGAGTGTTAAAACCACACTCCAAAGAGAAAGCCTCCGGCGCAACTTGAGTACATGGATGATGAGTCACCCTTCGCAGTTCAGTTTGCTCGGGAAGCGTCGCTTCCTGCCGTTCTTTGTCACCCAGTCCCTGGGTGCGCTCAATGACAACCTGTTCAAGCAGTCGCTGATTCTCGCCATCCTTTATAAGTTGAGCATCGACGGGGATCGCGGCATCTGGGTCAACCTGTGTGCGCTGCTCTTCATCATCCCGTTCTTTTTGTTCTCGGCGCTGGCCGGGCAATTTGGCGAAAAATACCCCAAAGACCAACTGATTCGTCTGATCAAGCTGGGCGAAATAGCAATCATGGTCGTCGGCGCCATCGGTTTTGCGTTCGATCATTTGACCTTGATGCTGGTTGCGCTGTTTGCCATGGGCACCCACTCGGCGCTGTTCGGTCCGGTGAAGTACTCGATCTTGCCGCAGACCCTGCACGACGATGAACTGGTGGGCGGTAACGGCCTGGTTGAAATGGGCACCTTCCTGTCGATTCTGGCGGGCACCATCGGCGCCGGGATCATGCTCTCGTCGCAGCACTACACGGTGATCGTGTCAGGGGTGATTGTCTCGGTGGCCGTGCTCGGGTATCTGGCCAGTCGCGCCATACCGCGAGTTGCCGCCGACACTCCAGAGTTGCGCCTTAACTGGAACATCTTCAGTGAGACCTGGGCCACGCTGCGCCTGGGCTTGAATCAGACGCCTGCCGTGTCGCGTTCAGTGGTTGGCAACTCGTGGTTCTGGTTTGTCGGGGCGATTTATCTCACGCAAATCCCGGCCTACGCCAAAGAGTGGCTGTACGGCGACGAAACCGTGGTGACGCTGATTCTGACCGTGTTTTCGGTGGGCATTGCCGTGGGTTCGATGCTGTGCGAAAAGCTCTCGGGGCGTAAGGTCGAAATCGGTCTGGTGCCGTTTGGCTCATTTGGTCTGACTGTATTTGGCCTGTTGCTGTGGTGGCATTCGGGGCACATGCCGCAAAACATCCAGGCCAACGACTGGCTCGGCGTACTGGGCTTTAGCCAGGCCTGGTGGGTGCTGCTGGATATTCTGGGGCTGGGCGTGTTTGGCGGCTTCTATATAGTGCCGTTGTACGCGCTGATCCAGTCGCGCACCGCCGAAAACGAACGCGCCCGGGTCATCGCCGCCAACAACATTCTCAATGCGCTGTTTATGGTGGTGTCGGCCGTCGTCACCATTCTGCTGCTGAGCGTGGCCAAGCTGACGATTCCAGAGCTGTTTCTGGTGGTGTCGTTGCTGAACATCGCGGTGAACACCTACATCTTCAAAATCGTCCCTGAATTCACCATGCGTTTCATGATCTGGCTGCTCAGCCATTCCATGTACCGCGTCAAACACAAAAACCTGGAAGCCATCCCGGATGAAGGGGCGGCCTTGTTGGTGTGCAACCACGTGTCGTTCGTGGACGCGTTGTTGATTGGTGGCGCAGTGCGTCGTCCGATTCGCTTTGTGATGTATTACAAAATCTACAACTTGCCGGTGCTCAACTTTATCTTCCGGACGGCGGGCGCGATTCCGATTGCCGGGCGTTCAGAAGACGAGGCGACCTACGAGCGTGCGTTCAGAAAGATTGCCCAGTATTTGAATGACGGTGAGCTGGTGTGCATCTTCCCGGAAGGCAAGTTGACCAGTGATGGCCAGATCAGCGAGTTCAAGGCGGGTGTTCGGGTGATTTTGGAGCAGACGCCGGTGCCGGTGATTCCGATGGCGTTGCAAGGCCTGTGGGGCAGCTTTTTCAGCCGTGACCCGAACAAGGGTTTTTTCCACCGCTTGTGGTCGCGGGTCACCCTGGTGGCGGGCGCGCCGATACCGGCCAGCGAAGCCACACAAAAGCTGTTGCGTGAGCGGGTCAGTGAATTGCGCGGAGATGTGGCGTGAGGTAAAGGCTGGGGAGGGCGAGCCAGTCTCGCGATCTTTTGAGGGTTAGAAGATCGCGAGACACGTTCTGGCGTTTAGCTGCTGAGTTTAAGCCCGGCCAGACCGGCAATGATCAGTGCAACGCTGGCCAATCGGAACAGTGCCATGGACTCACCAAACAGGATGATCCCGGCGATGACCGTGCCGACTGCGCCGACGCCCGTCCAGATGGCATAAGCGGTGCCCAGTGGCAGCTCTTTCATGGCCAGGCCGAGCAGGCCAAGGCTGACCAGCATGGCTGCAACGGTCAAAGCGGTGGGGATTGGCCGGGTGAAGCCTTCGGTGTATTTGAGGCCGACGGCCCAGCCCACTTCAAACAGACCGGCAAAAAACAGAATAATCCAGGACATGGTTATCTCCATCAATTGATGGGGTCGTCCCCAGATTAATCACTCGATGAGTCGCAGGGTCGTCCCCGCAGTGCGCACTATATTGCACACGATTTTTCTGACGATCAACCCCGAGTTTTCAGTCAGCGGATGGCTGGTTGGCCTTTAAGCGATCATCCTTTTCACTCATTCGGCGGAAATACGTCGACAGCAGCGCCCCCGAAATGTTGTGCCACACACTGAACAGCGCACTGGGCACGGCTGCCAGCGGCGAAAAGTGCGCGCTGGCCAATGCAGCGCCCAAGCCGGAGTTCTGCATGCCGACTTCCAGGGCCAGGGATTTGCGTTGGGCCAAGGGCAGTTTGAACAGGCGGCCGGTAAAGTAGCCGAGCAAGTAGCCAAAGCTGTTATGCAACATGACCACGGCCATGATCAACAGGCCCGACTCGGCGATTTTTGCCTGACTGGCGGCCACCACGGCGGCAACGATAATCACAATGCTGACCACCGATACCAGCGGCAGCACGTCGACCGCGAAGTGCACGCGGGCGCCGAGCAAGCGTTGTACCAGCACGCCCAGCACAATCGGCAGCAGCACCACTTGCAGGATTGACCAGAACAGCTCCATAAACGACACCGGCAACCAGGCCGACGCCAGCAGCCAGATCAGCGCCGGGGTCAGTAATGGGGCGAGGAGGGTGGTCACGGCCGCAATCGCCACGGACAGGGCCAGGTCGCCCCGCGCCAGCCAGGTCATGACATTGGAAGACGTGCCGCTTGGGCAGCAACCCACCAGAATCACCCCGACGGCAATCTCGGGCGGCAGGTGGAAAATCTGGCAGAGCAACCACGCCACACCGGGCATGATCACGAAATGAGCAACCACGCCTAGCGCAACGCGCCACGGGTGGCGGGCGACTTCAGCGAAGTCATCGAGTTTAAGGGTCAGGCCCATGCCGAACATCACTACACCCAGAAGCGGCACGATGGCGCTTTTGAGGCCGATAAACCAGCCGGGCTGCAGAAACGCCAGCACGGCAAAAATAAGCACCCAGTAAGCAAAGGTATTACCGACAAAGCGGCTTAAAGCAGCAAGTGCACGCATGGTGTTCCTTATTATGGTCAGGCTTTTGTGGGAGCGGGCTTGCTCGCGATGCAAGCCACTCGGTCATTTTGATGTACGAGTCGATCCAATCGCGAGCAAGCCCGCTCCCACGGGCGTCAGGGTTAAATCCCTTGTGGGATTTCTTCGCCGCCCAGCGCTTCAAACAACTGCGGCAAGAACTCGCCGAAGGTCAGCATCATCAGGGTGAAGCTGGCGTCTTGTTGGCCAAGGTCGTCGTCACCGCCGTTCTGTTCGGCTTCGTCTTGCAGCAGGTCTTCAAACTTCAGGCGTTTGACCACCAGTTTGTCGTCCAGCACAAACGACAGCTTGTCTTGCCAGGCCAGCGACAGTTGGGTCACGACTTTGCCAGTGCTCAGGTGCAACTGGATTTCATCACTGGTCAGGTCCTGACGCTTGCAGCGGATAATCCCGCCGTCTTCGTGGGTGTCGCGCAGTTCGCACTCGTCCAGCACAAAGAAGTTGTCGGCCGCTTTTTGGGTTTTGACCCATTCGGTCATGGTGGCGCTTGGCGCGACTTTTACGCCCAGCGGGCGAACCGGGAGTGAGCCGATCACTTCATGCAGGGTGGACAGCAAGTCTTCAGCGCGCTTAGGGCTGGAGGCGTTGACCAGGATCAGGCCCTGTTTTGGCGCGATGGCGGCAAAGGTGGCCGAACGGCGAATAAAGGCACGCGGCAGGAAGGCCTGGATGATTTCATCCTTGAGCTGGTCACGCTCCTTCTTATAGACCTTGCGCATTTGTTCGGCTTCGATCTCTTCGACCTTCTCCTTTAATGCATCACGCACAACGCTGCCTGGCAGGATGCGTTCTTCTTTACGGGCGGCAATCAGCAGGAAGTCCTGGCTGGCGTGAACCAGCGGTGCGTCTTCGCCTTTGCCGAAAGGGGCGACGAAACCGTAGGTGGCTAATTCCTGGCTTGCACACGGGCGGGCCGGTTTGGTGGCCAGTGCCGTTTCCAGCACCTGCGCATCAAAAGGCAGATCTTGGGTCAGGCGATAGATAAGCAGGTTTTTGAACCACATGGGGTGAATCACTCCTTTATACAAAGAGGGCATTATTCGCTTGATAGCCTTAATAGGCCAACCCTGCGCTAAGCCTTTGTCGTGCATAAGAAAATTATTTTAAAAAGTGCTTGCCAGACTATAGGTCGCTCCGTAGAATGCGCGCCACACCGAGAGTGAAAGGGTGATTAGCTCAGCTGGGAGAGCATCTGCCTTACAAGCAGAGGGTCGGCGGTTCGATCCCGTCATCACCCACCATTCGCTCACAGTGTTACGCGCAGCGGTAGTTCAGTCGGTTAGAATACCGGCCTGTCACGCCGGGGGTCGCGGGTTCGAGTCCCGTCCGCTGCGCCATTTTTTGTACCACAAGCCCCTTGAACGCTTGTGGTTGGAAAGGTCCGCTGAATGCAGGCTTTTCCTGAAAGGCTTCGATTCAGCAGCTCGCTGTTGAATCAAAGATGCAGGGCGTTGGAAACGGTAGTTTTTAAACGGTTTTGAAAAAAACTTGAATAAAAACAACCACTTACACAAAAAGTGTGAGAGAATGCGCCCCGCAACGAGAGTGAAGTGAAAGGGTGATTAGCTCAGCTGGGAGAGCATCTGCCTTACAAGCAGAGGGTCGGCGGTTCGATCCCGTCATCACCCACCATTCGCTTTCAGTGTTACGCGCAGCGGTAGTTCAGTCGGTTAGAATACCGGCCTGTCACGCCGGGGGTCGCGGGTTCGAGTCCCGTCCGCTGCGCCATATTCGGAACACAAGCCCCTTGAACGCTTGTGTTCCACAGAAAGCCCGCCTAGTGCGGGCTTTTTTGTGCGCGTGTGTTTTATACGGCCTGTAGGAGCGAGCTTGCCTCGCGATCTTTTAAAACTCAAAAGATCGCGAGACAAGCTCGCTCCTACAGGTTTACTACACAGGCGCTTTAGAAATCCCAGCGCGTGCTCACCATCACGTTGCGCGGATCACCGTAATACGACGAGTTGTAGAAACCGATGTTGGTGTAATACGACTTGTCGAACACGTTGTTCAGGTTGACCGTGGCCGAGAGGTTTTTGCTGATCTGGTAGCGCGCCATCAGATCCACCAGCCAGTACGGGTCTTGGGAAAACTTCTCCACGGTGCCGCCCTTGTTCCAGTTGGTCAGCATTTGCCAGCCCGTGCCTTGCCAGCGTACGCCACCGCCCAGGGTGAGTTTGTCCCAGTCGCCGGTCAGCTTATAGCTGGTGTACAGGTTGATCTGGTCTTCGGGCTCCCAGGTAGACACCTTCTTGCCGCCTTTTTCGCGGCTGACCTTGTGCGTGTAGCCCGCTTGCAGTTGCCAGCCGGGCAGCAGTTCGCCCGAGATTTCTGCTTCGTAACCCTTGGTCGTGGCCTTGATGCCCTTGTAGGCGTACTCGATGTCCGGGTTGGTCGGGTTCGCGTTGTAGGCGGTGTCGTCTTCCGGGCGGTTGTCCTGGTGCACTTCGAAGTAGGCCAGGCTTGAATTCAGGCGTCCGTCAAAGAACTCGCCCTTTAAACCGATCTCGTAGTTGGTGCCTTCATCGGGCTCAAGCATTTTGTTGTTGCGGTCGCGGTAATACGACTGAGGCAAGAAGATTTCGGTGTAGCTGGCGTAGGCCGAGATGTTTTGATTGATGTCGTAAATCAACCCCGCATACGGCAACACCTTGCCGGTGTCCTTGGCCTGGCTGGTGCCGGTGAGGGTGTAGTCGGCCACGCGGGTGCCGAGCATCAGGGTCAGGTCATCGGTAAGGCTGAAACGGCCAGTGATGTAGGTGCCGGTCTGACGGGTGGTTTCGTCGTTTCGCGAGGTCACGTTGCCCCAGTCCGGCTCATACGCATCGCCTTTCCAGTTGTAGTAGTCGTACATGCTTTTAAACTGGATGGCGCTGGTGTAGTCGTTGCCGGTCCAGTGCGAGCGCGATACCGAACCGCCAACCACCAGTTCATGCTCGCGGCCCAGGAATTCGAATGGGCCAGTGGCGTAGATGTCGCCGCTGTCGCTGACGTATTCGCCGGTGTATTTGCGCGCCAGCAGCCGTGCTTCGCCTGTTTCTACATTGGGGAACAGCAAAGCACCGAGCGGGGCGTTGTAGCCGTTGATCTGGTGGTTGTACTGGGCTTTGGCGACCCAGCCATTGTCAAAACTGTGTTCGAGGGTGGCGAACGCGGTGCGCGTGTATTGCTTCCAGCTGCTCCACTTGGCGCCGTTGTTGAACGAGCGCGGGGTGCTGATGCGCTCACCGGCGGAGTTGAACAGCGAAGCGCTGCCCGACCAGCTGGAGCCTTTGGGGTTGTTGTCCTGATAATCGGCGCCGAGTGTGAGCAAGGTGTCGGGGTCCAGATCAATCTCAAGAATCCCGTAATAGACCTCACTGTCGCGTTTGTAGTGGTCCATGAACGAGTGCTTGTCCTGGTAGGCCGCTACGGCCCGGCCCCGCACATTGCCGCTTTCGGTCAGTGGCCCGCTGACGTCGATTTCCGAGCGGTAGTTGTCCCACGAGCCGGCGCCGACATCGATGTGGGCCTTGAGCTCGCGGGTGGGCTTTTTACGCACCATGTTGATGGTGCCGCCGGGGCCGCCAGCGCCGGTGAGCAAGCCCGTTGCGCCCTTGAGGATTTCTACGCGGTCATAAATCGCGGTGTCGGTGAGGGTGTGCCCGGCGGAGTATTGCGGGTCTTGCAGGATCGGGATGCCGTCGTATTGGAAGTTCTTGATCGCAAAGCCGCGCGAATAATAGCTGGTGCGGTCGCTGTCATAGGTGGCCACGGTGATGCCGGGGGTATGGCGCATCACGTCATCAATCGAGGTGAGACCAAAATCGTCCATTGCCTGGCGCGTGACAACCGAAATGGACTGCGGGGTTTCGCGGGGTGTCAGCACCATGCGCGTGGCGGTGGCGATGCTGCCGGGGGTGTAGGAACCCGAGCCTTCAGTGATGGTGCCCAACTGGTTGGCGCTGACCTGGGTTGCGCCCAATTCCAGCGCGCTACCCGCCGCGGGCAAGGCGTCGAGCATGTAACCGTTAGTGCTCTTGACCACGGTGTAGCCGCTGCCGTGCAGCAGTGTTTCAAAGCCGCTTTGTTCGTTGTAGACCCCATGCAGACCAGGTGTGGTCAGCCCTTCAAGGTTGTGTGACTGAAAAATGATCGCCACGCCCGCCTGTTGTGCGAAGCGATTCAAGGCGCTGCTCAGCGGTCCGGCAGGAATATCGTAAGTCTGCACGGCCGTTTGCGCCTGGGCGATCGAGGTGCTCAACACGCCGGCCGCCGACGCCACAATCAAATGAATGGCCAGTGTCAGCGGCTTGCAGGCCTGAGGGCGAAAACGCCCGCGGCGAAGGGAGGAGGTCAGCATGGAGAACGCAATCCTTTATGGGTCTGTATACCTTCCTTGACGGCTGACGCTGAAAAAGCGGAACGAATGCGAATTATTATTTTTTAGGCGGCGGCAACTGGCTGATCACAATCAGCCACGGGGTATAGGTTTTGATGCTCAACGGCAGGGTGTCGGCGATCAATTGCAGCGCCCGGTCGGTGTCATCCAGCGGCAACACGGCCGTCACGCGCAAGTTGGCCAAGGCGTTGCGATCAAACTGCAGATGGCCGCGGCGATGGCGCGCTATCTCATCCAGCACCTGATCCAGCGGCTGGTTTTCGACCACCAACTGATGGCGACGCCAGGCTTCGTTGATGCTGGCGGGGTCTACCGTGCCAGACAGTTTTACCGCGTCGCGGCTGATCAGCGCCCTTGAGCCGGCGCCCACTTCCAGGGTTTGTTGCTCGTTGGCACTTTGCGCCGCCACCCGCGACTGCAGCATGCTCAGCACGGTGGTGTCTGCCAGATGATTGACCACAAAACGGGTGCCCAGAGCGCGCATGGTGCCCTGCGCGGTCTGCACGATAAAGGGGCGGGAGCGGTCATGCGCCACCTCGACCAAAATTTCGCCCTGGAGCAATTCAATCCGTCGCTCCGTGCTGTTGAAGTGCACGTTGACGGCGCTGGCACCGCTGAGGGTGAGGGTAGAGTCGTCCGCCAGGTGCAGGGTCTTCCAGTCGTTGGGTCCGGTGCTGATATCGGCCAGCCAGCGTTCGGGGTACTGGCTTTTTAGCGTCAGGGTCACGGGCAAGGCCAGGCATGCAGCAATCAGCACAACACGCAGTATCTGCTTGCGCGGGGCCGTGGATTTACGCCCGGTAAAGGCGGCATTCAGTGCGGCCTTTGCCGGTGCCGACTGTTCGCGCAGCGATTGCAGGCGACTGATAGCGTCTTGCATGCGCTGCGCGGCGGCGGCATGTTGCGGGCTCTGCTGCTTCCAGCACTCGAACTCAAGACGCACTGCGTCGCTGAAGCCTTCTTCGTGCAGGCGCAACATCCATTCGGCCGCTTGCTCATCGATGATCTGGCGAGATGCTGGCATCAGGTGTCCAGACTATGGCTGCAGTGCAGCAAGGCTTGAATCAGGTATTTGCGCACGGTGCGGTCGGATAACCCCAGTTGGCGGGCGATCTCGCTTTGGGTCAGGCCGTCGAGGTAATACAGGACAAACGCCTGGCGGACGTTGTCGTGCAGGCCTTCGAGCATAAAGGCGATGTGTTCAAGGGCTTCTAGGGTGCTGAGGATGTGTTCGGGGGACTGAAAGCCTTCCAGTGCCTCGGCGGTCAGGGCCAGCTCTTGCAGATAAGCGTTTTCGATATGCTTGCGGCGCACTTGATCGATGATCAACCGACGGGCGGTGGTGCTCAGAAACGCTCGCGGCTCGCGCAGGGAGGCCACCGACTCACGAGCATTGAGAATTCGGGCGAAGGTGTCCTGAGCCAGATCGGCAGCATTGTGCGCACAGCCGAGTTTTCGGCGCAGCCAGCCAAACAACCAGCCGTGATGTTCGCAGTACAGGTCTGAAATCGCGGCCTGAAACGGAGGTTCACCCGAAGACATAGAATATTACTCAAACGTTATTGAGAATTATTGCTAATTCTGAACGTAAGTTCGGGGTAAACGCAAGCGGGCGAAACAACTGTAGGAGCGAGCTTGTCTCGCGATCTTTTGATCTTTAAAAGATCGCGAGACAAGCTCGCTCCTACAGGGTGGGGTGTTTAGTGCTTGGCGATCAGGTTGCCGGCGTGCAGGCCGCATTCCTTTTGCGTCGCTTCTTCCCACCACCAGCGGCCTTCGCGTTCGTGCTGGTTAGGCAGGACCGGGCGGGTGCAAGGCTCACAGCCAATGCTGATGTAACCGCGCTCATGCAGGCTGTTGTACGGCAGCTCGAGCATGCGGATGTAGCCCCAGACTTCCTCGCTGGTCATTTGCGCCAGCGGGTTGAATTTGTACAGCGGGCGCTCTGGCGTCGAGAACGCGCCGTCAATTTCCAGTGCCGCGACCTGGCTGCGGGTGCCAGGGCTTTGGTCACGGCGCTGGCCGGTCGCCCAGGCTTTAACAGTCGACAGTTTGCGGCGCAGGGGTTCGATCTTGCGCACGCCGCAGCATTCGCCGTGGCCGTCTTTGTAAAAGCTGAACAAGCCTTTTTCTTTGACGAACGGTTCCAGCTTGGTCTGGTCCGGCGAGATCAGTTCGATCTGGATCTTGTAGTGATCGCGCACTTGTTCAATAAAGCGATAGGTCTCGGGGTGCAGGCGCCCGGTGTCGAGGCTGAACACTTTGACGTTCTTGTTGAGCTTCCAGGCCATGTCCACCAGCACCACGTCTTCGGCGCCGCTGAACGAGATCCAGAGTTCGTCGCCAAAATGTTCAAAGGCGAGTTTGAGAATGTCCTGCGGGGACTTGCTGGCGTATGTCGCGGCTGTTTGCGCAACGTCGAACGGATGGCTCATCAGGCGGTTTCCTACGGTGAATGGCGCTGGGCGCTCTCTAGTGGGGCGGATGGTAGCAAAAACCGCGCGCTACAGGGTTTGCAGCGTGTCGAGCAGCACCTTCACTTTGGTGATCGATTCTTGATATTCATCGTGCCAGTCAGAGTCGGCAACGATCCCGCCGCCGCCCCAGCAATTGACCCGGCCATCTTTGACCAGCAGGCTGCGAATGGCGATTGAGCTGTCCATTTCTCCGCGCACATCCAGGTACAGCAGCGAGCCGCAGTAAATGCTACGCCGGGTGGGTTCCAGCTCATCAATGATCTGCATGGCGCGGATTTTCGGTGCACCGGTAATCGAGCCGCCGGGGAAGCTGTCACCGATCAGGTCCAGCGCGTCTTTGCCCGGTGCCAGTTCACCGACAACGCTGCTCACCAAGTGGTGAACGTTAGGGTAGCTTTCGAGGGCGATCAATTGCGGCACGCTCACCGAGCCGGTGCGGCAGGTGCGGCCCAGGTCATTGCGCAACAAGTCGACGATCATCAGGTTTTCCGCCCGGTCCTTGGTGCTTGCCAGCAATTGGGCGGCGTTGGCGGCATCTTCTGCCGGATTTTGCCCCCGTGGGCGCGTGCCTTTGATCGGTCGGGTTTCGACCTGATTCTGGCTGACATGCACAAAGCGCTCGGGCGACAGGCTGAGGATGGCCGTGTCTTCGGGCAGGCTGACAAAGCCTGAAAACGGCGTCGGGCATGCTTCGCGCAAGGCGCAATAGGCAGCCCACGGGTCGCCCTCGCACGGGGCGCTGAAACGCTGGGTGTAATTGACTTGGTAGCAGTCGCCCGCCTGAATGTAGTGCTGGATTTTTTGCAGGGCGTGTTGGTAAAACTCAGCGCTGATGTCGGGCTGCATGGGGTGTTTGAGCGAGAACGTGCCGGGTTCGGTCTGCGCGGGCTGAGCGAACAGCTCAATCAGGCGCTCGCGCTCGGCCACTGCCAGGCTGGGGTGAAACACCAGTTGGCTGGTCGCCGCCTGGTGGTCGCTGACCAGCGCCCAGGCATACAGCCCGAGCCGTGCATCGGGTAAATGCAGGTCGTTGAGCGACTGGGCGGGCAGGTGTTCAAGCTGGCGGCCGAAGTCATAGCTCAGGTAGCCGATCAGCCCGCCGACAAAAGGCAGCTCATAGGGCGCAGGCAGTTCAGCGTCGCCCAGTTGTTTTAGCGCATCACGCAGACGTTGCAGAAACCCGCGCCCTGATTCATCCGCCCGCACGCTTAACGCTTCGACTGGCCAGGCGCTCAGCAGGTCATAGCGCCCGCGCTCTGCGGCGGGACGCCCGCTGTCCAGCAACACAGCGCCAGGGGCATGGCGAATCGCCGCAAAATAAACGGCAGGGTTGGGGTGGTAGGGCAGGGGGTGTACAGAGCAGGTCAACATGCGACGCCAATCAGCCAACGGAGCGGGGTGCTGATTGTAGTCTCGTGTAGGACGTCAAGGCTATGTGGCCGTTGTAGGAGCGAGCTTGTCTCGCGATCTTTTAAAGGCCAAAAGATCGCGAGGCAAGCTCGCTCCTACAGGTTATTCGCTCTGATGGATATGCCCGAACAGCTCTTGGGTAAAGCGCACGCGCTCTTCGGGGGTTTCTTGAATGCCTTTTTCTGCCAGTTCGGCGAGGTGGGCTTCAACGGCGTGGGTGCGCAGGGTCAGGCCGCAGTTGTTGGCGATCTGGATGTTAAGGCCCGGGCGGGCATTGAGTTCGAGAATCAACGGGCCTTTGTCCTGGTCCAGCACCATGTCGACCCCGATATAGCCCAGGCCGCATAGCTCATAGCAACCGGCGGCCAGCTTCATGAAGCCGTCCCAGTTGGGCAGTTGCACGCCGTCCACCGCATTGGTGGTGTCCGGGTGCTTGCTGATGATGCTGTTCAGCCACGTGCCGCGCAGGGTCAGGCCGGTTGCCAGGTCAACACCCACACCGATGGCGCCCTGGTGCAGGTTGGCCTTGCCGCCCGATTGGCGGGTCGGCAAGCGCAGCATGGCCATTACCGGGTAGCCCATCAGCACAATGATGCGAATGTCCGGCACGCCTTCGTAGCTGATGCTTTTGAAGATCTGGTCAGGCGTGACACGGTACTCGATCAGTGCCCGGTCACGGTGCCCGCCCAGCGAATACAGGCCGGTGAGGATGCTGGAAATCTGATGTTCGATTTCTTCGTGGCTGATGATCTTGCCCGACACGGTGCGAAAGCGGTCTTCGAAGCGGTCAGCAATCACCAGGATGCCATCGCCGCCCGCGCCTTGCGCGGGCTTGATCACGAAGTCCGAGCGGCCACCGATGATGTCATCGAGTTTCTCGATTTCTTTCTCGGTGGAGATCACCCCGTACAACTCCGGCACATCAATGCCGGCGGCAATGGCGCGCTCTTTGGTGATGATCTTGTCATCCACAATCGGGTACAGGCTGCGTTTGTTGTACTTGAGTACGTAGTCCGCATTGCGCCGATTGATGCCCATGATGCCCTTGGCTTCCAGGGCCTTCCAGGTCTTCCAGAAGCCAAACATCAGGAGTCAGCCTTCAAGAACGCTTTGAAACGCACCAGTTCGGTCAGGCGGTAGCCGCGATAGCGACCCATGGCCAGCATGAAGGCCACCAGAATCAGCAGCACGGCCGGGAAGGTGAACACGAAGTACACCAGCTCAGGCACGCTCATCACCAGGTAGGCCAAGGTGGCGGCGAACAGGGTGCCGATAGCGACTTTCATGGCATGGCCGCCGCCACGCTCTTCCCAGGTGATCGACAGGCGCTCGATGGTCATGGTCAGAATCACCATCGGGAACAGTGCCACCGACAGCCCGCGTTCAAGGCCCAGTTTGTGGCTGAACAGGCTGATGGCGGCGATCAGGATCACCACGAACGTCAGCACCACCGACAACCTGGGCAGCATCTGCAGCTTCAGGTGTTCCAGATAGGAACGCAGCATTAACCCGAGCGCCGTTATCACCGTAAACAGGATGATGCCGAACTCCAGTTGGGTTTCGCGGAACGCCAGGGCGATCAGTACCGGGGTAAAGGTGCCGAGGGTTTGCAGGCCGATCAGGTTGCGCAAGACCAGAATCACCAATACACCAATCGGGATCATCACCATGATCATGAAGGTCTGCTGGGTTTGCAGCGGCAAGCCGTACAGCGAGTACTCCAGGAAGTTGGCGTCAGTGTTCTCGTCGGTCAACTTGGCCAGGCGAATGGCGTTCATTTCGCTGTTGTTGAGGCTGAACGTGACGTTGGCTTTTTTGCCGCCATCCATCGTCACCAGCGGCTCGTCGCCGATCCACCACAGCAGGCGGTCAGACGGCAGGCCTTGCTCGCCCGATTCCGGGTTGAAGTACAGCCAGTCATTGCCGTTGAAGCTGCGCAGCCACAGCTCCGGGTTTTGCGGTTGATCGGCGACCAGGCGGATGGTGTGCACGCGCTCCATCGGGACGTGGGCAATCGACAGCAGCAATTCAATGATCTGGGCTTTGTGCGGGGTCGACGGGTCGCCCGCCAGCAGCAATTTGACGTTGTCATCATTGAGGTTGTTCACCCGCTTGATGGTTTCGCTGATAAAGGTTTCGACGTCGGCAGAGTGCTGGCGAATCGGCGCGAGCAGGGCTTCGGCGGCGATTTTTTCGGGGCCGTCGACGGCGATGCTGTCGCGGAACACCGGGCCTTTGACCTTGGTTTTGTCGCCCGAATAACGCTTGGTCAGGACCAGGCGGTAGTAAAGGGTTTGCTTGCCGCTGACCCTGCGTGCCGACCAGGTGACCTTGCGGTTGCCGTCGACGCGGTTGACGCTCACCCCGTAGTTGTTCGAGATAAAGCTCTCATTGAGGCTGACGTAATCGCGGTTAAGCGGCGGGACGAACATCTGGATTTTGACCGGGTCTTTGGCGTTGGCCACGAACTCGACCTTGGCGTCGATGTTCCACAGGTCGTCGGTCGCGTCTTCGGTCACAGGGATGCCGATGACGAAAATCTGGTAGGCGGTAATTGAAATGCCCAACACCAACAGAATGGTGATCAAGATTTTCAGGTGAAGGGTAAGAGCGCGCATTTCAATTACTCTGCGATTTGAGCGTTAGCGACGCAGGCAGGTTTGCCAGCAGCGTATTTAAGACTGGGGTCGACCAGCGCATCAAAGCGTTTAAGCGCTTCGGAGCCAATCAACAGCGGGTATTGGAACGCACTTCGGTCGGTCAAGTTCACTTCGATGGTGCGTAAAGCCTTGCCCATACAAATTTCCAGGCTGATGACCGGGCGCGAGGTGTAGTTCTTGTCGGCCTGCGGGTCGTAGTCACCCGAGCGGCGTTTGATCTTGCTCACACGGGCCAGCGGGCGTTCGATGGGGTGGCTGTGGGCGTCGTCGATGGCCAGGTAAAAGCGCACCCAGCTTTCACCGTCACGTTTAAAACGTTTGATGTCGCGGGCGCTCAGCGAGGCGGTTTTGGCGCCGGTGTCGAGTTTGGCTGCAACCAGCAGGTCAATCCCTGCCAGTTCGGCGTATTCATTCAGGCCGTACACGGTTTTTTCGCCGCCAAGGCTCAGGCCCGGCAGGGACAGCAGACATAGAAAGGTGAAGAGGGTGATGAATTTCATAAATTGAGGCGTGATCTCTTGCAATCTTCAGTTCAAGGCGACTGGCAACGATGCAAGTTTCCTCGTGCGGCTGCCCGATGGATGGGGGCAGGGCGGATGCGGCGGGCATTCTAACATGATGGTTTTATGGCGCCAGCGTTCGCGCCGTCTGCGCGGGCGGTAAGTGATGTCGATTCCACCAAGGTCTTATTCGACGATTGTCGACAATCCACATTTATCCTTTGACTGATAGCGCTTAAATGGCTAGTTTTGGCGCTATTGATTTCGAAGGTGTCGACAATATGCAGCAAGCACTGGAGCCGTCCCTGGTTACCCAGGATGACTCGGAAACCTTGTCCGAGAACGTCTTTCGACGCATTCAGGCGGCCATTGTCAAAGGCGAAATCGCCCCGGGCAGCAAGATCTCCGAGCCTGAACTGGCGCGCACCTACGGCATCAGCCGCGGCCCCCTGCGTGAGGCGATTCATCGGCTTGAAGGCCAGCGTTTGCTGGTGCGCGTCCCGCATGTCGGCGCCCGCGTGGTCTCGTTGAGCCATGCCGAGCTGATCGAACTCTACGAAATCCGCGAGTCCCTTGAAGGCATGGCCTGCCGTTTGGCGGCCGAGCGCATGAGCGATGAAGACATCGCCGAGTTGCGCCAGGTGCTCGAAACCCATGAGCGCGATGAGGCGTTTCAGGCGGGTGTCGGGTATTACCAGCAAGAAGGCGACTTTGATTTTCATTACAAGATTATTCAAGGCAGCGGCAATCGCACGCTGACCCAGATGCTCTGCGGTGAGTTGTATCAACTGGTGCGCATGTACCGCATCCAGTTTTCTGCCACCCCCAATCGCCCGCACCAGGCGTTTGCCGAGCACCACCGGATTCTCGATGCCATTGCCGATCGCGACGGCGAACTGGCCGAGTTGTTGATGCGCCGCCACATCGGCGCTTCCAAACGCAATATCGCGCGTCACTACCAAGACAGCGCCCAGCAGACAGCCACTCCACGAGGTGAGTCATGAGCAATAAAAACAGTCCAGGCCAGCGTTTCCGTGATGCAGTCGCCAGCGAACACCCGTTGCAAGTCGTCGGTGCGATCAACGCCAACCACGCACTGCTGGCCAAGCGTGCCGGTTTCAAGGCGATTTACCTGTCGGGTGGCGGTGTCGCTGCGGGTTCGCTGGGCGTGCCGGACCTGGGCATTACCGGCCTGGACGACGTGCTGACCGACGTGCGCCGTATCACTGACGTGTGCGACCTGCCGCTGCTGGTAGACGTGGACACGGGCTTTGGTTCGTCGTTCTTCAACGTTTCGCGCACGGTCAAGTCGATGATCAAATTTGGCGCTGCGGCCATTCACATCGAAGACCAGGTCGGCGCCAAGCGCTGTGGCCATCGCCCGAACAAAGAGATCGTTTCGCAGCAAGAAATGATCGACCGTATTAAAGCTGCAGTGGATGCGCGTACTGATGACAGCTTCGTGATCATGGCGCGCACAGATGCGCTGGCGGTCGAAGGCCTGGAGTCGGCGCTTGAGCGTGCGGCGGCGTGTGTTGAAGCCGGTGCCGACATGGTCTTCCCGGAAGCCATCACCGAGCTTGAGATGTACAAACTGTTTGCCGACCGGGTCAAGGCGCCGATTCTGGCCAACATCACCGAGTTCGGCGCAACGCCGCTGTACACCACCGAACAATTGGCCAGCGTTGATGTCTCGCTGGTGCTGTACCCGCTGTCGGCGTTCCGGGCGATGAACAAGGCAGCAGAGAACGTCTACGGCGCCATCCGCCGCGACGGCACCCAGCAAAACGTGATCGACACCATGCAAACCCGCATGGAGCTGTACGACGCCATCAACTACCACGAATTCGAGCAGAAGCTCGACGCGCTGTTTGCAGCGAAGAAATAACCCAGAGATATGTACAAAGACTTGCCGAATCCCTAACAAATTCAAGATTGGAGAGCGCAATGGCCGAAGCAAAAGTATTGAGCGGTGCCGGATTACGTGGCCAGGTGGCCGGGCAAACAGCCCTGTCGACGGTCGGTCAGGAAGGCGCCGGCCTCACTTATCGGGGTTATGACGTGCGTGAACTGGCAGCCGATGCCCAGTTCGAAGAAGTGGCTTACCTGCTGCTGTACGGCGAACTGCCGACTAAAACCCAGCTGGCTGACTACACCGCCAAGCTGAAAACCCTGCGCGACTTGCCGCAAGCGCTAAAAGAAGTGCTGGAACGCATCCCCGCAGACGCCCACCCGATGGATGTGATGCGCACCGGTTGCTCGTTTCTGGGCAATCTGGAGCCGGAGAAAGACTTCTCCGAGCAGTTGGACAAGACCAACCGCCTGCTGGCCGCCTTCCCGGCGATCATGTGCTACTGGTACCGCTTCAGCCACGACGCCAAGCGCATCGAGTGCGTGAGCGATGAAGCGTCGATTGGCGGTCACTTCCTGCACCTGCTGCACGGCAAAAAGCCGAGCGAGTTGCACGTCAAAGTGATGAACGTGTCGCTGATCCTCTATGCCGAACACGAGTTCAACGCCTCAACCTTCACCGCCCGTGTCTGTGCATCGACGCTGTCCGATCTGTATTCGTGCATCACTGCGGCCATCGGCTCGCTGCGCGGCCCGCTGCACGGTGGCGCCAACGAAGCGGCCATGGAAATGATCGAGCGCTTTGCCTCGGCTGAAGACGCGGTCGAGGGCACTCTCGGCATGCTGGCGCGCAAAGACAAGATCATGGGCTTTGGCCACGCGATCTACAAAGACAGCGACCCGCGTAACGAGGTGATTAAGGGTTGGTCGAAAAAGCTGGCTGAAGAAGTGGGCGATACCGTGCTGTTCCCGGTGTCCGAAGCCATCGACAAAACCATGTGGGAGCAAAAGAAGCTGTTCCCCAACGCCGACTTCTACCATGCCTCGGCGTACCACTTCATGGGCATCCCGACCAAGCTGTTCACCCCGATCTTTGTCTGCTCGCGCCTGACCGGCTGGGCTGCACACGTGTTCGAACAGCGCGCCAACAACCGCATCATCCGTCCAAGCGCCGAGTACATCGGCGTTGAACAGCGCAAGTTCGTGCCAATCGAGCGTCGCTGACAAGCAGGGCAGTGGCCGCCCCTTTACCGGCGCGGCCACTCGCCCTCTGACCTAACCGTGATCGAGTCCCGCACCATGAATACTGAATTTCGTAAAACGCTGCCGGGCACCCGGCTGGATTACTTCGACACCCGTGCGGCGGTCGATGCGATCACCCCCGGTGCCTACGACACACTGCCTTATACCGCGCGCGTGCTGGCCGAAAACCTGGTGCGGCGTTGCGATCCGGCCACGTTAAATGCCTCCCTGAGCCAGTTGATTGAGCGCAAGCGCGACCTCGATTTTCCGTGGTTCCCGGCGCGTGTGGTGTGCCACGACATCCTTGGTCAAACCGCTCTGGTTGACCTTGCCGGCCTGCGTGATGCCATCGCCCAACAAGGCGGCGACCCGGCGCAAGTCAACCCGGTGGTGCCGACCCAACTGATTGTCGATCACTCGCTGGCCGTGGAATGTGGCGGTTACGATCCCGAGGCGTTTGAAAAGAACCGCGCCATCGAAGACCGCCGCAACGAAGACCGTTTCCACTTTATCGAGTGGACCAAAAAAGCCTTTAAAAACGTCGACGTGATCCCGCCGGGCAACGGCATCATGCACCAGATCAACCTGGAGAAAATGTCTCCGGTGATTCAGGTGCGTGACGGCGTAGCCTTCCCCGACACTTGCGTCGGCACCGACAGCCACACCCCGCACGTCGACTCGCTGGGCGTGATCGCCATCGGCGTCGGCGGCCTCGAAGCCGAAAGCGTGATGCTCGGCCGGGCCTCGTGGATGCGCCTGCCAGAAATCGTCGGCGTTGAGCTGACCGGCAAGCTGCAACCGGGCATCACCGCCACCGACATGGTGCTGGCACTGACCGAGTTCCTGCGCAAGCAAAAAGTGGTCGGCGCCTGGCTGGAGTTCTATGGCGAAGGCGCTGCGGCGCTGACCCTGGGCGACCGCGCGACCATTTCCAACATGGCCCCGGAATACGGCGCCACGGCAGCGATGTTCTACATCGACCAACAAACCATTGATTACCTCAAACTGACTGGCCGCGAAGACCAGCAAGTGCAATTGGTGGAGCACTACGCCAAGGTCAACGGTCTGTGGGCAGACAGCCTCAAAGGTGCGCAGTACGAGCGCAACCTGAGCTTTGACCTGTCGTCGGTGGTGCGCAACATGGCTGGCCCAAGCAACCCGCATGCGCGGGTGGCGACCAGCGATCTGGCGAGCAAAGGCATCGCCGGGCAGTGGGATGAAGTGCCGGGACAAATGCCCGATGGCGCGGTGATCATCGCTGCGATCACCAGTTGCACCAACACCAGCAACCCGCGCAACGTGATTGCCGCCGGTTTGCTGGCCCGCAACGCCAACAAACTGGGGCTGACCCGCAAGCCGTGGGTTAAATCGTCGCTGGCGCCGGGCTCGAAAACTGTAGCGCTGTACCTGAATGAAGCGGGCCTGACTGACGAGCTGGAGCAACTGGGGTTTGGCGTTGTGGCGTTTGCCTGCACCACCTGCAATGGCATGTCCGGGGCGCTGGACCCGGTGATTCAACAAGAAATTATCGACCGTGACCTCTATGCCACGGCCGTGCTGTCGGGGAACCGCAACTTTGACGGGCGCATTCACCCGTACGCCAAGCAAGCCTTCCTGGCCTCGCCGCCGCTGGTGGTGGCTTATGCGATTGCCGGGACCATTCGTTTTGACATCGAAAAAGACGTCTTGGGCCTGGACGCTCAGGGCAACGAAATTCGCCTGAAAGACATCTGGCCGACGGACGAAGAAATCGACGCCGTGGTCAAGGCCTCGGTGAAACCGGAGCAGTTCCGCCAGGTGTACATTCCGATGTTTGCCATTCACGAAGACACCGGCCCGAAAGTGGAGCCGCTGTACGACTGGCGCCCGCAAAGCACCTATATTCGCCGCCCGCCGTACTGGGAAGGGGCGCTGGCCGGTGCGCGTCCGCTCAAGGGCATGCGCCCGCTGGCCGTGCTGCCGGACAACATCACCACCGATCACTTGTCGCCGTCCAACGCGATCATGCTCGACAGCGCCGCCGGTGAATACCTGGCGAAAATGGGCTTGCCGGAAGTCGACTTCAACTCCTATGCCACCCACCGTGGCGACCACTTGACCGCTCAGCGCGCGACCTTTGCCAACCCGAAACTGTTCAACGAAATGGTCATCGAGGACGGCAAGGTCAAGCAGGGTTCGCTGACCCGCCTCGAGCCTGAAGGCCAAGTGATGCGCATGTGGGAAGCGATTGAAACCTACATGGATCGCAAGCAGCCGCTGATCATTATTGCCGGTGCCGACTATGGCCAGGGTTCGTCCCGTGACTGGGCGGCCAAGGGCGTGCGGCTGGCGGGTGTGGAGGCGATTGCCGCCGAAGGGTTTGAGCGCATTCACCGTACCAACCTGGTGGGCATGGGCGTGTTGCCACTGGAGTTCATGCCGGGCACCAACCGCAAAACCTTGCACATCGACGGCAGTGAAACCTATGACGTGATTGGCGAGCGCACCCCGCGTGCCACGCTGACACTGGTGATTACCCGTAAAAATGGCGAGCGCGCCGAGGTGCCGGTGACCTGCCGCCTGGACACGGCTGAAGAAGTGTCGATCTACGAAGCAGGCGGCGTGTTGCAGCGCTTTGCCCAGGACTTCCTGGAGTCGGCAACCGCTTAACCACACATCCCGTAGGAGCGAGCTTGTCTCGCGATCTTTTTAAAAGATCAAAAGATCGCGAGGCGAGCTCGCTCCTACAGAGGACATGACAGGATTCTATTCATGGCTTTTGCAGCGCAAATCAAAATCCCGGCGACGTATATGCGGGGCGGTACCAGTAAAGGGGTGTTTTTCAGCCTGCTCGACTTGCCTGACGTGGCTCAGGTGCCGGGGGCGGCCCGTGATGCGCTGTTGCTGCGGGTGATCGGCAGCCCGGACCCGTATGAGAAACAAATCGACGGCATGGGCGCCGCCACGTCCAGCACCAGCAAAACCGTGATCGTCAGCAAAAGCCTGCACGCTGACCATGACGTCGACTACCTGTTTGGTCAGGTGTCGATCGACAAGCCTTTTGTCGACTGGAGCGGCAACTGCGGCAACCTGTCGGCGGCGGTCGGTTCGTTCGCCATCAGCAGCGGCCTGGTCGACCCGAGCCGCATTCCGCGTAACGGCACGGCGGTGGTGCGCATCTGGCAAGCCAACATCAGCAAAACCATTATTGCCCACGTGCCTATCACTGACGGCGCGGTCCAGGAAACCGGCGACTTTGAACTGGATGGCGTGACCTTTCCGGCCGCAGAGGTTCAGCTTGAGTTCCTCAACCCGGCGGCAGAAGAAGAGGGCGCGGGCGGTTCGATGTTCCCCACCGGCAACCTGGTGGACGATCTGGAAGTGCCGGGCGTCGGCACCCTTAAAGTCACGATGATCAATGCCGGCATCCCGACCATTTTCGTCAATGCCCACGACATCGGTTACACCGGCACGGAACTGCAGAACGACATCAACGCGGATGCGAAAGCGCTGGCGCTGTTCGAAACCATTCGTGCCCACGGTGCGTTGCGCATGGGCCTGATCGATAACCTCGACGATGCCGCTAAACGCCAGCACACCCCCAAAGTGGCGTTTGTAGCCAAGCCTGCAGATTACCTGTCGTCCAGCGGTAAGCCGGTGAGCGCGAACAGCATTGATTTGCTGGTGCGTGCCTTGTCGATGGGCAAACTGCACCACGCCATGATGGGCACCGCTGCGGTTGCGATTGGCACGGCAGCCGCCATTCCGGGCACCCTGGTCAACTTGGCGGCGGGTGGCGAATTGCGCAGCGCCGTGCGCTTCGGCCACCCGTCGGGCACCTTGCGGGTGGGCGCACAAGCGCAGCAGATTGACGGCGAATGGACCGTGACCAAAGCCATCATGAGCCGCAGCGCGCGGGTCTTGATGGAAGGTTGGGTGCGGGTGCCCCCGATTTGAAATAAAAACCTGTAGGAGCGAGCTTGTCTCGCGATCTCTTAACGACCCAACAGATCGCGAGGCAAGCTCGCTCCTACAACTGGTATGTAGAGCGGGCATTCAGACCTGCCAGCCTGACCCTGAGGATGGAACACGACACTCATTCACCCACTTGGAGTCACTCCACATGAGCGCCAACGTCGACCTCAACAACCGTCCCGACTATGACAAGGTCTTGCAGGACATTGCCGACTACGTCCTGACTTACCGCATCACTTCCCAAGAAGCCCTGAACACCGCCCGTAACTGCCTGATGGACACCTTGGGCTGCGGCCTGCTGGCGTTACGTTTTCCGGAATGCACCAAACACCTGGGCCCGATTGTCGAGGGCACGGTGGTGCCGTTCGGCGCACGCGTGCCCGGTACGTCGTACCGCCTGGACCCAGTCAAGGCTGCGTGGGACATCGGCTGTATAGTGCGTTGGCTGGATTACAACGACACCTGGCTGGCGGCGGAGTGGGGGCATCCTTCGGATAACCTGGGCGGGATTTTGGCGGTGGCCGACCACCTCTCGCAAAAGCGTGTGGCCAATGGCGAAACGCCGTTGACCATGCGTGCGGTGCTGGAGGCGATGATCATGGCGCATGAGATTCAAGGCGTCATTGCTCTGGAAAACTCTTTCAATCGCGTCGGCCTTGACCATGTGCTGCTGGTGAAAGTCGCATCGACGGCGGTCTGCGCCAAGCTGATGGGCGCTGACCGCGAGCAGTTGCTGGCGGCGTTGTCCCATGCATTTGTCGATGGTCAGGCCTTGCGCACCTATCGCCACGCGCCGAACGCCGGGTCGCGCAAGTCGTGGGCGGCGGGGGATGCGTCGAGCCGCGGCGTGCGTCTGGCGGATATTGCGCTGCGCGGTGAAATGGGTATTCCGGGCGTGCTGACGGCGCCGCAGTGGGGCTTTTACGACGTGCTGTTCAGCCACACCAACAAGGACCTGGCGCTTAAGCCTGAAGGGCAGCGCCAATTCAGCCTGTCACAGCCTTATGGCACCTATGTGATGGAAAACGTGCTGTTCAAGATCAGTTTTCCGGCCGAGTTCCATGCGCAAACGGCGTGCGAGGCGGCCGTGACCTTGCACCCGCAGGTGAAAGATCGCCTGCATGAGATCGACAAAATCGTGATTACTACCCATGAATCCGCGATCCGGATCATTTCCAAGCAAGGCCAGTTGGCCAATGCGGCGGATCGAGATCACTGCATTCAATACATGACTGCCGTGCCGCTGGCATTTGGCAATCTGGTGGCGGAACAGTACGAAGACGACTTCCACGCCGCGCATCCGATCATTGATGAGCTGCGCGAGAAGATGGTCATTGTCGAAGAACCGCGCTACACCCGCGAATACCTGGAGGCCGACAAACGTTCGATTGCCAACGCCATTCAGGTGTTTTTCAAGGACGGCAGCCACACCGAGCAAGTAGTGGTGGAGTACCCGATTGGCCATCGTCGGCGCCGTGCTGAGGGCATTCCGTTGCTGGAAGACAAGTTCAAGGCCAACCTGGCCACGCGCTTTGTCGGCCAGCGCTGCAAGCAGATTTTTGAACTGTGCAAAGATCAGGCGAAGCTTGAAGCGACGCCGGTTCATACATTTGTAGATTTGCTGGTGATTTAAACCCAATCCCCTGTAGGAGCGAGCTTGTCTCGCGATCTTTTGAGGGTTTAAAAGATCGCGAGGCAAGCTCGCTCCTACAAGGCGGTGGGGTTATTTGAAGCGTCGCTCCACGCCTTTTTCGACCAGGATCTTGGCCGAGATTTCTTCTACCGAGAAATGCGTGGAGTTGATGTGCGGGATGTTTTCGCGCTGGAACAGGCTTTCGACTTCGCGCACTTCAAATTCGCACTGGGCGTAGCTGGAGTAGCGGCTGTTGGGCTTGCGCTCGTTGCGAATGGCGGTGAGGCGATCCGGGTCGATGGTCAGGCCGAACAGCTTGTGCTTGTGCGCGCGCAAGGCCGCGGGCAGCTTCAGGCTTTCCATGTCGTCTTCGGTCAACGGGTAGTTGGCCGCGCGAATGCCGAATTGCATGGCCATGTACAGGCAGGTCGGGGTTTTGCCGCAACGCGACACGCCCACCAGAATCAAGTCGGCCTTGTCGTATTTATGCGTGCGCGCGCCATCGTCGTTGTCGAGGGCAAAGTTCACCGCCTCGATACGCTCCATATAGTTGGAGTTATGACCAATTGAGTGGGATTTACCCACTGAATAGGAGGAATGTTCCGCCAGTTCCTGCTCCAGAGGCGCCAGGAAGCTGGAAAAAATGTCGATCATGAAGCCATTGGCGGTGGCGAGGACTTCGCGAATATCCTGATTGACGATAGTGTCGAAGATTATCGGGCGAACACCGTCTTTTTCGGCGGCGTTGTCGATTTGTTGTACCATTGCCCGCGCTTTTTCCACGCTATCTATATAAGGGCGTGTGAATTTGCTGAAGGTCACGTTTTCGAATTGCGCCAACAAACTCTGGCCGAGGGTTTCAGCTGTAATGCCGGTGCCGTCGGATATAAAGAAAGCAGATCGTTTCATTTGCGCCTTGGGCCTTAAGCTGGTGACGTTTCTTGGATATGATAGGCGCGATTTTGTCGCCCGTTATGGCAGGCAGTGTCACTTATTTTCCAGGTCCAGGCCACAATCGCCGAGAGACTCCATAGACGGAGTGTCCGGCACCCTGAGCTTTTCCAACACAGTTAGTGGAGAGATCACCTTGGTAGAGTACGTAGTTTCCCTCGATAAGCTCGGCGTCCATGATGTGGAGCATGTGGGGGGCAAGAACGCATCCCTCGGCGAGATGATCAGCAACCTTGCAGGCGCTGGTGTATCGGTTCCCGGTGGTTTTGCGACGACTTCCCAGGCATACCGTGATTTTCTTGAGCTGAGCGGCTTGAATGATCAGATCCATGCAGCGTTGGACGCGCTGGATGTTGATGACGTCAACGCCCTGGCCAAGACCGGCGCCCAGATCCGTCAATGGATCATGGAAGCCGAGTTCCCTGAGAAACTCAACGCTGAAATCCGTGCTGCGTTTGCGACCCTCTCGCAAGGCAACCCGGACATGGCCGTTGCCGTACGTTCTTCGGCCACCGCCGAAGACTTGCCGGACGCCTCCTTTGCCGGTCAGCAAGAAACCTTCCTGAACATCCGTGGCGTTGAAAACGTGATTCGTGCGGCCAAGGAAGTGTTCGCTTCCCTGTTCAACGACCGTGCGATTTCTTACCGCGTGCACCAAGGTTTTGACCACAAGCTGGTGGCCCTGTCGGCTGGCGTACAGCGCATGGTGCGCTCCGAAACCGGCACCGCAGGCGTGATGTTCACCCTGGACACCGAGTCGGGCTTCCGTGACGTGGTGTTCATCACCGGCGCCTACGGCCTGGGCGAAACCGTCGTACAAGGCGCGGTCAACCCGGACGAGTTCTACGTTCACAAACCAACCCTGGAAGCCGGTCGCCCAGCGATCCTGCGCCGCAACCTGGGTAGCAAAGCGATCAAAATGATCTACGGCGACGAAGCCAAGGCCGGTAAATCGGTCAAGGTCATCGACGTAGAGAAGGCGGACCGCGAGCGTTTCTGCCTGAGCGACGCTGAAATCAACGAGCTGGCCAAGCAAGCGATGATCATCGAGAAGCACTACAAGTGCCCGATGGACATCGAATGGGCCAAAGATGGCGACGACGGCAAGCTGTACATTGTTCAGGCCCGTCCTGAAACCGTGAAGAGCCGCACCCAGGCCAACGTGATGGAGCGTTACCTGCTCAAAGAAACCGGCACGGTGCTGGTTGAAGGTCGCGCCATTGGCCAGCGCATCGGCGCGGGCAAGGTTCGCATCATTAAAGACGTCTCCGAGATGGACAAAGTCCAGCCGGGCGACGTGTTGGTGTCGGACATGACTGACCCGGACTGGGAACCGGTCATGAAGCGCGCCAGCGCTATCGTTACCAACCGTGGTGGCCGTACCTGCCACGCCGCGATCATCGCGCGTGAGCTGGGCATCCCTGCGGTCGTCGGTTGCGGCAACGCCACTCAGTTGCTCAAAGACGGTCAGGGCGTGACGGTTTCGTGTGCTGAAGGCGATACCGGTTTCATCTTTGAAGGTGAACTGGGCTTCGACATCAAGAAAAACTCCGTCGATGCCATGCCGGAACTGCCGTTCAAAATCATGATGAACGTGGGCAACCCGGACCGTGCGTTTGACTTCGCACAACTGCCGAACGCCGGTGTGGGCCTGGCCCGTCTGGAGTTCATCATCAACCGTATGATCGGCGTGCACCCAAAGGCACTGCTGAACTACGACGGTTTGCCGCAAGAAATCAAAGACAGCGTCGACAAGCGCATCGCGGGTTACAGCGACCCGGTTGATTTCTACGTCGACAAACTGGTTGAAGGCATCAGCACCCTGGCTGGCGCGTTTACCCCGAAAAAAGTGATCGTGCGTCTGTCGGACTTCAAGTCCAACGAATACGCCAACCTGATCGGCGGCAAACTGTACGAGCCGGAAGAAGAAAACCCGATGCTGGGCTTCCGTGGTGCTTCGCGTTACATCAGCGAAAACTTCCGCGATTGCTTCGAGCTCGAGTGCCGTGCCCTCAAGCGCGTGCGCAACGACATGGGCTTTACCAACGTTGAAATCATGGTGCCGTTCGTACGGACCCTGGGCGAAGCGAGCCAGGTGATCGACTTGCTGGCTGAAAACGGCCTCAAGCGTGGCGAAAACGGCCTGCGCATCATCATGATGTGCGAGCTGCCATCCAACGCGATTCTGGCTGATGAATTCCTTGAATTCTTCGACGGTTTCTCGATCGGTTCCAACGACCTGACTCAGTTGACCCTGGGCCTGGACCGTGACTCCGGTGTGATTGCTCACTTGTTTGACGAGCGTAACCCGGCCGTTAAAAAGCTGCTGTCCAACGCTATTCAGGCGTGCAACAAGGCTGGCAAATACATCGGTATTTGCGGTCAGGGCCCATCCGATCACCCGGATCTGGCGCTGTGGCTGATGGAGCAAGGCATTGAAAGCGTGTCGTTGAACCCGGATACCGTACTGGAAACCTGGTTCTTCCTGGCTGAAGGCCAAGCGCAAGCTTGAGTCGTTGAGAGAAGGGGCAGGGCAACCCATCGGTTGCCTTGCTCTCTATACGTGTTAGGGCGAGTTCGTGTTCGAATTCGCCCTTTTTTGTGCAAGAGCATTATGCAAAGCAGCAGCCATTTATTTCCCGTTGCCCTGATCAGCGCTGAGCGTCGGGGTGATCTGAGCGAAGACGTTTATCGCTTGAAGCCCGCCAACAGCCCGGATATTTCCGTGGAGTTGGTGGTGACCCGTCTGGGCATGGCCGATGCGGGCCAGGTGCGGGGTGTGCCGGTCATTTTGTTGCACGGCAGTTTTTCCAATCGTCGGTTCTGGTATTCGCCCAAAGGTGTCGGGCTGGGGGCCTTTTTGGCCCGGGCCGGCTTTGATGTGTGGCTGCCTGAAATGCGCGGCCATGGCTTGTCGTCGCGCAATATTCACTGGGCCAAAAACCGGGTGGCGGATTACGCCCGCTACGATTTGCCAGCCATTGGTGCGTTTGTGCGTGAGCAAAGCGGGCAAACGCCGCATTGGATCGGCCATTCCCAAGGCGCTATCAGCCTGGCGGCGGCCCTTGGCGGTGAGTATCTGCAGGCGGCAGACGTGGCCTCGGCGGCGTTTTTCGGCTGTCAGATCAATCGCCGCTACTGGTCGCTGAAAATCCCGCCGGTGCAGTGGGGCGCTTACCTGTTGTTGAAGCGTTTTGCGCAGTTGTCAGGCACCCGTCTTAAACGTGGCCCTGAAGATGAGCCGGTCGGCATCGCACTCGAAACCCTGCGCTGGAATGGCTTTATGGGCCGTTTTAAAGACGCGGATCGCGATTGGTGGGCCGGCTTGGCACAGGTTGAACTGCCGGTGCTGGTGGTGGCCGCGGCGGGCGACCGACAAACGCCGGAGTGGGCTTGCCGCAAGCTGTATGACCAACTGGGCGCCGCGCAGCGCCAGTTTGTGTGCCTGGGGCGCGAGCAGGGGTTCAGCTCTGACTTTAACCATGTCGACATGCTGGTGAGCCCGGCGGCTCAGCAAGAGGTGTGGCCGCGGGTGCTCAACTGGCTAACCAACGCTGAGATGCGTTGATTGAACTCGCTCGGCAAGGCGTAGGGGGTTTCGGCGGGTAGTGGTTGCGGCTACTATATGACGCTCGTGGTGTTTCTGGTCACATTTCGTGACTGGTTAGCTAATGAGTTCTCATTGGCGAGTGCGTGGCATGTTTAACGCCAGCGCTTGTCAGAACGTCTATAACAGTAGTGCTGCCGTTTTTCATCTTGCTGTGCCCACCTTAAACAGGAGCTAGTTCATGAATCACTACCTTACCCCCGACTTGTGCGATGCCTATCCAGAGCTGGTGCACGTGCTGGACCCCATGTTCAGCAACTTTGGCGGGCGTGATTCCTTTGGTGGTGAGATCGTGACCATCAAGTGCTTTGAAGACAACTCGCTGGTCAAGGAGCAGGTTGAACTCAAGGGGCATGGCAAGGTGTTGGTGGTAGATGGCGGCGGTTCCCTGCGCCGGGCGTTGCTGGGCGACATGCTGGCGGAAAAGGCCGCTAAAAATGGCTGGGAAGGTTTGGTGATTTACGGCTGCATCCGTGACGTCGACGTGATTGCACAGACAAACCTGGGCGTTCAGGCGCTGGCCAGCCACCCGATGAAGACTGACAAGCGCGGCATTGGCGATTTGAACGTGGCGGTGACCTTTGCGGGTGTCACGTTCCGTCCCGGAGAATTCATTTATGCCGATAACAATGGCGTTATTATTTCGCCTTCAGCTCTGAAAATGCCGACATGATTCAGGGCAAAAGCTCAACGCTCTAATCACAAGGACCACGGATGCAAGAGGAAGACAACGCACAGTGGGGGCTGGTGTATGCCCTGGTTCTGGACGGTAAGGGCGGTGCTCGCCATATCCCGCGTACTGAGCTGGACACGCTGGAACTGCAAAGTCATGAAAGCCTTTGGTTGCACTGGGATCGCAGTCACCCGCAAGCCCAGACCTGGCTGCGCGGTTCCAGTGGTTTGAGCGATTTCAGTTGTGATTTGCTGCTCGAAGAAAACACCCGTCCCCGTCTGTTGACCTTGCCCAACAACGAACTGTTGCTGTTTTTGCGCGGGGTTAACCTCAATCCGGGCGCTGAGCCGGAAGACATGGTTTCGCTGCGCATCTTCGGCAGCTCGCAGCGGGTTATCTCACTGCGTTTGCGAAGGCTGCGTGCCATTGATGAAATGCTCAGTGATTTTGAGCAAGGCGATGGCCCGAAAGATTCCGCCGAATTGATCTTGTACCTCGCTCAAAACCTGACGTTGAAGGTCCAGGACTTGATCGGCGACCTGTCCGAAATCGTCGATGACGAAGAAGATAAGATAGATGCCGACGAACGGTATACCCCGGAGCACGGTGCTATTTTGCCGATCCGTCGAAGAGCTGCCGGTTTACGTCGTTTTCTGGCGCCACAACGGGATATTTTCGGGCAACTCGCGCGAACAAAAATCCCGTGGTTCAGCAGTGATGTGCTCGATTACTGGAACGAGCTCAACAACAGCCTGACGCGTTACCTGGAAGAACTCGAACTCACGCGAGAGCGCGTGGGGCTGGTGCTTGAGGCCGTAGACCGGCGCATGAGCGAGCGCATGAGCCGCATCATGTACCGCTTCGGGGTGATCACCGGGATCTTTTTACCGATTACATTTCTCACGGGCTTGCTCGGGATCAATGTGGGCGGCGTGCCGTTCTCTAATAATCCCTGGGGTTTTCCGGTGGTTTGCAGCCTGATGGTGGTGATTGCCGTCGTGCAGTGGTGGTTTTATCGACGTTTGCAGTGGCTTTGAATGGGCGCGAAATGTGACCCGATTAAAGTGGCTTGCGTCTTTCACTGAGATACCGAGAGGTGCATATGCACGATCCGTTTGAACAGTCGCTACGTGAAATGCTCAAAACGCCGTCATCCAGCCGTGACGATGATGCGTGTTTGGGGCGAGTGCTGAAAACCGCCAATCGCCAGGTAGGCGCGGGTGATCTTTTCAGCCTGCCCGGTCGCTGGATGCAAGCGCTGACGATTGCATTGAATAGCGGTTCGGCCCATATTGCGCCCGTTTCGCGGCGCAAACCTGCTGCTCGCCCTGTTGATAAGGCTGATTGAACATGGAACTTGATCTCTGGACTCAGAGCCTGGTCACGGCAATGACTGCCCTGTGGACTAAAATTGCCAACTTCATCCCGAACCTTTTCGGGGCGCTGGTTGTCGTACTGCTGGGCTTCGTGGTTGCCAAACTGCTCGATACCCTGCTGTCCAAGTTGCTCGCAAAGTTGGGCCTCGATCGCCTCATGGGCGGCACCGGCCTGACCAAGATTCTGGCTCGCATCGGCATCAAGGTGCCGATCTCGATCCTCATCGGCAAAATTGTCTACTGGTTCATCCTGCTGGTGTTTCTGGTGTCGGCGGCGCAATCGCTGGGGCTGGACCGCGTTTCTGCGGCACTGGATATTTTTACGGTTTATTTGCCCAAGGTTTTCGGAGCTTTGCTAGTGTTGTTGGCGGGTGTGCTACTTGCACAGTTGCTCAATGGCCTGGTGCGGGGAGCGGCCGAGAGCGTCGGGTTTGATTATGCAAGTGGCCTGGGGCGTGTTGCTCAGGGGCTGGTCATCATCATCAGTATTTCTGTGGCTATCAGTCAGTTGGAGGTCAAAACCGACCTGCTGAACCACGTGATTGTGATTGTTTTGATTACCGTTGGTCTGGCTGTGGCCCTGGCCATGGGCTTGGGAAGTCGTGAAATTGCCGGTCAGATTCTGGCCGGGATCTATGTGCGTGAGTTGTACCAGGTTGGGCAAGAAGTGCGAGTTGGCGAGGTCGAAGGGCAGATCGAAGAGATCGGCACGGTTAAAACCACGTTGCTGACCGAGGAAGGTGAGCTAGTCTCAATTTCCAATCGGATCTTGCTGGAGCAGCACGTGACAAGCCGCTAATGCGGCAAACCCTGCTAATGTATGCCGCCGTAAAAATGCCTGCTTTGAAGGCTGATGCGGTGGCCATTGACCTGACTGTCGGCACGACTCGTTTTGAATAAAGCCCAATCGCTATCCATGCGCTACGATCCCCGCGAGCTCTCTGATGAGGAGTTGGTTGCGCGCGCGCATGATGAGTTGTTTCACGTGACGCGTGCTTATGAAGAATTGATGCGTCGCTATCAACGCACTTTGTTCAACGTTTGTTCAAGGTACTTAGGGAACGATAGGGACGCGGATGATGTCTGTCAGGAAGTGATGCTTAAGGTGTTGTACGGCTTGAAAAATTTCGAAGGAAAATCGAAATTCAAGACATGGCTATATAGCATCACTTACAACGAATGCATCACACAGTATCGAAAGGAACGGCGAAAGCGTCGCTTGATGGACGCATTAAGTATTGACCCCCTTGAGGAAGCGTCTGAGGAAAAGGCGCCGAAACCTGAGGAAAAGGGCGGACTTGATCGCTGGTTGGTGCATGTGAATCCGATTGATCGCGAAATTTTAGTGCTGCGTTTTGTCGCAGAACTGGAATTTCAGGAAATCGCAGACATAATGCATATGGGTTTGAGCGCGACGAAGATGAGATACAAGCGCGCTCTTGATAAATTGCGTGAGAAATTTGCAGGTCTTGCTGAAACTTAGTTCAGTGCAAATGGCTCTACGTGTAGGCAAGGTCTGATAGACTTGCCGCCGAGTTGTCCCCCGGTATGTGGGACTGCTTTACAATCACCAGATGGGGATTTAACGGATGAAACTGAAAAACACCTTGGGCATTGCCATTGGTTCCTTTGTAGCCGCAACTTCGTTCGGTGCCCTGGCACAAGGCCAAGGCGCGGTCGAGGGTGAACTGTTCTACAAAAAACAGTACAACGACAGCGTCAACCACGTTGAAGACGGTTACAACCCAGGCGCCTCGATCGGTTACTTCATCACTGATGACGTTTCGATCAACTTCGCGTACGACAAGACCACTCACACCCGTTCGAACGACGGCACTGGTCACCAGAAGCTGCAAGGTGACAACTTTGGTCTGAACGCTCAGTACCACTTCGGCACCGTAGGCGACGCTCTGCGTCCATACGTTTCCGGCGGTGTTGCTCACAAGAGCATGACCAACGTTGAGGCTGATGGCCACAGCGGTCGCGACAAGTCGACTTTCCTGACTGCTGGCGCCGGTGTTAAGTGGTACATCACTGACAACCTGTTCGCCCGTGCTGGTGTTGAAGCTGACTACAAACTGGACAACGGCCGTTGGGACTACGCTCCTACCGTTGGTCTGGGTGTGAACTTCGGTGGCAGCGGTGGCAAAGTAGCTCCTGCTCCAGTTCCAGCTCCAGCACCAATCGCTGAGCCAGAACCAGAAGCTCCGATCGCTGAAGTGGTTAAAGTTGAGCTGGACGTTAAGTTCGACTTCGACAAAGCCGTTGTTAAGTCTCAGTACCTGCCAGACATCAAGAACGTTGCTCAGTTCATGCAACAGTACCCTGCGACCAGCACTACTGTGAATGGTTACACTGACAGCGTCGGTACCGATGCTTACAACCTGAAACTGTCCCAGCGTCGTGCTGACTCTGTGCGTCAGGCTCTGGTACAGCAAGGTGTTTCGGCTGGCCGTGTAGACGCAGTTGGTCACGGTAAGGCAGATCCAGTTGCGACTAACGCAACTGACGAAGGCCGCGCTCTGAACCGTCGCGTTGAAGCCGTTGTACAAGCTCAATCTAATTAATTTTAGATAAGCTGCCAGAAAAACCCGGCTCAGGCCGGGTTTTTCTTTGCCTGTGATTTGCCAGGCGGCGCGGCTATAATTGCGCCCACTTTCCGTCACCCTTCGAGTCCATTGCGCCCATGTATAACCTGGCCCGCCAGCTGCTTTTCAAACTGTCCCCTGAAGCCTCTCACGATCTGTCGCTGGATTTGATCGGGGCGGGCGGCCGTCTGGGGCTTAATGGTTTGTTGTGCAAGGCACCGGCGAAGCTGCCAGTGACAGTCATGGGGCTGAATTTTCCAAACCCGGTCGGTCTGGCTGCCGGTCTGGATAAAAACGGCGCAGCCATCGATGGTTTCGCCCAATTGGGTTTTGGCTTTGTTGAGATCGGCACGGTCACGCCGCGCCCTCAGCCAGGCAATCCAAAGCCACGTATTTTTCGCTTGCCGGAAGCTCAGGCCATTATCAACCGCATGGGCTTTAACAATCTTGGGGTTGATCATTTACTTAGTCGCGTTCAGGCGGCCCGCTACAGCGGCATTCTGGGCATCAATATCGGCAAGAACTTCGATACGCCGGTTGAGCGTGCCGTCGACGATTATCTGATCTGCCTGGACAAGGTGTATGCCCACGCCAGCTACGTCACCGTCAACGTCAGTTCGCCGAACACACCGGGTTTGCGCAGCTTGCAGTTCGGTGATTCGCTCAAGCAGTTGCTCGAAGCCCTACAACTGCGTCAGAACGAACTGACGCAGCGCCACGGCAAGCGCGTACCGCTGGCGATCAAGATCGCACCGGACATGAGTGACGAAGAAACCGTGCTCGTGGCTCAGGCGCTGCTGGAGACCGGCATGGACGCTGTTATCGCCACCAACACCACGCTTAGCCGTGTCGGCGTTGAAGGTTTGGCCCATGGGGATGAGGCGGGCGGCTTGTCGGGCGCCCCGGTGCTCGAAAAAAGCACGCATACCGTCAAGGTGCTGGCCGCTGAGCTGGCAGGGCGTTTGCCGATCATCGCGGCTGGCGGGATTACAGAAGGCAAGCACGCGGCTGAGAAAATCGCCGCGGGTGCCAGCCTTGTGCAAATCTACTCAGGCTTTATCTACAAAGGCCCGGCGCTGATTCGTGAATCGGTTGATGCCATTGCAGCGTTGCCACGCAAGTAACGCGTAGCGCCTGGCGTGCAGGCATAAAAAAGGGCTCCTTTAAGGAGCCCTTGGGCCGAAGCCCGCCGCCTGGATAGGACGGCAAGGTTAAATCGGTGTCGCTTCAAGGTGATGTCGGAAGGTGTCCAGTGTTAGCCGACGGCGTTAATTTCGTTGAGTCTGTGGATGCCCGCAGTGCCAGTCATACCGTCCCAGTTGTCGCCGCGTCCTTCGCGCCAGCCGTTAATCCAGGCTTGACGTACCGACGGTAGAGTAAATGGGCAAAGCTCACGGGATTTACCATGTACGCCATTTTGATATCCGCGCAAAAATGCTCTTTCCAACGGATCACGCTTAAGTCTTCTCATAGGGTGTTTCCCTCACTTGTTGACTGTTTTATTTAGCGTCGACCTTCCAAAGGTCGGGGCAGACTGATCTGCCGTCGGGGGTGCTCGCTGCCGGCGTGGCGAGCCTTTCTGTTGTTGCCTGTGCGGCGACAACCTGAGTCCAGTTCTAACCAATGCACTCGGGTGAGGGAATGATCGTTTTGTCATAAGCACGTAACGAAAATGGTGTTACAGCCATAAGACAGGCTGTTTTTACTCGCCCGGCTCCGGTTAAACCCTGACAGGACGAGCGCTTGCAAAGATGATGAGTTTCATTCTCCGTTGCTAATAGCTGCCTGATTGAATCGGGCACTATTCGACGAAGGGTCTGAATATGACCAATTGTTTCTTAATGAATGACCTGCCTCAGCGTCTAGACTCACTCTGCCTCAGGGTGGGTGTTGTTGCTGAAGTGGAACGGCACAGTTTCGTGCCACGCGAGCGCTCTTCAAGAAAAGCGCTTGATTGAAAACGGAGCAGGCGATGCGTTGCCTGCCCACAGAAAGCTAAAAGCTCAGGAATCCCATGTCGGATCGTAACGAACTCTTCCTTACCTGCCCTAAAGGCCTTGAAGGTCTGCTCCTCGAGGAGGCTATTGGCCTTGGTCTTGAGGAAGCTCGCGAGCACACCTCGGCCATTCGTGGCGTGGCAGATATGGAAACTGCCTACCGCCTGTGTCTGTGGTCACGCCTTGCCAACCGCGTTTTGCTGGTCCTCAAGCGCTTCCCGATGAAGAATGCCGAAGACCTGTATAACGGCGTGCTGGACGTTGACTGGCATGACCACATGGTCCCGGACGGCACCCTGGCCGTTGAATTCAGCGGGCATGGCTCGGGCATCGATAACACCCACTTCGGTGCCTTGAAGGTCAAAGACGCTATCGTCGACAAGCTGCGCACGCCGTCTGGTGAGCGCCCGTCGATTGACAAGTTCAGCCCGGACTTGCGTATCCACCTGCGCCTGGATCGCGGCGAAGCGATTCTGTCCCTGGACCTGTCGGGCAGCAGCCTGCACCAGCGTGGCTACCGTCTGCAGCAAGGTGCTGCGCCCCTCAAAGAAAACCTCGCCGCCGCCGTGTTGATTCGTGCCGGCTGGCCGCGCATGGCCGCTGAGGGCGCCGCACTGGCTGACCCGATGTGCGGTGTGGGTACGTTTCTGGTCGAGGGCGCAATGATCGCCGCCGACATTGCGCCGAACCTTAACCGCATTCACTGGGGCTTTGATGCCTGGCTGGGTCACGTACCGGCCATCTGGAAAAAACTCCATGATGAAGCCACTGAGCGTGCCGAAATCGGCATGGCCAAGCCACCGCTGTGGATTCGCGGATACGAGGCCGACCCACGTCTGATCCAGCCTGCGCGCAACAACATCGAGCGGGCTGGGCTGAGCCACTGGATCAAGATTTACCAGGGTGAAGTGGCGACCTTTGAGCCGCGCCCTGATCAAAACCAGAAAGGCCTGGTGATCTGCAACCCGCCGTACGGCGAGCGTCTGGGCGATGAAGCAAGCTTGCTCTATCTCTACCAGAACCTCGGTGAGCGTCTGCGTCAGGCCTGTCTGAACTGGGAAGCGGCGGTGTTTACCGGCGCCCCGGATCTGGGCAAGCGCATGGGCATTCGCAGCCACAAGCAGTATTCGTTCTGGAACGGCGCCTTGCCGTGCAAGTTGCTGTTGATCAAGGTCACCCCGGATCAGTTCGTGACAGGCGAACGTCGTACCCCGGAGCAGCGTCAGGCCGAGCGTGAACAGGCTGAGTCTGTGGTCGAAGCCCCCGTGGAGCAGAAGTTCAACAAGAACGGCAACCCGATCAAGCCTGCACCGGTGGTCATCGAGCAACCGCGCTTGAGCGAAGGCGGGCAGATGTTTGCCAACCGTCTGCAAAAAAACCTCAAGGCACTGGGCAAATGGGTCAAGCGCGAGGGGATTGATTGCTACCGCGTTTACGACGCCGACATGCCTGAGTACTCCATGGCGATCGACCTGTATCACGATTGGGTCCATGTCCAGGAATACGCAGCGCCGAAATCGGTAGACCCGGAAAAAGCCTCGGCCCGTATGTTCGACGCCCTGGCGGCGATCCCGCAGGCGCTGAACATCGACAAGAGCCGGGTGATCGTCAAGCGCCGTGAGCGTCAGAGCGGCACCAAGCAATACGAGCGTCAAAGCGCGCAGGGTAAGTTCACCGAAGTGATGGAAGGTGGCGTAAAGCTGCTGGTGAACCTCACCGATTACCTGGACACCGGCTTGTTTCTGGATCACCGTCCAATGCGCATGCGCATCCAGAAAGAGGCGGCCGGCAAACGCTTCCTCAACCTGTACTGCTACACCGCCACGGCGAGCGTGCACGCAGCCAAAGGCGGTGCGCGCAGCACCACCAGCGTTGACTTGTCCAAGACGTATCTGGACTGGGCGCGCCGTAACCTGTCACTGAACGGTTTCTCGGACAAAAACCGTCTGGAGCAGGGCGATGTGATGGCCTGGCTGGATGCCTGCCGTGAAGAGTACGACTTGATCTTCATTGATCCGCCGACCTTCTCCAACTCCAAGCGCATGGAAGGCATCTTCGACGTTCAGCGTGACCACGTGCAGTTGCTCGATCTGGCCATGGCACGTCTGGCTCCGGGCGGCGTGCTGTACTTCTCGAACAACTTCCGCAAGTTTGTTCTGGACGAGCATCTGGCCGCGCGTTATTTCGTAGAAGAAATTACCGCGAGCACCATCGATCCGGACTTTGCCCGTAACAGCAAAATCCACCGAGCCTGGAAAATCACGGCCCGCTGATGCTGCCCTGGCGGTAATCAGTCCATAAAAAACGCCCCCTTTCTTGCGATCGGGGGCGTTTTTCATTGCCTGCCTGACGTTATGGCGCGATAGATACTGCGCGGTTAGCCACGGCTGGCTGGCGATACAGGTCTAGCAATACCTGGTCGAGAATCGAAGACGCACCCCACGGGCGCGGGTCGTTCAGGATGGCGACCACGGCCCAGGTGTCGCCGTTGCTGTCGCGGCTAAAGCCGGAAATGGCGCGCACGGTATTCAGGGTGCCTGTCTTGATGTGTGCCTGACCGTTCATTGCTGTGGTTTTCAGGCGCTTGCGCATCGTGCCGTCTTTGCCCGCGATCGGCAGGGAACTGATGAACTCGGCAGCGTAGGGGCTTTTCCAGGCGGCTTGAAGCATTTGCGCCATTTCACGTGCGCTCACACGCTCGGCACGCGACAGGCCGGAGCCGTTCTCCATGACCAGATGCGGCGCTGTGATGCCTTTTTTGGCCAGCCATTGGCGTATCACACGCTGCGCGGCTTTGGCGTCATCGCCGTCTGCGTCGGTACGGAACTGAGCGCCGAGGCTGAGGAACAGCTGCTGGGCCATGGTGTTGTTGCTGTATTTATTGATGTCGCGAATGATCTCAGCCAGGTCTGGCGAGTAGGCACGAGCCAGCAGTTTTGCCCCTTTAGGGACGCTGGCCTGACGGTCCTGCCCCTGAATGCTGCCGCCCAGCTCCTTCCAGATGGCGCGCACGGCTCCGGCGGTGTAGGTCGCGTGATCAAGCAAGGACAGATACGTCTGAGAGTTGCAGCCATCAGCCAGTTGCCCGCTGACGGTGACAATTACCGAGCCGTCGGTTTGGGTGACGGGGTTGTAGCGAACATCGCCGGTGCATTGCTTGGCGTTGATGGCCTTGACCTGATTGTCGATGCGGATGCTCGCAATAGGCGGCTCCACCGAGACCAGCACCTTGCCCGAATCGTTACGCGCCACAAAGCGCAAGGCTTTGAGGTTGACCATCAGTGCGTCGGGTTTGACCAGGAACGGCTTGTTTTCGTCATTGCCGTCATCGTTGAACACCGGCAATTGCGGTTGTTCGAAGAAATTGCGATCCAGTACCAGGTCGCCGGTGATTTGCTGTACGCCGTTGGCCCGCAGGTCGCGCATCAATAGCCAGAGCTTCTCCATGTTGAGCTTGGGGTCGCCGCCGCCCTTGAGGTACAGGTTGCCCTGCAAAATACCGTTGTTCAGGGTGCCGTCGGTGTAGAACTCGGTTTTCCACTGGTGGGTCGGGCCGAGCATTTCCAGGGCTGCATAGGTGGTCACCAGTTTCATGGTGGACGCCGGGTTCATCGATACATCGGCGTTGAAGACGGTTGGAACACCCGGGCCGGTCAGCGGCAGCAATACCAGGGACAGCGCGTCGTCTTGCAGCTTGTTGGTCTTGAGCGCTTGCTGGACTTTCGGAGTCAGGGTGGCGTTGACAGGGGCGGCATTGGCGCCGAAGGCGAGCGGCAAAAACAGGCTGGCCAGAAACAATGGTCGTAAAGATTTAATCATCAAAAGTAAAACCCTGCAGGCGAGGGGGAAAATAAGAGGGCATGAACAAAAAGTCCCTCGATGGTCATAAAAGTGTTGGCATTATGCCCCAAGGTTATCGGGCTTGTGCATCAGCGTAGGCCAGGGATTGACTTATTTAATGGATAAAACGATGAGTCGCTCACATGCAACCGGGCAGCGCCAGCCTGAAGCTGGTAAAGTGCCGCCGGTAATTACTTAAGAGGATTGTTCAATGGCTACTAATCGTTCCCAGCGTCTGCGCAAAAAACTGTGCGTTGATGAATTTCAGGAGCTGGGTTTTGAGCTGAACCTGGATTTCAAAGAAGACCTGTCGGATGAGGCTGTCGACGCATTCCTTGACGCTTTCTTGAAAGAAGCCATGGAAGCTAACGGCCTGGGCTATGTTGGCGGCGACGACTACGGTCTGGTTTGCCTGCAAAAGCGCGGCTCGGTCAGCGAAGAGCAACGTGCTGCTGTTGAAGCCTGGTTGAAAGCTCGTCCAGAGCTGACTAGCGTTGAAGTAAGCCCGCTGCTGGACGTGTGGTACCCGGAAAAGCCAATCAATCCGGTAGCCTGACGTCAAACATAAAGGCAGCCTGCGTGGCTGCCTTTGTGTGTTTCATACCTTTGCCCGTCCTGGGCGCTGCTTCAAAAATTCATGAGCTGACACTGTATGCGCCTCTCTGCGGACTTAGCCTCGCAAGGCTCGGCAACGACTACGGGCATGGCACAGATTTTTAGTCGTAAATGGCTTTCTTCTTCCAGTCGCCCTCAGCTTCATCGGTTTTAAGGCCTTCAGTTAGCGCGTTGACCTCATCGCTGCTGGGCTCCAGCGTGCTTTGCAGCAGGGCATTGGCGCGCACCAATTGTGCTTCAAACGCTTTGAGTGACTGGCCATACGGGGCAGGGTCGGCCTGTTTGCGCAAATACTGCACGCCGCGCTCATAGGCCAGGCGCGCCTGACCCGGCTGGTTTTGCTGGAACGCCAACTGGCCAAGGTTATTGAAGAACTCAATATGCAGCACCACCAGCAGGTGACGGATCTCTTTGAGCCAGTGCTTGGCTTCATTGGCGGGCAGTACACGGTCTTTGGCGGCGCGGGTGATCTGGCCATGCAGCGTTTCCAGCAGAAAGCGCACATCTTTGGCCTTGGCTTCCGTCATGATCGGGTTGGGCGGGTTGTTGACCGGGATCGACTCACCTTGCGCAACCAGTGCTTCAAGCTCGGCAACCCGTGCTTTTAAGCTGGCGTCGGATTTTTGCAGCAGCAACAGACGCTGGGTGGCATTGAGTTCAAGGCGGGTTAGCAACAACTTGAGTGCCGACGTCATCAGTTGCCCGGGAAAGATCTCGTTGACTTCGCTACAACGGCGGATACGGTCATTAAGCTCGGTTTTGAGCCGGGCTTTTTCCACCTTGTTGTGTTCCACCATGTGGTTGATGTAGCCGATGGCGATCAAAAGCACGATCCCGGCAACGACGAGCAGGGTGATGATGGAAGGCGTCAACGTTAAAACCTCTTCAGGTGGTCTGCCTGCCATAGAGTGTGCCAGGCAGTGTTGCTAATAGGCTTGATCTGAAACAGCTGCGTTAGTTCACTGAGTTCAGGCGGTTGGCTATCTATAGAGAGGTCCATATTCGATAGGTGCATTTGGCCATCACTCAGGCCTGATCATCATAGCGCCTTGTAGGAGGCCGGAATATAGGCCTCAGGAGTCATACGTCACACTGTGTAGGAAAAGGCCTAGAAGGACGGGAAGTCATTGATTTCAATAAATTTTCATATTGGGGTTGACGACTTCCAAAACCATCTCTAGAATGCGCGCCAATTGCAGCGTAAAGCGAACAGCGAAACGCATGCAACCAGTGAAGTTGTAGTGTGTCCCCTTCGTCTAGTGGCCTAGGACACCGCCCTTTCACGGCGGTAACAGGGGTTCGAGTCCCCTAGGGGACGCCATTGCGGGAATAGCTCAGTTGGTAGAGCACGACCTTGCCAAGGTCGGGGTCGCGAGTTCGAGTCTCGTTTCCCGCTCCATTTTTAAGCAGCTTTGCCCTCGGGCGGGGTTGAGTGAAAGCCAAAGCGCACACTTAGGTGAGCGTAGTTGGCACTGAAATGTACAGTGTACGTTTCGGGCAACGTCCCCTTCGTCTAGTGGCCTAGGACACCGCCCTTTCACGGCGGTAACAGGGGTTCGAGTCCCCTAGGGGACGCCATTATTGCGGGAATAGCTCAGTTGGTAGAGCACGACCTTGCCAAGGTCGGGGTCGCGAGTTCGAGTCTCGTTTCCCGCTCCATTTTTAAGCAGCTTCGCTCTCGGGCGGGGTTGAGTGAAAGCCAAAGCACACACTTAGGTGCGTGTAGTTGGCACTGAAACGTACAGCGTATGTTTCGGGCAACGTCCCCTTCGTCTAGTGGCCTAGGACACCGCCCTTTCACGGCGGTAACAGGGGTTCGAGTCCCCTAGGGGACGCCATTATTGCGGGAATAGCTCAGTTGGTAGAGCACGACCTTGCCAAGGTCGGGGTCGCGAGTTCGAGTCTCGTTTCCCGCTCCATATTCTTGTTTTAAAGAGTGCTCAGCCACTGTTTAAAGCATTAAAAAAGAGGCCTTATAGGCTAATGCCAGTCAGTTAAGACTGACTCATTGACCTTTAGCCCGCAGGCCGCAAAATCCGATGCTTGGAAACGAGCATC